>CAZERJ010000112.1:0-8280 GCA_964514445.1 uncultured bacterium | reverse complement strand
ATGGTGATCAACTAGTGTCCTCGCAAATTTTGATGCGCCAATTGGTCAAACGCTACGGAGAGCGCACCGTCGTGAACGGCGTGAGCGCGGAAGTGCATAAAGGCGAAGTTGTCGGATTGCTCGGCCCCAACGGCGCAGGCAAGACAACGACGTTCTACATGGTCGTTGGCCTGGTCAAACCAGACGGCGGTACCGTGCTGCTGCAGACGGAAAACGGTGACGTCGATCTGACGAGCAAACCGATGTACATGCGCGCGCGCCGCGGCATCGGGTATTTGGCGCAAGAAAACTCGATCTTCCGTAAACTTTCGGTCGGCGATAACATCCGCTTGATCTGGGAGATGCACGGATTACCGCGCGTCGAGCAAGACCGCCGCTTAGGCCCGCTGCTCGATGAATTCGGATTGCTTGCGTTCGTAAATGCGCGCGGCGACAGTCTTTCCGGGGGCGAGCGCCGCCGCGTCGAAATCGCGCGGGCGATTGCGACCGAACCCGCGTTTCTTTTACTCGACGAACCGTTCACCGGCATCGATCCAATCGCCGTTGCGGATATTCAGGCGATGATCCGGCAGCTGCGTGATCGCGGCCTGGGCGTGTTGATCACGGATCACCAAGTGCGCGAAACGCTGGCAATCGTCGATCGCGCGTACATCTTGAATCAGGGAAAGATTGAAGTGTCGGGCTCGGCGCACGAAGTGCTCGAGAGTCCGGTTGCCCGAAAATTCTATTTGGGCGAAGGGTTTCGTCTTTGAGGGTTGCTTGGCCGAAGATCCTCGACCGGTATGTGCTGGCCGAGCTGGTCGGGCCATTCATATTCGGGCTCTCGGCGTTCACGCTGATCTTTGCCGCAACGCAGATCATTGCGATCGGACGCATTGTTTCCGAGACGCACGCGCCGCTGTGGGCCGCGATCGATGCCTTTGTTTGGCAGCTACCCGGAATGGTGGTGCTGACCATTCCGATGGCGCTGCTCCTTGGCACACTGCTGACGATCCAGCGTCTGACGGGCGAGAGCGAGATCACCGCGATGAAAGCCGGCGGCATCACGTTCGTGCGCATCGTCACGCCGCTGCTGCTTGCGGGGTTTGCGCTTTCGTTCGTCACGCTTGCGTTACAAGAAGATGTCGTTCCGTATGCAGAGTCGCAAGTGGCGATCGTTGAGAACACGATTATCAATCAACGTAGCGCGTTCGCGTCCGACTTGAACGTGTCGGCACCGCTGCCTGGAGGCGGTTCGCAAACAACGTTTGCCAAGGCGTGCACGCAAGATTGCCAATCGCTGCTGGGCGTAACACTGATTCAGTACGATAACAGCGGCCGGCCAACGCAGATCGTCTTTGCCGATAAAGCGCAGTTCAACGTGGACCAATGGACGCTGGTCGGGGCGCACATCTACCGCTTCGGCGCCGATCGTCAGACCGTCACGGTTGCCGACACGCCGTCGCTCCAAGTGGCGCTGGGGCAAAAGCCGGCCGACATTACCAAGCGCGCTGCGAACAACAATCCCCAAAACATGAGCCGCACGCAGATTGCGCAGATCATTCGCAGCGGGCAGCTCACACCCGGCGAGTACAAGAAATACGTGACGGCCTATCAGGAGAAACTGGCGACGCCGTTCGCGTGTTTTGTGTTTACGTTGATCGCCATTCCGTTCGGCATCCGCTCCGTGCGCGGCGGCTCCAGCACGGGCGTGGGTTTCGGACTCGCGGTCGCTATCGTGTTCGTCTACTATGTCGTGCAGACGTTTTTCTCTTATGTAGGACAAGCCGACGTTGCGCTCGCGGGCGTTGCCGCATGGATGCCTAATGTGATCTTCACGGTTATCGGAGGGCTTCGGCTCTACCGCGCTGCAATGGTATAACGTGGGTTTGCTGCGCGGCATCGGCATCGTCGTATTCATCGTGGTCCTTGCCGGCGTGATCGCATACATCGGCGATCGCGTCGGCCATCAAGTTGGCCGCAAGCGGCTCACGCTGTTCAACATCCGTCCGCGCTACACGTCCACCATCGTCGCCGTTGCCACCGGCATGATCATCGCGCTGGTCGTCACACTCGCCGCGATTTTTGCCAGCACGTACGTGCAAACGGCGTTCTTTCACCTGAACGAACTCAACAGCGAGATCTCCAAGGCCCAAGCGCGCGCGCAAGAACTCGAGCAGAAGGTCAGCAACTCGCCGGTCGTCATCAATCTGGACCAGTTGATGGTGCCCGCCGTGGGCCGCGTTCCCCGCGACTATCCGCCCGCGCTGCGAAAAGAGATCGTTACGCAGTTTTACAAACAGACGGTGGCGTACGTCAACCGCGCGTATACGCGTCCCGGATATGGCCTGAAGAAATTCGTTGAGCCTAAGGATCTCGACAAGACGCTCGACATGCTCGCGAACGGCCCGACGATGCAAGCGATGAACGCCGACAACGACGTGCTGCTGACCGCTGTTGCCGATCAGAACCTCTATCCGGGCGATCAAATTCATTTCAGCATCAATGCCGAACAGGACCGCTTGCTGATCTCCAGCGGACAGCCCATCGCGACACTCGCAATTCCGAGCGGCAAGAACGCCAACGCCGATCTTGCGCTGGCGGAACTGCTCGGCAGCTACGTGCCGCGCGAGATGGTGCGCCGTACGATGTTGCCGTACTTCGCTTCGAACGTGCTGCCTGGGCGCATGCTGCCGGACGTGTCGAAAATGCGCGCGATGCTTTCAGGCGGCGGCAACTTCATCATGACGGCGTTTGCCGCCACGGACATCTATCAACATACATTTAGCGTGCCGGTGGTTGTGACGCTCCAAAAGGCGCCGTAATGCCGCTGCTGGGCATCGACCCCGGGACACGCAAAGTTGGGTATGCGATCGTAGACGAGACGGGTGATGCGCTAGTGCTCGGCATCGAACCCGTGGAGACATTCACCGACCGCCTTCGCGCGCTCGCAGCCGTCCATCCAATCTCCGCCGTGGCGCTGGGCCGCGGCACGCACGCCGGCGAGATCCGCCCCCTACTGGACGGGCTTTCCGTGCCCGTCCACCTGGTCGACGAGACCGATACCACGTACCGTGCCCGCGCACTCTACTTCCACGACCACCCGCCGCGAGGGTGGCGCCGCCTCATCCCGCTCAGCTTCCAGCTGCCACCCCGGTCCATTGACGATTACGCTGCCCTCCTGATCGCCCGCCGCTTCCTCGGCCGTCCCGGGTAAAAAAGTCCAAAAGAACCCTTGAAACTGTGAACAACTTTAGCCGATAGTAGAAATTGCCCCCTGGAGTAAGGGCACGGAGGAAGAATGGCTCGGGTGGATCGCATCGCCGCAGTAGCAGTGCTGGTAGCACTGTGTCTGGGTGCGCGCGCCAACGCCGCTCTGGATCCGGCCCGCATGTTCGCTCCAGGTTCCGAATCGTTTCTTCCGCCGATTGGCGCCAAGCCCGCGGCGGTATCGGTGATTTCGGCCGCGATTTTCCACGAACGTCTTGCGCTGCTCGACGCCGACTTCGCTTCAGTGATCGGCGGCGTCCACGAGCCTGCGGGTTCGGGCCTGGCGATCGTTTCCTTCGAACCGGCAAACGTGGATGTCGACCCATCGTTCCATCCGTCCATTCCGGCCGCGAATCTTGCGACGCCGGCAATGCCGCAAAATCAGCCGGTCCAAGTTCCGAGCACTTCGCCCGTGAGCGCTGCGCCGGTCACCGTGCCGCAAAGCGCGACACCCGCGCGTTTTGGAACGTATACGCCGTATGCGCCGGGGCTTGGTACGCAGGCGTCCGTCTCTACGCCTGTGCGAGTCGGCAATTTGCGGTTTGAAACCGCGTTCGGCGCGATGCAGCATTGCGGCACGGCGGACGAAGCCGCCGCGTGTGCGCAGTCCGTCAGCGCCGGAACGGCGTTCAACGTGCGCGCCGGCGATCGTAATTTGCATTTGCGTCTGGAAAGCGGCGTCAGTGAAGTGGCCAACCAGAACGCCGGCGTCTTTCAATACGTGCCGCTGGATCCGGATGCGCAGGCGGGCCTGAGTTCGCCGAACGTGAGCAACATTTTCGGCCAGAACGTGAGCGCGCAGCTTGCTATTCCGGTCACCCAGCGGCTAACCGTCGGTCTTCAATTCGACCGTACCTATTTACAAGGAAACACCGCGCTCACCGACACGTCGGCGTTCCAAGGAATGCGCGACACGTATTTGGGCAACCTGACGTATCAGCTGCCGAAGGGCTCGAGCGCGATCACCTTCTCCGCGCGTCAATACCGGTATCAGGATTTACTGTGGCCGGATCTGAAATCTTCGCAGATGCGCGCAGACCTCAAGTTCACCGTTAAATTCTAAACGGCGTGCATCGCGCCGCCATCGCACCGGTTGTCACCACCGCAGTGTGTGCTGCGGTGTTCGCTGCGCTTGCTTTCGTGCAACTGGCATCGTACGCGGTGTACAGTCCGGTTTCGCAGCCGGGCGCCATTCCGTCGCACCTCTCGCCTGCACTGGGTGAGCGCATGTATCGCGTGCTGGCGCGCCTGGCCCCTGCGCCGTACGTACTCCAGACACTGGCGCAAAGCGCGTATCAACGCGGCGATCTGCGCGCAGCCAACACGTACGTGCAGCGCCTCCATGACGGCCCGTTGCGATCCGAATGGTTGGGGCACATTGCGTTGGCGAAGGGCGATCGCGCAGGCGCGCTGCGCGAGTTCATCGCTGCGAGTGATGCCGAAAGCGCGCAGCAGCAAATTGACGCGGGAGCAGCCGGTGGCCTGGGAGCGACGATTGCCGCGCAGCGTGCGCTCACCGGCAAGTTGCAGCGAGAACGCGATCATCCCGACGCGCTCGCCGAAGCCACGTGGAACCTTGGACGATATTTGGATCGCGCCGGCGATCGCGCGGGTGCACTTGCGGCGTATCAGCAAGCGGCAACGCTCTCACCAATTGCTGCGAAGTATTTGATCTCGGCCGCATTCGAAGAACGCGCCGCCGGCGATCTCAATGCAGCGCAGCGTTATTTCGAACACGCCGTCGACGCCGATCCGTCGAGCGCCGACGCTATTGCGGGCGAAGGTTTGTTGGCCCTGGACCGCGGCGATCGCGCAGCAGCGCTACGGTATGAACGGCGTGCGGCGGCGCTCAATGGCCGATCGGGCGCGCTTGCGGCACTGCGCTCGCGCCTGCGATGATCGTCGCGCTCGATATGCAGCTCGCCTACGGTACCGCAACCGGAATCGGCGAGTACGCGCGCGGCCTCGCCAATGCGCTGCGTGCGCACGGCGCACAGATCGTCGAGCTCGCGGAGCCGTCGCTCGATCCGTGGCGGTTCGATCGACGCGTGGTATGGGATCAAGTGCTGTTGCCGCAGCGCGCGCGTGCAAGTCACGCGCAGCTGCTGCATTGCACGGCCGGCACGATGCCGCTGCACCTTTCGATGCCCGCGGTCGTGACGGTGCACGACGTTGCCTGGCTCAAAGTGCAGCAGCATACGCGGCCATATGCGCGGTACTATTTCGGACGGTTTTCGCTGCAACGTTACGAGCACGCCCGTGCCATCGTCGTCGATTCCGAATTCTCACGAACCGAACTGCTGGAAGTATTGCCGTCAGCCGGACAGCGCGTGCACGTCATTTATCCGGGTGTTGCATCGGAGTTTGCGCATATCCGGCGTGCGCCCGCGGAAACGCCGTTCGTTTTGGTTCCCGGTACGGTGGAGCGGCGCAAGAATCTCGAAGTGCTCATTCGCGCTCTGGTGCACATACCGGACGTGCGGTTGGTTTCTGTCGGTCCGTTCACGCCGTATCACGATGAATGCAGCACACTTGCTGAACGCTTGGAGATCGAGAACCGGGTCGAGTTTCTAGGATACGTCGAGCGTGAACGGCTTCTCGAGCTTTATGCGCAGTGCGCCGTTGTCGCGGTACCGTCACTGTACGAAGGCTTCGGCTATGCGGCAGCGCAGGCGCTGTGTGCCGGCGTTCCGCTCGTGGTTTCAAATCGCGCATCGTTACCAGAAGTTGCGGGCGCTGACGCGCTCGTCGTTGATGCAGAAGACGATCGCGCGTGGGCGCAGGCGCTCACGCAGATTCTGAGCGATCCGCAGTCAGCGCACACACGTGCGCAGAATGCACGCGCGCGTGCGCAAGAGCGCTTCGCGTGGAGCAGTGCAGCAAAGGCGATGCGGACGGTATATGAACGCGCCGTGTAGAGCTTAAAGTGTCATGGTGAGGTATCGAACCGTGGCCGAGGCATCGACATGCTCCAGCGTGACAAGTCGCGCTCAGTAAACCGGTGAGCCTGGTGCGTTTGGTGCGACGCTGCCGTCGTCGGGTGCGAACTCGAGGTTTACCGGATAGCTCGAACCCGAATCGGGGATCGCTTCAATCGTGACGCGCAGAAAACCGCGCGCCGGCACCACGTATTGGCGCAACTTATAATGCGAGAATGGCGGCACTTGGTGCGATTGGATCATGATGCCGTCGATCAGAAACGTGCCGGTTGCGCGGCCGCCGCGCGGATTTTCATACAGCGCCACCGCTACAGGCCGTGGATTCGGATTCTGCACTTTGATGACGAACGATTCTAGCACACCGTAATCACCGGAAAGTGCTTCGCCTTTCATCGAATTGGGCAGCGGAATCTGGCCGAGCTGAAGCTCGAGATACTGATCGTTGACGCTCCACTGACGGCTGTGATGAAATTCCGGGATCGAATAGATGCCGCGCGCGTGCGGATGATCGCCGCTGAGGAGCGTTTCATTCGCAATGGGTTCGTCGGGCGGACTGCTCGCGTTCTGCGCAAAGAGTGTGAGATGTACCGCCGAGCCGTTGAGCACGCGCAGTTGCAAGAGCGCGCAGGCAATGTCGCGCGCGGGAAGTTCTTGCGTTGCGAGTTGAATCGTCGCATTGCCGGCAATTGCCGTGACGCGCCCCTCGTTTTGCGCTAGGCGCTTGAGAAATTCGGCAGTTGCTGCATGTCCCGCAGCCATTTCATTGGGATCCGGTCCGCCGACGCCACTGATGTATTGCATCAGCGCAGGTTCGGCCGAAAGATTTTGCACCCGCAAGACGAGGCGGCGGGCCGGTTCGCCGGGTGGGTTGTAGTGAAAGTATAAAAAACGCGAAGGCGCCGTGCGTTTGATGTCGGCCGTGAAGAGCACGCCGTTTTCCGTGAGCTTTTCCGGAAAGTCGCTCACCATAAGCGTGTCGGGCATAATCTTCGGTGCCGCGACGTTCTCAACGCGCACGTGCACCGTACCTTCGACGGAAAAATACTGTTCGCCCTGAAGCAGAATTGGGACGGCGACGTCGGCGATATTATCTTGCGGGAGCGCATGCGCGACGTCGATTTGATCGGCACTCGCAACAATCTCTGCACCGGCGCGCGTTTGCACTTGCGCAAGCGCTGCACGCAGCGCTTCATCTTTGACGAACTGCGGGCTTGCCGGATCGCCGGTGATTCGGATGGCGGTGCGATCGCCAATCGTGCCGGCCGGATACGCGACGCGAACGGGAACCGTAGCGCTGATGCCGCGCGCGTCGGTCAGCGTAACGGTTGCCGCACCGGGAGCGCGACCGGTTAGCAGTACCGTTTGATGCGCCTGATCGACGCTGACGTCAACGATGCCGGCAGGTGCGCTAGTTGCGCTCACATTGCCCATCGTGGAGCCGTAATGCACGGTTTGCGTTGCACCAACGGCGACTTGCGCGGCGGGCGGCTGCACAACGATCGGAGGTGGCGTCGGCGTCGGCGTGGGCGAACCGGCGGGTGTGGCGGAGCCTGACGGCGTTGCCGATGCGCCGGGGGAGCCCGCGGGCGTCGGTGTAGCGCTCGCACCCGGCGAGGGTGCCGGCGTTACCGGCGGGTTGATCTGCTGCGCGCGCGTCGCGGCAAAGCTCAACAGCATTCCGCACGCAGCAAGTGCGATCGAATAGCGGCGCAGCTTCACGTGAGACTAGGCGATTTTGGCTTCGCTGCGGCTCACGGCAGAAGCCAGCAGCGTCTTATAGCCCACACTCGGGAACAGCACAGTGACCAGGTCTTTTTCGGCCCGTTCGACTGTGCCCTGTCCAAACTTGGGATGAAAAACGATGTCGGCGATGCGGTAGGCGCCATCGCTTTCAGGCGGGTGCGGCGCCATGGCGGCGGTTGGACGAGCCGGAACGGTGCGCTTGGCGGCACGAAGGCAGTTGTCGCACGCCCCGCAGTTTTCGCGTTCGTAATCTTCGCCGAAATAGTTGAGGATGAAGCGGCGGCGGCACGAGGTGGTCTCGGAGTACTGAAGCATCATCGCGAGCTTGCTCTGATCGTACGATTTCTTC
>CAZERJ010000111.1:0-8395 GCA_964514445.1 uncultured bacterium | reverse complement strand
CCGGCCTCAGCGGTTTTGAAGACCGTGCGGGCCACCAGACCCGTACTCTCCCATAATCGCGGAAAACCTCATTTCATCGGCTTTTTGCGCACTCCACTTGCCTGCTTGTCGCGTCCCGAGCCTGTCACGGCCTTTGACGCCACGTTTCGGCCACGTTCGGGGACGCCCTTCGACGCGCGGCGCAGAGCCGGAGCCGGCCCCGCGGCGCGATCGGTGCCGGGCAGAACGCGCCGGCACGCTTCACCAAAGCCCGAAATACGTCCCCAAACGCGTGCGGGTTTATCGGTGCTCTGCTAACCGAAAAAAAGAGACCGCCGGCATTGTCCCGCGGTCTCTTTTTCGATGGTGTGATAATTACTGGTTGAAATTAAACGCGGTTATAAATGGATTTGCCGAAGCGTCACGCGTTCCGAGCGGTTGGAGGTTGAAGCGGTGTTCGATCAGTGAAAGGATCGACGCCGTTTCGTACTGCGTGTGATCGACGAAGCCCGCACGGGCGAACTTCGAGACAATGATCGTCGGTACGCGTACGCCGGGGCCCCAGCGATCGATTACCGGCGGCGCAACGTGGTCCCAGCGTCCGCCGTTTTCGTCGTACGTGATGATGATCGCGGTGTCGTTCCAATACGGACTGTTTTGAATAGCGTTCACGATCGAAGCGACGTGATTCTGTCCTTGGATGAGCGAGGCGTACCCCGGATGCTCGTTGTCGGGACCGAGCGGTTTGACGAAGACGACCTGCGGAAGCGTGCCGCCGGAGATCGCCGTGAAGAGCTTGGTTTCATCCTGAAGATGCGTCGCTTTTGCGGTCGTGCCGTCGGCGTAGCTTTGGTAGTACGCGAATGGCTGATGATGGAACTGGAACAGCGGGTCTGGATTGCCGGCGAGCGCATTGTCCCATCCGCCCGAATACCAGGCCCACGAGATGCCTGCCGCATCGAGCCGGTCGCCGATCGTTGGCTGCGTTTGCGGCGGCAATAGGTTCGCCGGGTTGGCGTTCGACGGGTGCGGCTTGTAGGTTGAGAAGATCGTGTTCACGGCGTAGCCGTCCGGCGTCACCTGCGCATCGCTCAGACTGTTCGGATCGGGATTGGAGATCAAACTCGCCGGCGCGTTCGGAAACTTCGGCGCACACGCGCAAATGAGAAACTGATGATTCAAAAACGAACCGCCGAAGGCGCTGTGAAAAAAGTTGTCGGCGAGCGTGAATTGTTTGGCCAGTTGCCCTTCCGGCATGGTTGTCGCGTTGTATTGGCTCAGAACCAAGCCGCCGTTATCGCTCCAGGAAACGAATTTGTCGTTCTTTCCACCGTCGATCTGCAGCTGTTCGTGGTAGAAGCGGTGAATGATATCGCCCGTCATACCATTTGGCGGCACGTATTGCGCGGTATCATATGTCTGCACCGGCATATTTGAAGGAAACCGCGCGTCCGGTGCGCCGTTGTTGATCGGCTGCGGAAGCGTTGAGATCGGGTTTCCGTTCTTATCGACCTGCGCCACGGATGCGCCCGGACCTACGCCATTGGCGCCGGGGAATTGTCCGTAAAGCGCGTCGAAGCTCCAGTTTTCTTGATAGATGACGACGATATGATTGAGTTTGCCGTAGTTGGGAGCTGGAACGGGTGTTCCGCCGTTCCCGGTACATGCCGATACGATGCCGGCAAGACACAGAAATGAAACAGCCCGCTTTAGTGCAGAAAAGGTCGCTTTCACTTTCCTATTCTGGGGAAACGAAAAATGAACACGTCCTTATACGATAATTAAGGTCCGCTTTAGGAATTACCGGATCGGTACGTTCTTAATACATCCGGCACGCAGTTTTGCGATACGTACCGTAACCGCCAGCGCAAACGTGGCTTGTATTAGACCATGCGTTTCTAGCGCAACGGGATCGGCGATGACTACCGGATGTTCAATCTCGAACGCGTGAGCAGCACTTAAGCACCGCGAGTAAATCGCGACCCGTGATTCAGCATATGCTCGCCGTTCTTCAAATCGGCTTTCAGAAGCGCCCCTAGCGACGACACGATGGGGCGCGGCCACATTTAGGCCACGTACAAGGGTGGCCTCAGCCAGATTTCGGCGGTTAAGCCAGGGCTCGACATCGTGAAGGCGCTCCTTTTATCGCATCTAACCGCCGCCGCATCACCGACGGTCGGCCTCCCGGCCGCACGTCTAACCCGTTCAACTCAGCCGCCCCCTAGCGGAGCGAGCGTTTGTAGCCGATAACCAACGGGTCAAGTGCCGACCATCTCCTCGACGGCGCGGGCTCTCTACGACGCCTGGCTGGAAAAGAATGCCTACGTTACGGTCCTCATTTATTGCGGGCTGATTGTCTTTTTCATGCCCGCGTTCCACTACGTGCTCTTGGCCGTGCCGGGCGTGACCGACGACTCGATGCCGCTTCGGCTTTTCGCGATGGCGAGCTCCCTCATCATCGGTGTCGTCCTGCTGGCGGTACCTCGTTCGCGAAAGTACGTCACGCAGTTGCAATTCCTCAACGTGACGATCACGCTGCTCGTGATCATCGCACTGGTTGTTGAAAGTCACAATAACTACGCGTACGTGACGGCCGGTTTGCTCGTGCTCATTGGAGCGCAGCAAGCGTCGTACCGCGCCGGCGATCTGATCGCCGGCTTTTCGATCGGCTTTGCGTTTCAGGTCATTTTTTCGTACCTGATGGGCATCTTTACGACTCCCTCGAACATGATCGCGCTGTCCATTTATGGCGCGGGCTACATCATCGCTTTTGTGCCGGCACATTTCCGCATGCAAGCGCAAAAGCGCGAGATCATGAGCCGCATCGAGGCGATCGAAGTACGCAGCGAACTTGAAGAAGTTCACGCACTCACGCATCTTGGAAATTGGCAAGCCGATCTGCAAACCGGCGAGACGGAATGGTCGGCGGAGATGAAGCGCATCTTCCGCATGCCACTCGATACCCCGAGCGAACAACTGCGCGGCATGTACGAGTCGTCGATTCACCCGGAAGATCGTGCGGCGGTGAACACCGCGTTCGAACAGTCCATTGACACGCAGCTGCCGTTCTCGATCGAACACCGCCTGCTCACAGCTGATTATTCGATGCGTTGGGTCCAGGTGCAAGGTCAATATCAGTTTGAGCATAACGTGGCGGTGCGCCGTATCTGCGCCGTACTTGACATCTCGGATCGTAAAGAGGCCGAAGAGCGTCTGCTTCAGATGGCCTCATACGATCAACTGACCTCGCTTCCGAACCGCGCAACGCTCGAGCGCATCTTGAGTGAAGCGCTCAGTCACAACGATCCGCAGTGCGCTATCTTTTTTCTGGATCTGGATCGCTTCAAAGATATCAACGATTCACTGGGCCACGCAGTCGGCGATTTGCTGCTGCGGGCAGCCGCGGATCGCTTGCGCATGATGCTCCCCGAAGGCGCCGTGCTCGCGCGCTGGGGCGGCGACGAATTCCTCATGCTCGTGCGCGACACCGACCGCTCGCAGATTGAGCGCCAAGCGCACCAATTGATTCGTGCGATAGCGGAGCCGTTTTCCATCGACGAATACGAACTCGTGATCACTGCCAGCGTCGGTATCGCACGCGCACCGCTCGACGGAACCGATCCCGGTGTTCTGATCCGCAACGCCGATACGGCGATGTATCACGCGAAAGAAGGTACCTCGCAAGCGTACGCATTCTTTGAGCGATCCATGCATGAAGCTGCCAGCGCACGCCACCAGGTGCAGAACGAGCTGCATAAGGCGATTTGGAGTAACCGCCTTCTGCTGCATTATCAACCCATCATCGACGTGCGTTCAGGAAAAGTGATTGCAGCGGAAGCGCTCCTGCGCTGGGTCGGCGAGGACGGCAAAATCCGCCATCCGGAAGACTTCATTTCTATAGCAGAAGACACCGGCGAAATTGTTCCGATCGGCACATGGGCGCTTCAGGACGCATGCCGGCAAATCAAAACGTGGCAATTATCGGGCGAACCGCTGACCGTTGCGGTGAACGTTTCCGCGCGACAACTGGCGCATCCGGAGTTCCTCGATACGCTCTCGCTGATCTTGCGGCAAACCGGCATCGATCCGTCGCTGCTCGACATTGAAGTCACCGAAAGTACGCTGCTCTCGAACACGCAGGCGATCCTCGAAACCCTCGCGATGATCCGTTCGCTCGGGCCGCGAATCAGCATCGATGATTTCGGCACCGGATACAGTGCCTTCTCATATCTCAAACGTTTCCAGGTCGACGCACTGAAACTCGACGGTTCGTTCGTGAACGGCATCGATCGCGTCGCCGACCGCGCCATCGCCGAATCGATCGTCAAGGTGGCGCACGCGCTGGGGTTGCGCGTGATCGCCGAAGGCGTCGAGCACGAAAGTCAACTCGACATTCTTTCCGAGATGCTCTGCGATGAAGCGCAAGGGTACTACATCAGCAAACCCGTACCCGCGCCGGAGTTCGCAACAGCAGCGTTCGCGCTTCGCTGATGGATCGCGATCTCGTCCTTGCCATAGACAACGGCACGCAAAGCGTGCGCGCTCTGATTTTCGATGCTGCCGGAACACTCGTTGCCAAGAGCCGCGTTCCGCTCGATGAGTATCGTAGCCCGCACCCAGGTTGGCACGAACATGACGTCCGTGCATTTTGGCGCGCGCTCTGTCAGGCATGTAAGGGGCTGTGGCAGGAAGACGATTCATTGCAAACGCGGATTGCTGCGGTCGCCGTAACAACGCAGCGCGCAACGATGATCAACGTCGATGCCGACGGCGAGCCGCTGCGTGCGGCCATCACGTGGCTCGACCAACGCAAAACCGCGGCAGTTCCACACATCAACAAACGCTGGCGCGCCGCATTCGCATTGGCGCGCGTCTCTTCAACGATTCAGTATTTCCAAAGCGAAGCAGAAGCGAATTGGATCCGCGCGCACGAGCCGCATATTTGGGAACGCACGCACAAATTTCTTCTGCTGTCCGGCTATTTGAACTTTCGCCTTACCGGAAGCTTCGCGGATTCTGCTGCCTCGCAAGTCGGTTATATTCCGTTTGATTACAAGCACTTACGCTGGGCCGCGGACAGCGATTGGAAATGGCAGGCCGTTGCGGTCGATCGCTCCATGTTGCCGGATCTTGTCTCGCCCTCGCAACGGCTCGGCGAAGTCAGCGCGGAAGCCGCTTATGATACGGGACTGCGCAAAGGCACGCCCGTTATCGCGGCAGCCACGGATAAGGCCTGCGAAGTGCTGGGCGCGGGTTGCATCGATCCGCACGTCGGTGCGATCAGCTACGGCACCACCGCCACGTTCAACGTTTGCTCTCAGCGATACGTCGAGCCAACTGCCTTCATTCCGCCGTATCCCGCCGCGCTGCCGGGCGCGTATAACGTCGAAGTACAGATCTTCCGCGGCTACTGGATGGTGCGCTGGTTCATGGAGCAATTTGCAATCGGCGACGAAAGCGAACTCGACGAACTCGTTTCCGATGTGCCGCCGGGTTCGCTCGGCCTGGTGGTGCAGCCGTACTGGTCGCCGGGTCTAAAAACGCCGGGCCCGCACGCAAAAGGCGCGATGATCGGCTTCGGCGACGTTCACGGAAAGGCGCACATCTACCGCGCGCTGCTGGAAGGCCTTGCATATGCGCTGCGCGAGGGAAGAGAACGTATCGAGCGCCGCGGGAAATTCCACGTTGACGTGCTGCGTGTTGCCGGCGGCGGATCGCAAAGCGATGCTGCGATGCAGCTCACCGCCGATATCTTCGGTCTGCCTGCGCAACGTCCGCACGTATATGAGATCTCGGGACTTGGCGCAGCTATCGATGCTGCGGTGGGAATCGGATTGCATCGCGATTTCGGCAGCGCGGTGACCGCGATGACGGGCGTTGCACGCACGTTCGAACCAGATCCGCGCACGCACCAGATGTACGGCGAACTCTACGATCGCGTTTACCGCAGGATGTACGCGCGGCTTGCACCGCTGTATGAAGCGATCGCCGATATCACCGGATATCCAGCACCGAGAGACGCTTTCGAATAGCCCATGCGCCGCGCTCAAATTCTGCGCTGAGGGCTTGCACGATATCTTGTTTGCTCGCGCCGCCGGCGCGTAGTGCTGCGTAACGCACGCAAAGGTGTTTGGCTTCTTCTGCTGACCAGCTGCGTCCGCGATTCTTGACGACATGCGCGCGCGGCGGTGCTTCGAGCAGCGAGCCCGGCTTCACTTTGCGGATTGCGGCGCAAGCGGCTTTGAATGCAGCGGCAGACTTTTCAAAGCCGGCAAAGCGCCGGCCCATGCCGATTGCCGCAACGCCGGTCGAGCCACCGCCCATGAAAAAGTCCACAACGAGATCGCCCGGATTGCTGCTGTAGGCAATCATTTTTTTCAGCAATTCCAGCGGCAGCTCGTTTTTGTTCTTCTGCCGTCCCGGTTTATACTCGCGGTTGATCGTCCACACGTCCTCGCGATCGCGATAGTTCTGCGACCCGCCGCGATCGCTCGCGTGATCGAGCGCGAAGCGGGACTGTAGATTGAATGTCCGTTTGCCGCCGGGCTTGGCGTAATACAAAATATGATAATGCGATGAGACGAACTTCGTACTCGTGTAAACGCCGAAATTGTATTTCCAAATGAGATGGTTGATTTCCACCAAGCCGCTCGTGCGTAGCGCATCGAGCACGTCATACAAGTTTGTGTAGCCTGAGACGAGGTAGAGCTGGCCGCCCGGACGCAAAACGCGCGCAGCTTGCGCGATCCACGCTTTGCTGAATGCGTTGTACGTGTCACGCTCGACTTCAATGTAGCCGTCTACAACGAAGCGCTCGTTGCGGTTGTAATGGCGGTGCAAGCGGTCGCCTTGAATGCCGTACGGCGGATCGGTGACTATCAAATCAACGCTGCCCTCCGGCAAATGGGCGGGTGCTGCCTCAATGCAATCTGCATGAACGAACAGGCGGTCGACGGCCATTCCTTAGCTTACGCCCAGCCGGGGAGCCGGACCCTTCCGGCGAACCGCATAAACAACGTGCCTCTCGAACGGCTCTTTGAAATCACGCGCGATATTCTCCAAGCGCAGGAACTGCTGCCCGCTCTGGACTCGATTGCGCGCGGGCTGAGCGAGCTCTATGGGTGGCGGTATGTTTCAATCGTCGCCAGCGACGAGCCGGGCGGCGAGATGTACCGGCGTATCATCATCGGCTTCCCCTACGAGCAGATCAAAGATCGCCTCGGCGAGTACATTCCCCGCGAAGAAATCCGCGAGCTGCTGCGTCCGGAATTCGAGGTCGTTCCGCATTGCTTCTACATCCCGGCCGAACGCGAGCATCAGTGGTCGCACAACATCTTCATGGGTGCCGCGCCCGAGCATTATATCCGCGCCGACGAACAAACGTGGCACGAACACGATTCGCTCACGCTGGTGCTTACCGATCCATCGGATGACATGTTGGGTTATATTTCGGTAGACGGACCCGCGGACAACCGCGTGCCTTCAACCGGCACGATGCGCGAGATGCAGCTCTTCGTCAACCTCGTCGGGCTGGCGCTTGGAAACGCGCGCGGACGCGCCGCCGAAATTGAAAAACGCAAATTGCTCGAGCAAACCTCGCGCGCACAAAACGAATTCTTCAGCATCGTCGCGCACGAGGTCCGCTCGCCGCTGGCCGCCATCCGCGGCGCAACGGTCCTGCTGGATTCGCATTTCGATTCGCTCACGCCTGAACGGCGCAGCGAGCTGCTGCGCGTGCTGACGTCATCGACGGCGCGCTTGTCGGGGATTTTTGAAGATTTCTTGCTGCTCTCACGCATGGAAGCGAAAAAACTCACGCTCAAGAGCGAGCCGGTCGATCCGGTTTCCGTGGTGGAAGAATCGGTGGAGCGCATGGAAAGCGAACATCCGGAACGTGAATTTCAAACGATGTACCTTGCGCCGGTCCCCAGGGTGCGCGGCGATGACGGACGCATCGTACAAGTACTGACCAATATGCTTTCAAATGCGGCCAAGTATGCGCCGCCCGAATCCGTGGTCGCCGTCGAGATCAGGCAAGACGCCGGCCGCGTACGGTTTGCCGTTAAAAATGAAGGGCCGGGCGTTCCAGAATCCGCGCGCGACAAGATGTTCACAAAGTTCGGTCGCGCTAGTGAAAACGGCGATTCCTCGATTGGCCTGGGACTCTACATCTGTTCGGAACTGGTTTCGCTGATGGGCGGCTCGATTGGGTACGAGAGTGAACCTGGCAAGATTACGACTTTTTGGTTTGCGCTGCCGCGGTTTATTGAGTAAGAAGGAAAGACTGTGAAAACCCGACCCGATATCCGCAACATCGCCATCATCGCCCACGTCGACCACGGCAAGACCACGCTGGTCGATGCGATGCTGCGTCAAAGCGGCGTTTTCCGCGAAGGTCAGGCTGTCGAGACGCGCG
>CAZERJ010000110.1:0-8555 GCA_964514445.1 uncultured bacterium | reverse complement strand
CGAACGGCACATCCAGACCGATTTTGCCCGACTGCACGAGCTGCATAATCGCCGTAGCGGTGAACATTTTGTTCATCGAACCAATGCGGAAGCGCGTGTCGAGCGTGTTCGGCGCGCCGGTGGTGCGATTGGCAAGACCGTAGGCGCGTTGGAAAACCGGCGTGCCATTTTTCGCAATCAGGACAGCGCCGGCGAATTGCCCTTGGGCGGCTTCCTGCTGCAGACGCGGCTCGAGTGCGCTGAGCAGCTCCTGCTGCGGCAAATGCGGTAAAGCAAACTCCGCAGGCCGGTCGGCCAGCCGTATATCGCTGTTTACGATGGCGTATGGGGCCGTGCTTCGAACGGTCATCGTTGCCCGCGCAAACATGTCCGAGTTACGTTCCTGGACAAGGATCGAGAGCGTTGTCGGTGTGGAACGCTCAATCTTGCGTACGTCGAATCCGCCCGTCATCGCGCGGAAGTTCATATCGTCGTCGAGATCTTTTACCCGTGTGGGATTGTAGTGCTCCAAATAGCGTTTGTACGTCGCGCGGTCGCCACTGTTAAAGGCCGTGAGCCATGCACTGAATCTGCGTCCGGCGGGCGTGTCCGGCAATTGCGGAGGTGCGGATGCAGCGATCAGCAGCAGCGCAAGAACCGCCGCAATGACCATTGGGAGTTTCGAGTGAGTGGTTTTCAAGGCGAACCTCCATGGTTGACAGGCTTTGGTAACGTGTGCTTGCGCGCAGCTGTGACGCACGCGGCGCGTGCATTGACTTGATAGGACGAAGCTCGTACGAGCATCCCTGTAGCACGCGACCCAAAATCTGCGCTTCCCGATCCGATATGGAACGTAGCGTGCACGGGTGGACTTCCATCGATTTGCGGATCGCAGCGATTTGACGGGCACTAAGGCTGTTGAGCGTCAAGAGCACTTCCTCGCCGTGAACGGTCCAGAAAGATCTGCCTGCCGCTTTTTGCTTCAGATCCAACATCTTCGGATTAGCAACGATCATAGCAATGCCGCTATGCTTCTTACCGGCGCCTTGTGGCCAGCTGAAGTCAAAAAGAAATACATCATGCCCCGAACTCACCAAATTCACGAGGCGTGCTTTTGCAGGCAGGCCGCTGGGAACGATCACGCGGTAGCTCGCGCGGCTCAACACGGATCGCAGTTGCAGCGCGTCCGGTTCCCAAAACGTCTTGACGTTTTGGGCTTCTACACTCGTTATACCGCCCGGAACGAGCGTGATATGGACTTTCTCCCATATCTGCGCACCGAATGCCGCCGTTATTCCCGACAGTAGTGCGAGCGCAAAGACGTAGAACGCGGCCGGCCGCCGGCGCGAAGATCGATAAGGCGTGCGAGTATTCGCGGCGCTTCTTATGGCCGCGAGCGGGACGGCGGGCACTTGCGCTTCTGATACCGCTCGTTTGAAGATTGTGGCGAAATCAGATTGCATGAGTTCTAACCTCAGGCGTTTTGACCGCGGGCGGATCGGGATGTTCTTCGCGGAGCACGTCCCGGAGATGCCGTTTTGCCGTCATCAACCGGAACCGGACTGTGCCGTCCGGTACACCCAGGACGCTCGCGATCTCGCGGCTTGACAAGTCCTCATAGTATCGCAGCACGACGACGTCCCGCAGCTTTTGCGGAAGCCGGTC
Source organism: uncultured bacterium (assembly GCA_964514445.1). Classification (GTDB taxonomy): domain Bacteria; phylum Vulcanimicrobiota; class Vulcanimicrobiia; order Vulcanimicrobiales; family Vulcanimicrobiaceae; genus DASSRQ01. The sequence goes on along the minus strand of CAZERJ010000110.1, from coordinate 6,911 downwards.
GAGCGCGCGCCACAGGTCAACAACGGCCGCGTGATCTCGCGGTTCCAATCGATCGTGAGCGGCGGCTTCCGGCCGCGCTCGCCGCTTCTTCTGAGCGGCCGCCTCTCGAACGATTATGCGATAAAACCACACCCGGAACGCGTCCGGACAGCGCAATGCCGATATCGAGCGATAGAGCGCGATGCACGCCTCTTGAGCTGCGTCTTCGGCGGCTGAACGATCGCCGAGGACGGCCAAGGCAAGGCGAAACGCATCGGGCCACGCCGCTTCGATAAGCCGCTCCGCTTCGGCCAGTCCACCGGAACACGCGGCTTCAACAAGACTCGCCGCGACGCTAATCGGCATTCAACCCTCCGCCGGATAATGGATCCACCCTATAGAGGCGCCGAGCCTGCCGAAGTGTTTGATTTGGGGGATCGCCGCAACAACCATGCGAACCGCGCGCGTCATGCAGCGCTCACAATTCGTATACGGCACGCTAACGTCGTTAGCGCTTACCGCATTCCCGCCGCGGGCACCAGCGGCATCGGCGAATGAACGCCTGGCGGAGCTCGAGCGAATGTCGGGCGGACGGCTGGGCGTTGCCGCGCTTATTAACGGCAAACCACTGCTCACATACAACGCAGACCGGCGTTTCCTCACGTGCAGCACCTTCAAACTTCTTGTGGGTGCGGCGGTGTTGCAGCGCGTGGATCGCGGGCGCGAGCGATTCGATCGCGCGATTCCATTTAATCGGAACGCCTTGCTAAAATACGCGCCAGTGACCCGTAAAAGAGTCGACCGCGGTTACATGACCGTCGAGGAACTCTGCGCTGCCGCGCTTGAGTATAGCGATAATACCGCCGCCAATTTATTGCTCGAGACGCTGGGTGGTCCACGGGGACTCACATCCTTCGCGCGTACGATCGGCGATCTGAAGACACATATGGAGCATTACGAACCGCAGCTCAACGATTCACCGCCTGACGGCGTTGCCGATACGACCACGCCTCTCGCGATTGCAATGGACGCGCATGCCGTTGTTTTCGGCGACGTGTTGAAGCCACAATCGCGCGAACGCATGGCGGCATGGCTCAAAGCGAGCAAAACCGGCGAAACGCTTGTGCGTGCGGGCGTACCGGCGAGTTGGCAAGCCGGCGACAAGAGCGGCACGGGCGGCGGCGTAAACGCACACGGCGACAGCGACACGCGCAACGATGTCGCGGTTCTTTGGCGGCCGCATCAACCGCCTGTCGCAATGGCGGTTTATCTTACGAAGTGTACGTTGCCCGCGCAGAAGCGGGACGCGACTCTCTCCGCAGTGGGGCGGATTGTTGCGGAACGGTTGCAGTAAAGACGTTAGTCTTCGTCTGATAGCAAGCCCGGTGGTAATTCGGCGACGATTCGCTTTGTGGAAATGTCCACCGAGCGAATAAACGCCGCTACCATTGGTACCATTCTGCCGTTTACGATCAGCATGTCGGAGCTCGGATAATGCTCCACGCGTTGGACTTTGCCCAGCACGGTGCCGTCCGGATCGACAAGATAGCATCCGGCGAGATCGCGATCGAGCCATTCGCCTTCGTCCAACTCGATGCGCGAACGATCCGCGTAGAATGTTGACTTCACGAACCGTTCAGCGGCCGTTGCGTCGTCCACGCCGTCGATCGTAATGAGCAGGCGATCTTGATGTTCCCGAACGCTGCGCAGCGTTACCGGCGTTTCCGAGCCTGAGGCCAGCCGCGCGTCGAATGATTCGCCCGCGCTGAAAAGAGAGCGACCCGAGGTGGTCGGGTCGCATTTGAGTTCTCCGCGAATACCGAAAAGGCCGGCGATGTAGCCGACGGCGATGCGGTTATTCTCCTTGCTCGTCGCCTTCGTCCTCATCTTCGTTCAGTTCGCTCGTGTCGAAGATTTCGACCGCGACTTTGCCTTCCGCCGTCGCGCGAATGATCGTGCGCAGCGCTTGCGCCACGCGGCCGTTGCGGCCGATCACTTTGCCGATATCTTCAGGATCGACGATGAGTTCGATTGCCGCCTGCTCCCCGTTCTCCGGCGGATAATTGTCGACGATCACTTCGTCCGGCTTCTCGACGAGCTTCTTCGCAAGAAACTCCAACAGCTTCGCAGCGCGTTCGCGCGATGCAGCCGGATCCGCCGGCGCGCGGTTTTTATGCCGTTCCGGTTTGTTGCCGTGCACTTTGCGGCGCGAACCACCACGAACCGCACCGCCGCCGGCGGCACCGGCGCCGCCTCTGCGGCGCGGAGCTTCGTCCTCGGGTTCTACGTCGTCGACGAAACTCTCCGATGACGCAATTTGGCGCGCGCCCAGGGTAGGACGACGTTCGGCCTCTTCTGCTTCCTCGTTGAAGAGCCCGAACTCGTCATCGAACGAGCTCATTAGCCTTCGCCTTTTTCAGACTTCGGCTTACGCTTTGTGGTTGGAATGGGGCCGCGTTCCATGATGCCTTTTTCCGCGAACAAGCGGCGCACGGTGTCCGACGGCTGTGCGCCTTTGGCGAGCCATTCTTTGGCTTTGGCTTCGTTGACGACGACTTCGCGCGGCTCCGTGCGCGGATTATAGTGACCCAGAATTTCAATGAACCGGCCGTCGCGCGGCGAGCGTGCATCCGCGACCACGAAACGGTACGTCGGTTGTTTTTTCGCGCCCATGCGGCGCAGTCTGATCTTAACCATAGTTGCCTTACGTTGGTGAGTGAATAAAAACTTTTACCGGCCCATCATGCCCATCGGCAAGCGCGGGCGCTTCTTGCTGCCGGGACCGAAGCCCATCTGCTTCATCATCTTGCGCGCTTCTTCGAAGCGTTTGACAAGGCGATTCACATCGGCAACTTGCGTGCCGCTGCCTTCGGCAATGCGTTTGCGGCGAGATCCGTTCAGGATATCCGGATTGCGGCGCTCGCGTGCGGTCATCGAGCAGATGATCGCTTCAATGCGCTTGAGATCGGCTTCCGGAATCTCGAAATCTTTCGGCAGCGCGCGTGACATGCCCGGAATCATCTTCAGGATGTCCGTCATCGAGCCCATCTTGCGCACCTGACGCATCTGCTGCAAGAAGTCATCGAGCGTGAACTGCTGTTTGAGCAGTTTCGTTTCGAGTTCTTTCGCCTGCTCCGCGCTGTACAGGTTCTGCGTGCGTTCGATGAGCGTGAGCACGTCGCCCATACCGAGAATGCGCGATGCGAGACGATCCGGATAGAACGGCTCGAGTGCGCTCAGCTTCTCGCCGACGCCGACGAACTTGATCGGCGCGCCGGTCATGCGATGAATCGAAAGCGCTGCGCCGCCGCGCGCATCGCCGTCCATCTTCGTCAGAATCACGCCCGTGATGCCAAGGCGATCGTGGAAGACTTTCGCGACGTTCGTGGCTTCTTGGCCGGTCATCGCATCGGCGACCAGCAGAATCTCTTTCGGATTGACCGCGGCTTTAATGCGCTCGAGCTCCAGCATGAGCTCTTCGTCGATCTGCAAACGGCCGGCGGTGTCGATGATCACCGTCGAGAGACCAAGCCGTTTGGCTTCGGCAACGCCATCGCGCGCAATCTTGACCGGATCGGCTTTGCCTTCTTCGAAGACCGGCAAGTCGATCTGCTTGCCGAGCGTTTGCAGCTGCGTGATAGCAGCCGGACGGTACACGTCCGCCGCCACGAGCAACGTGCGGCGGCCGTTCTCTTTCAAACGCAGCGCCAGTTTACCGGCGTGCGTCGTTTTGCCCGAACCTTGCAAGCCGACGAGCATGATCACCGACGGCGGCGCATCGGAAAATTGCAACCGGCTCTCGGCGCCGCCAAGCAATTTTACGAGCTCGTCGTGGACGATTTTCACGATCGTCTGCGCGGGCGAGAGTGATGCTAGAACATCCGCGCCGATAGCCTGCTCTTTGACGGCGTTGACGAACTCTTTGGCAACGGGCAGCGAAACGTCGGCCTCAAGCAAAGCGATGCGCACTTCGCGCATCACTTCGCCTACTTGGGCCTCGCTGAGCCGGCCGCGTCCGGTGATTCCGGCGAAAATCGCCTGGAGCCGGTCGCTGAGTTGTTCTAGCATGGACTAGGGTTTAAGCCTCTTTCGCGGTTGCTTCTTCGACGCGCTTGACCGCATCGCCGACCGTCTTGATCTTTTCCGCTTCTTCGTCCGGAATGTCGATGTTGAATTCGGTCTCGAATGCCATCACCAATTCCACCTGGTCGAGCGAATCCGCGCCCAGGTCATCCGTGATCGACGCTTCGGGCGTCACTTCAGATTCGTCAACGCCGAGCTGCTCGACGATGATCTTCTTGACTTTATCAAACGTGGTGGACATTTCGTCTCCTTATGATGTAGTTACATCAAAACGCCGCCGTCTACCACCAGGGTTTGCCCCGTGATAAATCCAGCGGCTTCCGAACAAAGAAAGGTGACAGCGCCGCTTACGTCTTCCGGCCGTCCAGGGCGGCCGAGAGCCGTTTGCGCAAGCAGATATTCGCGAGCCTGATCGGGCATTTTCTCGGTCATCGCCGTCTCGATAAGTCCGGGTGCGACGGCGTTGACTCTTATGTTCCTTGAACCCAATTCCTTCGCTAAAGACTTGGTCAGTCCAAGCAGCCCAGCCTTGGATGCGGCGTATGCAGCTTGGCCTGCGTTGCCCATCAATCCCACGATGCTCGACATCAGCACGATCGCGCCGCTGCGCTGCTTCATCATGGGCTTTGCAACGGCACCGCACAGATAGAATGCCGACTTGAGGTTCACACCCAGCATCTGATCGATCGCGTCGGGCTTGAGGCGCAGCAAGAGCGAGTCCACGGATTGCCCGGCATTAGCAATCGCGAAATCCACGCGGCCCAGTTGCTCCAACGTCTGCGCCACCATGCCCTCGACTGCCGATGCATCCGAGACGTCGCCCGTAACGACGATCGATTTTGCATCAGCTCGCGCAGAAGTAAGAGCGGCTCGTGTTTCTTGCAGCGCAGCAGCATCGCGTCCCGCAAGAGCGACGCAGGCGCCGTTGCGCGCAAGATCGACGGCAATCGCGCGGCCGATACCGCGGCTCGCACCGGTGACGATCGCAACCTTGCCCTCAAACACGCGCAGCCCGCAATTTCCGCACGCCGGCAAAGTCGCTGACATTCATGACCTGCGCATTACCGCCCAGACGCTTCATCAACGGCCCAAGCACCGGCGATGCGCCGAATTCAACAATCGTATCCGGTTCGTACGACAGTAGCCGCTTCGCCGTATCGTGCCAGCGTACTTCATCGGTGATCGAACGCACGAGATTCGTTCTAATCGTCTCGACGTCGCGGTACGGCTGCGCATCGACATTCGAGACGACGTCGAATTGCGGCACAGAAAACTTCGCTGCGTTCACCGCCGCGGCAAAACGCTCGACTGCGGGTAGCATCAGTTCGCTATGCCACGCGCCGGAAACGTTGAGCGGCACGACGCGCTTCGCGCCCGCTTCCAGCAGCGCATCTCCCGCCGCTTGCACCGCATGCAGATCGCCGCTAATTACGATTTGCGTGGGAGAATTGAAGTTCGCGAGCTGCACGCGTCCGCCGTTTTGCCGCGTGGTTTCGACCACTTCGCGAATGCGCGCGGCATCGAGTCCAAGGACGGCGCTCATACCGCCCGGCGCGCGTTCCGCTGCGTATTGCATCGCTTTGCCGCGTTCGTTTACCACGTGCAGCGCGTCTTCGAACGAGATCGAACCGGCGATCGTCAAACTACAGAACTCACCGAAGGAATGTCCCGCACTGACAACCGGTTCGAGATCTTCGGCCGCGTAATAAATCGCGAGATTTGTCGTGAAGATCGCAGGCTGGCTGTACAGCGTCTCGCGCAGTTTTTCTTCGGGGCCGTTCTTCTGCAACGCAAGCAAGTCGTATCCGAGCACGCGTGCAGCTCGATCAAAAATATCGCGGGCGGCGGGGGAGTTTTCGGCAACATCCGTCCCCATGCCGACGACCTGCGAACCCTGTCCGGGAAAGATTGCCGCTAAGCGCATCAAGCCCACTTCCAACACACGGCGCCCCACGACAGGCCGCCGCCAAAACCGACAAAGACCAGAATATCGCCGCTCTTTATCTTGCCTTCTTCCACCGCTTCGGCTAACGCCATGGGAATCGAAGCTGCGGAGGTGTTGCCGTACTCCTCGATGTTCACGATCACTTTTTCTTCCGGCATGTCGAGATATTTCGCCGCCGCCATAATGATGCGGCGGTTCGCTTGATGCGGAATGAGCCAATCGAGATCGGATTTCTTCAGCTGCGCTTTTTCCAGCGCGACATCCGTTGCTTCGATCATTTTCGTGACGGCAAACTTGAAAACTTCGCGGCCTTCCATGCGCAGAAAATGCTGCTCGCCTTCGATCGTCGCTTGATTGTGCGGCGAACGCGATCCGCCCGATGGAATGTAGAGCAGTTCCGGGCGGCTGCCGTCGGATCCGAGTTCCGAGGAAAGAAAGCAATCTTCATTGCTGCGCTCGAGAATCACTGCGCCGGCGCCATCGCCGAATAGCACCGCGGTCGCGCGATCTTTGCGGTTCGCAATGCGCGTGAGCACTTCGGTGCCGATTAGCATAATGCGGTTGTAGACGCCCGACCGGATCATGCTCGCGCCGACGGTCAACCCGTAAATGAAGCCACTGCACGCAATCTCGAGATCGAAACCGGGCTTATCGGCTGCGCCGAGTTTGGACGCGACGATACACGCCGTCGCCGGAAACATGTAATCCGGCGTGGCGGTTGCAACGATGTAGCAATCGATGTCTTGCGGCGTGAGGTTGGTTTTTGCCAGCGCCTCTTTCGCCGCCGCAATCGCCAGATCGCTCGCAGCCTCGTCGGGTGCGGCAACGTGGCGGCGTTTCATCCCCGTACGCGTGGTGATCCACTCGTCCGTGGTATCGAGAACCTTTTCTAAGTCCTGATTGG
>CAZERJ010000109.1:0-8703 GCA_964514445.1 uncultured bacterium | reverse complement strand
ACGCCGATGGCCTTGCGCATGCGGGCTCTTTCCGCGCATGCGGCGAAGAACCTATGCGCCATGGAAACCATCGATCTCATCAATCTTCGCGCGTATACACGCGAGACCGGTCAACCTACTCATCCCGAAATGCTCGACGCGCGACCCATCGAACGCGTCAAAAAAATCGAGATCGACGAAGAGCACATCACCGTCACCTACAATCAAACGATTACGCGCTATTACAATGCGAACGAAGTCACGCAGCGCGAATGGGAATACAAATATAACGACGACGCCGAAATGGTCGCCGCTATTGCGCGCGTCATCGAACTTGCGCGCAAGCACCATAAAGACATGCCCGAAAACGTTGCATGCCCGCCCGGCTGCGCGGAATGTTGCAGCGGGTATGAACCGTTCGTCAGCCGCGACGACGTGGTGCGGATCGCGCAGTATCTGCATATGACCTCGCGCGAGGTCATGGATAAGTACGTCGTCAAACGCAAATCGGCGGACGGTTATTACGTCGGGTGGCTGCGTAAAGTCACCGACGACGTGGCCGATCAGTGTGTCTTTTTGAAAGAAGCAAAACCGGGGCGTTTCTACTGCGGAATCTACGAAGCGCGGCCCGGTGATTGCCGCGACTTCTCGCCCATCGGCTGCCAAGACGTCAATCAAGATCTTCCGCGCAGCGGCAACTTCAAGGTCGGTGCGCCGTTTGAACCGCGGCACGCGCGCAAAGGTAAGCGCATCCGCTAAGGAAAACGGCGGGCGCTATGCTCGCACGAAAACTCGCTCTTCTCTCGCTGGGGACGCTGCTTATCGCTGCGGCCCCGCGTCCATTTGACGCGCTGCATTGGCGCAACATCGGTCCTACCCGCGGCGGACGCACCGTCTCGATCGCCGGTATTGCCTCGCAGCCGAATGTCTTTTACATGGCGCCGAGCGACGGCGGCGTTTGGAAAACGACCGACGCCGGACGCACGTGGACGCCGATCTTCGATGGTCAAGATACCGGTTCGATCGGTGCTCTGGCGATCGCGCCGAGCAATCCGCGCATCATCTATGTTGCCTCGGGTGAAGGATTGCGCAGGCCCGATCTCTCGGTCGGCGACGGTATTTACAAGTCGAGCGACGGCGGTGCTACCTGGACGCGCTTGGGACTGCGCGACGCGCAGCAAATCAATGGTCTAGCGGTCGATCCGCGCGATCCGAACCGCGTTTTTGCAGCGGTAATGGGTCACCCGTACGGGCCGAATAGCGAGCGCGGATTGTACCGCAGCACCGACGGCGGAGCAACGTGGTCAAAAGTGCTCGGAAGCGATCAAGACACCGGCGCATCAACCGTCGTCGTCGATCCGAATCATCCGGATGTGATCTATACGAACCTGTGGGCGTCGCGCAATCCGCCGTGGCGGCTGACGGGCAACCTGGAACTGCTGCAAAAAGGCGGCATCTTTAAATCGGCCGACGGGGGTACGACATGGACGAAGCTCCACGGTGGTTTGCCGGATGTCATGAGCCGCGCGGGGATCAGTGTTGCGGGCAGCGACTCTAACCGCCTTTATGCATGGGTAACATGGGGCGATAAGTGCGGCATTTTCCGTTCCGACGATGCGGGCGCGACATGGAAGATGCAAAATAGCGAAGAGCGAGTTTGCGGCCGCGGTCAAGATTTCGCCGGCATCACGGCGGATCCGAAAAATGCCGACGAAGTGTACGTTGCCAACACGACGACCTACCGCTCAACGAACGGCGGCAAAAGCTTTACCGGCATCAAGGGCGCGCCGGGCGGCGACGATTACCACACGATCTGGATCAACCCCGACAACACGGATATTATCGCGCTTGCCGTCGATCAAGGCGCTACGATTAGCGTCAATCACGGACAAACGTGGAGCTCTTGGTACAACCAGCCGACGGCGCAGTTCTATCACGTCATCACCGACGACCGCTTTCCGTACTGGGTGTACGGCGGTCAGCAAGAAAGCGGAAGCGCCGAAGTAATCAGCCGCAGCGACGATGGCGAGATCTGGATGCGTTACTGGCATCCTGTCGGCGCGGAAGAGTACGCCTATGTTGCTCCGGACCCGCTCCATCCCGGTATTGTCTTTGGTGCCGGGGCCGGCAGTGTAACGCGTTATGACGAGCGCACGACGCAGACGCAAAGCGTTTCACCGGCTTACGGCGGCCGCTTCTTTGTCGGCAAACTGCGCTACAACCGCACGAACCCACTCATCTTTAACTACGTTGACAAACGCACGCTATACTTCGGTGCAAACGTCGTGTTCGCGACGCGCGACGGCGGCATCCATTGGAAGCAGATTAGCGGCGATCTGACACGCGAACACCCGGGCGTTCCGCCGAACATCGGCAACTTTGCGAAAACGGCGGAGGCGAAGGAACAGCGCGGCGTTGTGTACAGCATCGGTCCGTCATACGTTGATGCGAAGACGATCTGGGCCGGCACCGACGATGGTCTGGTATGGGTGACGAACGATTCCGGCGCGCATTGGCGCAACGTCACGCCGCCCGCGCTCACGCCGTGGAGCAAGATTACGCAGATCGATAGTTCGCACTTCGATCGCAACTCCGCGTACATCTCCGTGAGCCGGATGCGCCTTGACGACATGCATCCGTATATGTATCGCACGCACGACGGCGGCGCACACTGGACGCGCATCACCGGCGGCCTTCCGGATCAGCCCGTCAACGTCGTGCGCGAAGACCCGGTACGGCGCGGCTTGTTGTATGCGGGAACCGAGCGCACGGTGTACGTTTCGTTCAACGACGGCGCATCGTGGGAATCGCTTCAGCGCGATCTTCCTTCGATCTCGATACGCGATCTCGTCGTGCACGGCAACGATCTCGTTGTGGGTACCCACGGGCGCTCGTTTTGGATTCTCGACGACGTCACGCCGCTGCGTGCACACGTTGCAACGTCCGCACCTACGCTGATCAAACCCGCGGTGGCCTACAGGCTGCGCAGAGATCTTTGGACGGATACACCGCTTCCGCCGGAAGAACCGGCTGGTGAGAACCCGCCCGACGGCGCCGTTCTGGATTACTATCTACCGAGCGATGCCGCATCGGTCGCCATTGAGATCCGAGATGCTCGTGGAACCCTCGTGCGCCGCTATACGAACAGCGACGTCGAGCCGGCGGTCGATCCGGAAATCATGGTTCCGACGTACTGGGTTCGACACACGCGCCCGCCGTCGGCAGCCGCGGGCATGCACCGCTTCGTTTGGAACCTGCGTTACGCGGAGCCACGCGCGCTGAGCTATGACTATCCGATCTCCGCGATCTATCACGACACGCCGCGAGCGCCCGAGGGCGTGCTGGCGCTGCCGGGGAGGTACACGGTGCGGTTCATCACCGGCGGAGATAGCTACAATCAACCATTGCAGCTGCGCATGGACCCGCGGGTGCACGTCTCGCAAGCGGTGCTTCGGGCGCAGTTCTCGCTCGCGAGCCGGATTGTCGAATTGATGGGCAGAACGTATGAAAAGGCCAAGAGTAACCGGCGGTACGCCGCGCTCAACGGCCGGCTCGCGGTGATGCTCGACATCGTGGAACGCGCCGACACCGCTCCCACTCCAGCCGCCGTTGCGGCCGTTTCTGCAATCGAACGTCAATTACCATAAACGCATTCATTGTTGAAAGGGGGACCATGATCGCACGAATTGCCGCCGCTTTCGCCGGCACGCTTCTTCTTACCGGCGCCGTAGCGTCGGCAATGCCCAAAACGATGACCGTGGGTCCTGCGCGCGGAGAACAAGAGCGGCGAACACGGCACCGCGCGTCTGATGCAGTTACCAAACGGCGTACAAGTGGTGATTAATCTCACCGGCGCACCGGCAACTGCGCAACCCGCGCACATTCACATGGGAACATGCCAAAAACTCAATCCCGCGCCGCTGGTTCCGTTGCACAACGTCGTGAACGGAAAATCGACGACGTTTCTTGCGGGCAAGAAACTGAGCCAGTACATGGGAACGAACATCGCTATCAACGTGCATAAAAGCTTAACGGATATCCCCACATATGTCGCTTGCGGAGCAATTAAGTAGCGTTTCGCGCTTCGGCGAGCCCGCCGAGGACGAACTGCCCGAAGACATTCGCGAGATCTACGAAAAGAATCGCGAAAAGATCGGCTTTGTGCCGAACGTTTTCCGTGCATACGCCAAAAGGCCCGAGCATTTTCGGGCCTTTATGGCATACCACGACGTCTTGATGAAAGGTCAGTCGAACCTCTCGCGCGTGGAACGCGAAGCGATCGTGGTTGCCGTATCATCCGAAAACCGGTGCCAGTATTGCATGGTCGCGCACGGCGCAGCGCTGCGCGTGCTGAGCAAAGATCCCGTGATGGCCGAACAAGTCGCCAACAATTGGCGCACAGCGCAGCTCAGCGAGCGCATGCGCACGATGCTCGCGTTTGCTTCGCTCGTCAACGAACCGGGTTTTGCCGCAACCGGCGAGGATATCGAAGAACTGCATCAGGCCGGCTTCAACGACAACGACATTTGGGACATCGCCGCCATTGCTTCATTTTTCGGATTTTCCAACCGCATGGCCGGCGTGATGGACATGCGTCCCAACACGGAATTTTATTCCATGGGCCGCACGACGCAACAAGAACGATGAACGAGTATACTCGCACGGCCTCCCAGGTTCTCGAGCAGGTGTTCGGCGAGGATTTGAACCGGTTCGCTGTGCGGCTATGGGACGGATCGCAGCTCGGCTCGCGCAATGGCGCGCCTTTCACGCTCGTGGTGAACGACGCATCGGCGCTGCGCTCGGCGTTTCGTCCGCCGGTCGATTTAAACGCCGGCCGCGCACTTGCTGCGGGTCTACTGGACATAGAAGGTGACCTCGAGGCAGCGGTGGACATGATGATGCGGCGTTCGCTCACGGGCGGCCGCATGTTGCGAGCCGCGTTCCAGCTGCGCCGTCTTCCGAAAGCGACGCTTCCGAAACTGCGCGAAGCGCACTTACGGGGTAAGCGTCATTCGATCGATCGCGACCGTCAAGCAATCGGGTTTCATTACGATCAACCGATCGGTTTCTACCGCACCTTTCTCGATACGGAGATGGTGTATTCGTGCGCGTATTTCGACGAAGGCGTCACGACCCTGGAACAGGCGCAAGGCGCAAAAATCGATTACTCCTTACGCAAGCTGCGATTGCAGCGAGGTGAGCGGCTTTTGGACATAGGTTGCGGATGGGGTGCGCTCGTGATCCGCGCGGCGCAAAAATTCGGCGCGCGTGTGCTCGGCGTTACACTAAGCCGTTCGCAATTTTCAGAAGCTCAGCGGCGCATTCAAGAAGCAGGCCTGCAAGGACAGGCATCAGTTGAGCTGCGCGATTACCGCGAACTCGAGGCGACCTCGTTCGACAAGATCGTCAGTATCGGCATGTTCGAGCACGTGGGCCGCAGCAAAATGGGCGAGTATTTCCGCACGGCATTCCGGCTGCTGCGCCGCGGCGGATTGTTTTTAAATCACGCGATCGCGCAGCAGCATCCCGGCACAGGCAAAGCGACAGGCTTTATGGACGCGTTTATTTTCCCCGACGGCGAACTGGTGCGCGTCTCAAACAGCTTGCAGTACGCGGAACGCGCTGGGTTTGAAGTCCGCGACGTCGAGAACTTGCGTGAACATTACCACCGTACGCTGCGGGAATGGATTTCTCGCCTTGAAGCCGGGCGCGCACACGCGATCGCGGCGGCCGGCGAACAAAGTTACCGCGCGTGGCGATTGTATTTAGCAGGAAGCGCACAGGGCTTTGCCAGCGGCCGCCTCGGCTTGTTTCAATCGCTGCTCGCGAAGCCGCAGGAAGACGGACGCGTGGAAGTGCCGCCGACTCGGCGCGATTTATACACGGCGTCACCCTAACGCCCGTTCAGGCGTTCACGCTGCATGGACGCCGAATTTTCTGAAATCAACATTACGCCGTTTACCGACGTGCTCTTGGTGTTGCTCGTTATTTTCATGATTTTGGCGGCGCTCGTTGTGCCCCCCGGATTCGAGCGCAAGGTTCCATGCAACTGCGCATCGCCCGCGCGCGTAAAAACACCCATGCATGCAGACGTGACCGTTGCGCGATCCGGGGACATTTATCTCAACAGCGTTCGCCAGAGCGAACAGGGCTTGTATCCCGCGATTGCCTCACTGGCGCGGCAAACGCCGAGGCTGCAAATTCGCCTCATCGCAGACGCGCATGCGCACTACGGGCCGGTGATCCGAGTGTTCGATGCGGTCAAGGCGGCGAACCTGAGCGACGTTACGCTCGTGACGCAGTAAAGAGGGCTTGGAACTCGCAGCGGCTACGCTTGGCGTACCGCGTCGTAGATCACCTTGAACGCCTTTGCCGTGTCCTGGTCATCCCAATTACCATTGTGATTATCGAGCATTGATGCGGTCAGCTGCGCGGCGACGCGTTTAAGGTCTAACTCATACTGATCGTTGATGGCCACTAATTGCTCCTTTCGCACGCATGCGAGCAATCAGTACGTTCGCCACCATAGCGATCCATGCCGTCACGCCGCAAATCGCGCCCCGCGCTGCCAGCGTTTCGTTGTTGCCGAGCAGCGCCACCGTGACCACGGCAATCGCGAGTTGAAACGAAAAAAACGTATACCAACTCAGTCGCGTCTCCAACAGTTCTTGGGGCTGCGTCTCGTCGTCGTCGCCGCGGTAGATCGTCGCTAAGAGCCGGATGCCGATGTGGTGCAGATGCGCGTTCACCATCTGGCCGGCCCAGCCCATCAACAACACGAACATGTAGGCACTTTGCCAAGGTTTTCCGGTGATGACGCCGGCACCAAGCCACAACGCGTAGAGCAGCCATAACAGACTGGCGGCGATGAACGCTTGTGGCGGACGGTGTGGATTGCGCGAGCGCAGCAGAATGTCGAACGCATCGAAAACGTAGACAATGGCAGCGAGAGCGAACAGTGCGCCGCCGATCCAATATACATTTGCAGCAAGCAACACCGCGCCGAGCCCGCCCGCGGAACCCGATACGATGTGAATCCAGCGGAAACGCGTACCGCCGGAACCGGTAATGGGTTTGAACGTACGCATGGAAACGCCAAAGATGAGCAGCGTGATCCAGCCGATCGTACCGAGGTTTGCGTGCGTGAGCGGTAGGCGTTGCGAAATAGCAAACCGGCCGGGCAGTGCTGCGGCCAGCATTGCGCCGATAACCGCCGTTGCAAATAGGAACAAGAACGTGAAGCCGAAAGCGCGCGCGACTGCGCGCTGGATGCGTTCGCCGCGCATGGCGCCGGCGATTGTGGCGAACGCGGTTGCCAAGTAGACGAGCAGCGCGCCAAGCAGAATCGCACCGGCAACTGGCAAAATCGCGACGTTTCGCAGAAATCCAAAGATAAGCAGAGCGACGCCGGTTGCGTATGCGAGGAACGACCAGCGCGCAGTTGCTTCTGCGCGCCACCGGGTGTCGATGAAGTTCGGCAACGCGAAGATCAGAATTGCAAGCGCGGCCATGGTGATCCAGCCGAGCGCGACAGTGTGGATCCAGGCGAAGCGGTAGAGGGAGTTTTCAAAGCTGCCGGTGCCCGCTGCGAGGATGATCAGGAGCCACGAGAAGCCGCTGGCGAGCTGTGCGGCAATAAGGGCGAGCGGGGGGATCCAGGCGCGTTCGCGCCTCGATGCCTCGGCCGTGGTTCGATTCCTCACCATGACACGTTAGGCCTCACCGCAATGTGAAGCCATGATCGACTTAGACACGCTCAGCGTGACGCGGCGGTGCACGTCGCGCTAGTTTATCAATTCTGCGAAGCGGGCGGCGTCTACGTTGCCGCCGCTGATGATGATACCTACGGTTTTGCCGCGCACGTCGAGTGCGCCCGATAACAGTGCTGCTAATGCTGCGCCGCCGCTGGGTTCGATGACGATTTTTAAGCGTTCGAATGCGAAGCGCATGGCGTCGCGGAGCTCCTCGTCGGTGACCGTGACGATGCTCGTTACGTGTTCGCGCATGATCGCGAAGGTAAGATCGCCCGGGGCTTGGGTTTGCAGGCCGTCGGCGATGGTGTGCGGCACGGGGATGTGGACGATTTCCCCGCGTTGTAGGGACTGCTGCACGTCGTTGCCGGCTTGCGGTTCAACACCGAACATTTCGATCTTCGCGTTGACGCCGTGTGCCGCCAGCGATGAGCCCGAAAGTAATCCGCCTCCACCCGCCGGCGTGACGACGGTGTCGATCTCCGGTGCATCTTCAAGCAGTTCCAACGCAGCCGTTCCGGCGCCGGCAATGATGTGTTCGTCGTTGAACGGCGGCACGAGTGTTGCGCCGCGATCCGCGCGCAGATTCTCGGCGATCTCGGCGCGATGCGAACGGTGCCGATCGTAAAAGATCACTTCTGCGCCGTAGCCGCGTGTGGCGGCCACCTTCGATGCGGGCGCGTCCTGCGGCATAACGATTGCCGCCGGCACGCCGAGCAGTTTGCACGCCAGTGCGACGCCCTGCGCGTGATTGCCGCTTGAAAATGCAACGACGCCGCCGCGCCGCTGCTCTTCGTCGAACTGCACAATGCGGTTATACGCGCCGCGAAACTTGAACGCACCCATGCGTTGAAAGTTCTCGCACTTCAAATACACGCGCGCGCCCGTGCGCTCGTTGAGCGTGCGCGATGTGACCACAGGTGTGCGATGCACGATGCCGCGCAAACGCTGCGCGGCCGAGTGCACGTCGTCG
>CAZERJ010000108.1:0-8707 GCA_964514445.1 uncultured bacterium | reverse complement strand
TTCTCGCAGGTGGGTGCGGCCCGGGCGCCAGACCACCAGCCGTTACGGCCGAGGCAGCCTGTCGTTACCGGAGCTGATGCTCCCCAGGTCTTTTCGTTGGTCCACCACCTATGGTGCGGTGCGCGCCATGCGCAGTCGGCGACTTCCACTGTACCATCCGGGTCAAGACTTGACGGCGCGCCTTAATGTCGTGAAGACCATGCATGTCGCTTATCGTACCAACCGCTGCAAAGCGCGACTTTGCGCTCGCCAAAGCTTATTTGTGCCGCGATCGCAGCGAACGCGCGCTCTTTACCAAAGCTGCAACGTTGCAACGCGATATTCATGTGCGAATCGATCATCACGGAGACGACCGGTTCGATCCCGTTACATCGACCATTTCTTGGGATCCGTATAGCGCGCTGCGCACAACGCGCGGCGGGCACCAATCGCCTGCGCTAGGACTTGGACATGAACTGGCGCATGCAGTTCAAGATCCCGCGCGCGAAGAGCGGCTTACTTCGCGCAACGCAGGCGCGTACGATACCGCGGAAGAGCGCCGCGTGATCCGCGGATCGGAAGCGCACGCCGCGCAAACGCTCGGTGAAAGTGTTCGTTTCGATCATCGCGGTTTTTTATATCGCGTCGCTACCCCGGTCTCGCGCTAATGGGGTACAATCGGCTCATGGACAACGAACGCATCGAGCGTACCGCCGACGGCGACCCATTGGAAGACCGTGGCATCGCCCGGACGGCCGAGGAGCGCGAGAAGCGCTCCGACGATCTGCAAGGCGACGACGACTTCGAAGAAACGAACGCGCCGGCTTAAAGCGCAGCAGCATAGGCGCTGAGCGCGCGACGCCGCGCAAAGGCGTGGTCCACGATGGGCGACGGATAGGCAGCCGTCATCTTTACGCGCCACGGCTCATGAATGTTGCGGTCTGTCATCGTTTGCAACTCCGGAAGCATCGCGCGTATAAACGCTCCGTCCGGATCGAACTTTTTGCTTTGTAACACCGGATTGAACATCCGAAAGTACGGTGCGGCACCGGTTCCTGTTGACGCGGACCACTGCCACCCGCCGTTGTTTTGCGCGAGGTCGGCGTCGATCAAATGCTGCTCGAAATAGCGCTCGCCATAGCGCCAATCGATGAGCAAATGCTTGGTGAGAAACGAGGCGGCGATCATCCGCAGGCGATTGTGCATCCATCCGGTCGCGTTCAATTGGCGCATTCCCGCATCGACGATCGGGTATCCCGTCTTCCCCTGGCACCACGCTTCAAATTCTTCCGGTGCCTCACGCCATTGGATTCGCGCCGCTTTCTCGATAAACGGCGCCTGCGCCACATGCGGAAAGCGCGCCAAGATCATCTGACAAAATTCGCGCCAGATGAGTTCGTTCGCCCAGACCTCGCCTGCACATGCGTGGGCGCGTTCGATGCAGGTGCGAATACCGATCGTTCCGGCACGCAAGTGTGGCGAGAGGTGCGAGGTGGCGTCCGCCGCGGGCAGGTTCCGCTCGCGAGCGTAGCGCTGCATGCCGCCGTTTGCGGAAAAACGATCGAGAACGCGTAACGCTGCGTCTTCACTCATCACCGGCACCTCAAACGGCACATATCCGAAATCGCGCGGTGAGGGGACGGTGCGCGTTTTGCCGACGACGTCGCGCGAGGCGAGTTTCTTTGCCGAAAGGCGCAGCGAGGGGACAGCTGCGCGCGGCGACGCATGCATGGCGCGCAGCCATGCATTACGATACGGTGTGAATACCTTGTAGACGCTTGCGTCATCACGCACGATCTCATCCGCACCGAAATAGACGTGATCCAAACATGCATGCACGTCCATACGTTCGCGCTCGAAAACCTCGCTCGCGCGGGCGTCACGCTCGAACGCAAACGGCTCGTAGTCCACATTGAAGAAGATGGCTTGCGCTTCGACGCGGCGTGCCAAAGCTAGGAGCTCCTCAACGGGATCGCCGTAGAGCACAGCCAGGTCGCTGCCGCGTTCGAGCAGCGAGGTGCGTAAAGACTTGAGCGCGCAAAAGAACGAGGACACCAGCGGTGTACCGATGCGCCCGCTACGAAGGATGGCGGGATCGACCACAAACGCTGGGACGACGCTTTGGCTTGCGCGGCTCGCATGCGCGAGTGCCACATTATCGCGCAGCCGCAAGTCCCGGCGCAGCCACACGATGCTTCGCACGTACGTCGAGGAGCTGCGCGCATCCGGTGGAATGCCTGGCTTCATGATTCTTTCGCTTTCCATCACGCCGTTAGAACTGCCGCTCAATCATCCTTTTACGATTGCACGGGGCACCGAGGAGGTTGCGCGCACGGCGGTATTCCGTCTAGAGGCAACCGAGGGCGAGGGCATCGGCGAAGCGGCGCCAATCGCGCGGTATAACGAATCCGTCCAAACCGTCATCGCCTACTTTAACGAGCACCCCCTGCGCTGCAATGACCCGTTTTTGTTCGACGTGCTGCTGCACGAGGGGATACCGCCGGCTGCGCGCTGCGGTTTAGACATCGCGCTGCATGATTTTCTGGGACGCGTTTGTGGTCAACCACTGTACCGGCTGCTCGGACTGGATCCATCCGCAACTCCCGTTACGTCGTTTACGATCGGCATCGGCGATCGCGAAACGACACTCGCGAAGATTGCGCCGGTGCGCGATCATCCGATTTTGAAGATCAAGCTTGGCACGGGCAGCGTGCGCGACGAGATCGAAACGATCGAAGCCATCCGCAGCGCATACACCGGCACGATTCGCATCGATGCCAACGAAGGTTGGACCCCCGAGAGCGCGGTCGAAATATTAGGCGAGATCGAACGCTTCGACATCGAATTCTGCGAGCAGCCGATTCCGGCGGGACATCCCGAGCAGTTGCGCTTTATCCACGAGCGCTCACCCATTCCGATCGTTACCGATGAAGATTCGCGAACCGCATCGGATCTTGCGGCACTCGCCGGCTGCGTCGACGGCGTTAACGTCAAACTCGTCAAGACCGGCGGTATTCGCGGTGCGCTCGCAATGATTCACACTGCGCGCGCGCTCAATCTGAAAGTGATGTTGGGCTGCATGGTCGAGAGCCAGATTTCGGCCAGCGCTGCAGCGCATATTTCGCCGCTCGTTGATTGGGCCGATATCGACGGACCCTTCCTGACAAAACACGATCCGTTCGAAGGCATCACGTATGCGAATGGAAAGATCGAGCTGCCCGACGCGCCGGGGCTGGGCGTGCGCGAAAAGAGCGCCGTACACTAAAGAATGAAGCGCCGCTACATCATCTTAGGCCCGGGCTTCGCGGCGGAAAACGCAAAGACGGCGAACGGCGTCATCGCTTACGGCAATGACGATATCGTTGCGGTCATCGATCCCGACGCGGCGGGCAAAACGGTCGCCGATGTTGCGCCCCGCTTGCGCTGCGATGCGCCGATTGTCGCCCACGTGCGCGATGCGCTGACGTGGAATGCTACCTCGCTGCTCATCGGTATGGCACCCAAAGGTGGAAAGTTACCGCCGGATTTGCGCGCGCAAGTGCTCGAAGCGATCGACGCGGGGCTGGAAATCGTTAGTGGACTGCACGACATGCTCGGCGAGGACGCCGAGTTCGCAGCGGCAGCGCAGCGCAGCGGTTCGCGGTTATGGGACGTGCGCAAGCCGCCCGACGTTCCGCTGTTTTCCGGCCGTGCGCACGGTGTCAAGGCGCCGATCGTCTTAGCAGTCGGCAACGACTGCTCCGTTGGCAAAATGACGGTGATGTTGGAACTTGCCCGCGCTGCGCAAGCGCGCGGCACTCACGCCGAATTCGTGCCGACCGGTCAAACCGGCATCATGATCGCGGGCTGGGGCATTGCCGTCGACCGCGTCATCTCGGATTTTGCGCCTGGCGCATGCGAGGAACTTGTGTGCGAAGCGGCGCTGCGCAATCCCGGCTACATTCTCGTTGAGGGGCAAGGCAGCATCAATCATCCCGCGTATGCACCGGTCACCCTTTCGTTGCTGTTCGGCAGCGCGCCGGACGCGCTCGTGCTGGTGGTCGATCCGAAGCGCACGCACATCGAATCATATGTGACGCCGGTTCTGGGATATCACGAACTGATCGCAACGTACGAATCGCTGTGCGCGACGGTCAAGCCGGCAAACGTGGTGGGGATCGCGCTCAATACGCGCGGCATGAGTGACGGCGAAGCGCACGCGGAGATCTTGCGAGCACGCAGGCAGACGGGACTGCCCGTTGACGACGTCGTGCGCTTTGGCGCGCAAACATTTTGGGACGACATCACGCCACGCATCGTCAAGCGTGCGCCGCTGACCACGGAGGTACCGGCTTGAAACTCGATCGCGCACTATCCGCACTTATCGCAGCGGCGCTGCTCTTCACGTCGTGCACGAAATCCGGCGGTGTCACCGTAACCGGCGGGCACAACAGCTGGACGGTGCCCGGCACCTTGCGGGTCGGGAACTCGGATGAGCCCGATAGCCTCAATCCGCTGTACGGACACAACGACGCAGCCGATCAGGTTGACGGTCTGCTGTATTCGTCAATCCTGCGCTACGACGAAAACGGCAATTACATTCCCGATCTTGCAACGGAAGTGCCGTCGGTACAAAACGGCGGCATCAGCAAAGACAATCGCACGGTCACCATTCATTTGCGGCACGATGCCAAGTGGGCCGATGGCGTCCCGCTCACCGCGCGCGATTGGGTCTTCACATATCACACCGTGCTCAATCCGGTCAACAACGTAAAGACGACGCTCGGGTGGGACAACATCGCGTCGGTGCAAACACCGGATGCGTACACGATTGTCGTGCGGCTCAAGCAGCCACAGGCGTCCTTTCTCGGAAACCTCGCCTTCGGCGGCGCCGCGTTTCCTCCGCTGCCCGAACATATTTTGGGCAAACTGCACGATCTCAATCGCGCGGACTTCAACCGTAAGCCGCTGGCGAGCGGACCGTATGTTTTGAAAGAGTGGAACCACGGCAGCCTGCTCGCGTTCGATCCGAATCCCTACTACTTCCGCGGCAAGCCGAAAGTGCGCGTTCTCTGGAAGGTGATCCCCGACGTCAACACGCTGTTCAATTTGCTGCAAACGCACCAAATTGACGTTGAAATGGCCGTCAACGAAAACGACATTGCGCGCCTGCGCGATATTCAAGGCATTACCGTCAGTAAACGACTCATCGCAAATTGGCGGCACATGGGAATGAACCTGAAGAATCTCATCCTGAGCGATGTGCGCGTGCGCCTGGCGCTGGCCGAGGCGGTGGACTGGAAGCGCATCAACGATACGATCTACCACGGCTACAATCAGCTTGCGGTAAGCGATGTCTATCCGCTTTCATGGGCAGCGCCGACGATTCCGCGCTACAAATACGACGTCGAGGATGCAAAGCGGCTCCTAACGCAGGCCGGCTGGACGATCGGACCCGACAAGCTCCTGCACCGCGGCGGCGAGATCTTACGTCTTTCGATTTCGACCGGAACGAACAAACAAGAAAATCAGCAAGCGGAAGTGCAAATTCAAAACCAACTGCGTCCGCTCGGCATCGACATTATCATCCACAATTATCCGGTTAACGTGCTGTTCGATCGCGCCGGCCCGTTGTATACCGGCAAGTACGATCTGGAGTGGTCGGTCAACACGAACGGACCGGACCCGGACAATGCCTGCCTTTGGGCGACGGATTGCATACCGCCGCATGGTTCAAACACGTCGTGGCTGAGCGATCCGATCGTCGATCGCACCGCGCATGCTGCGACCCTGACGTTCGATATCGCGCAGCGCAAACGCCTGTACCAACAGGAAGAGGAGCGCATTCACGCGCTCGTGCCTGCTGTCTTTTTCTACTGGGAAAACGAGTACAACGCGATCAACAGCGACGCAAAGAACATCATTCCCGCGGCGTTCGTGCAAGATACTTGGAACAGTTGGGCTTGGCAAATCTAGCATGCTGAGCACGCTCTTGGCAGTCGATGGCGGGGCAACGCTCGACTTCGAGCCGACGCGCGAGGGCGTCCTCAGCTGGAACACGTTCGCGGATCACGGCATGCTCGAGTTCCGCCTGCTGCGCGTGCACGAGCCGGTGACGCCCTGGATCAAGTACGCACAGTGGAACAGCGACGGCCGGCAATCGTTCAGCGCGGAGCATTCCGGTACGGATCTTTCCGTGCGCGTCGACACGGACGTCATCAGAGCCACGCAGCCGTTCGACGGTATCGAAGTGCGCGCGCACAGCGTCGAGTTTCGCACGCTGTCCTTCTCATCGCCGGTGCACACGTCGACGTCGCTGCCATATTTGGGAAACGCGCGAATTCTGGACGTGCCCGCACGATCGCAGTACGTCGTGGATAACGAGCGCGGTTGGTGCAGTCCCGCATCGCTTTCCATGATTAACGCGTACCACGGCCTGGATTACGGCGTCGCGTTTACCGCCCGCGCCGTGTTCGACCGCGCGTATAACGGTACCGGTAATTGGTCGTTTAACGTGGCGTTCAGTGGAAGTTTAGGCCTGCGCGCTGCAGTGGTGCACCTGCGCAATCTCGACCACGCGCAACGTTTCATCGAAGCGGGATTGCCGCTGGCCATTTCATATAGCTGGAGCGGCGATGAGTTACCGGGTGCGCCCATCGAACATTCCGAAGGCCACCTTGCCGTCTTGTGCGGATTTACGGCCAACGGCGACTGCGCGATCAACGATCCGGCCGCGCCGAACCTGCGCGTCGTGTATCCGCGGGCGGCGGTCGAAACAATTTGGCTGCGTAACAACGGCGTTGCGTATGCGGTGGCGCCTGTGGGGATCGATTTCTTCAACATCGCCAACTCGTGAGCCAGCCGCAAGAGCGCATCGCCGCAATACGGCATGACGCACCGCTGCATATCGTCCTCGTCGAACCCGAGATTCCGCCAAACACCGGCAACGTCGCGCGTCTGTGCGCCGCAACCGGTGCGCAGTTACACTTGGTCGAGCCGTTAGGGTTTCGCATCGACGACCGCGAGCTCAAACGCGCTGGTCTCGATTATTGGGAGCACCTCGACGTCGTGCTGCATCCCTCGCTCGATGTTTTTCTGCAAACGACCGCACACATGCGCCGCTGGTTTCTTAGCACGCGCGCGCACCGCTTGTATTCGCAGGCAGATTACGCGCCGGGCGACATGCTCCTATTCGGCAAAGAAACCAAAGGTTTGCCGCAGCGCGTGCTCGACATGCATGCCGATCGGGCGCTGCGCATTCCCCAGCGTCCCGATACGGTACGCAGCATTAATCTTTCGACCGCCGTCGGCATCGTCGCGTACGCCGCGCTCGAACGCGCCGGCTTTCCCGGGCTGCAGTAGTGGCGCGCAGCTTTGAATCGATCCAGCGCACCGTCGTGCGCTGCACGAAGTGTCCGGAACTTCGCACGTACTGCACGCAAGTGGCGGCGGAAAAGAAGCGCGCGTACCGCGATTGGACGTATTGGGGCAAACCGGTGCCCGCATTCGGCGACGAGCACGCGCGGTTGTTGCTGGTCGGTCTTGCACCCGGAGCGCACGGAAGCAATCGCACCGGACGCATGTTCACCGGTGATGCATCCGGCGATTTCTTGTATCCCGCGCTTCACCGTGCCGGCTTTGCAACGCAAGCGTCGGCCGTGTCGCGGGACGATGGGCTCGAACTGCGGGACTGCACGATTAGTGCCGCGCTGCGCTGCGCACCACCGCAAAATAAGCCAACGCCTGACGAACTGCGCCGCTGCTTTCCGTATTTGGTCGAGGAAGTGCGGCTAATGCACCGGCTGCGCGTCGTGATCGGGCTTGGCTCGATTGGCACGAAAGCTGCAATTGATGCGCTGCGTAACGCCGGTTATGACATCGACACACGCGGATTCAAGTTCGGTCATCTCGTCGAGCTTCAAGCGCGAACCAACGCACGCGAGGTCACGATCGTCGCGTCGTTTCATCCAAGCCGTCAAAATACGAATACCGGAAAACTCACCGCGCACATGTTCGATGCGGTCTTCGCGCGCGCGAACGAACTTATTGCAGCTTCGTGACGCGCCCGCACGAGTCGACGGTCTTGAGCGGGATCTTCATTCCGCCCTCGCCGGTCTTGTAGGCGACGATGCGCTCCGGCGGCGCATTCACGCCGGCGGGTCCGAAGCGGGCTTCCAGCGCCATCAATGCGTCGTGATCGTTTTCCTCGTTTTGCGACCCGCCCGCGAGCACGTACCGCTGCACCGCGCCGTTCTTTGCAAAAAATACACGGTACGATACGTTTTTCTCGGTCACCGTCTGCTGCGCGCACGCGAGATCCGGCGTGCGGCGGTTATTTGCCGACGTCGAGCTGGTTGCGCATGCCGCTAAGGCGAGCGCCGCGCTTAGCGCGAACGGTATCCGGTGCACATACCTGGTATCGGTCACGACGGTCGAATCGTCAAGCCCAGGTCGCGCGTAAGCCGCTGGGGCACGGGCGAAGGTGCGTCCATCATCACGTCGCGCGCCAGCTGATTCTTGGGGAACGCGATGACGTCGCGGATGTTGTTCTCGCCAACGGCCAGCATGACGATGCGGTCGATGCCCAGCGCCATGCCGCCGTGGGGCGGGGCTCCGTAATCGAGCGCGCGCATGAAAAAGCCGAACCGGTCTTCGATTTGTTCCGGGGTCATCCCGAGCATCGTAAAGATGCGGCGCTGAAACTCCGGCTTGTGAATGCGGATCGATCCGCTGCCCAGTTCGTAGCCGT
>CAZERJ010000107.1:0-8846 GCA_964514445.1 uncultured bacterium | reverse complement strand
AACGAACTGTTGGCGTAGGGCATCTGCTTGCATATTTACATTTGTTTGAATTTGCGTAATCTGCTGCTGAATGCTTTGAATGTTTGCCGTGTTGTCGTTCTCAAACGTCTGAATGAGCGAGACGCTCGGAATGTTTCCGAGCAGACCGGTTGCGGTGCTTGTCGGAACGCCGGTAACGCCCGTCAGATACGCGCCCATTTGCTGAACCAGCCCGGTTTTACCGTTGATGAGCGTTTGCACGGCCGATGGATTTGCAGCGAATGCGGCTTGCAACTTCGAGACGTCGAGCGCTTGCAGGGCGCCATCGGTGCCGGCCATGGTTTTCGCCGAAATTTGTCCGCTCGAACTCGATGAAGTATTGGTGTTCTGAACGAGTTGCGTAAACGAGCTCGTAATATTCAAACCGATCGTCGAGAGCGAATTGTACGTCGGACTGCCGGTTGAGGAATTGAGCGCGGTGACCATCTGAACGAGCTGGTCTTTGATCGACTGCACGTCGGCGTTGTTGTACAGGATACCGGCACCGACTGGGGCCGACGGGGTCCCCACCGTCGACGATCCCGGCTGCGCGGACGCCACCACGGGCGGCGCCGTGGCCGAGTTGATTTCGTTGATCGCCGCGTTGTATGCGGACACGAACGTGTTGAGCGCCGAGACGAGATGCGTGCTATCGGCTCCGACCGTTACTTGGAACGGCGTGGACGTGTTCGCGAGCAGATTCAACTGCACGCCCGGAATCGCGGTCGTCACCGAGTTGCTGTTGCTATAGATCGTTTGCGCGCCCGTCGGCGTTTCTATGGTGACCGATGCCTGTTTGCCGATCGTTTGCGTTGCGCCGCTTGCAGCGTTCAAGCCCGTAGCGGTCAAAAAGTTGCTCGTATCGCTTGACGACCCGATAACAATGCTCTGCGCGCCGGTTGTTTTTGAGGTCAGCGTGATTTGATTGGTCACGGGATTGAGCGCCGCAATGACGCCTGCAGCCGATGCGTTGATCTTTTTCAGCACCGATGCCAGATTGTCACCGGATGCGCTCACCGCGATTTGCACGCCGTTGATCGTAAACGTGCCGCTGGTCACCGGCGTCAAATAATTCGCGTTTGTCGTTTGCCCGAGCGCGTTCGTCGAGTTGAAAGCCAGGCCTTGGTTCACCCCGCCGATGCCTGCGGTACTTGTCGCCGATCCCGATGAAGCCGTATTCGAAACTTGCGCGGAGTCCAAATGTAACACTTGCAGCAGATTGCCGGTGTCGCCTTGCGCGCCCAGCGAAATCGGACGCGAGCTGTCCGTCACCGTCACGCTATTTCCGTTCAGCGCAATGTTGAAGCCGGTATCGCCTGCGGCGTGTTCCGCACTGTTGATATTGGCGAGAATGGTGTTGAGCGATTGCGTGGTCACGTCGTAAGCAACCGTGACGCCGTTGATCGTGATGCTGCCGCTTCCAAGGCCACCGTTCGAAGGCGTGACGGAAGCCCACGAGTCTACGAGCGGCACGTTTGCACCCGAAGTCGTTGTGCCCGGCATTGCATCCGTCATGACGTGGCCGATATTTGCAGCGCCGCTCACGACCGTCGCTGTTGCAAGGGACGTTGCGTCAATCGTGTAAACGCCGGGAGCCGCGTACACGTTGGGAATGCCGGAGGCAGTCAGCGCGGTCGTATTGCTCGAGGTCGCGCTGATGGCGGTGTAAAGCTCGCCTTGCGAGAGCGCCGTAATGCTGTTTTGCACCGATGCGAGCAGACCGTTGATCTTGATCAGCTCCGCGTTTTGCGAGTTCAGCGTTGCAACGTGCTGGCTCAGCGAGACGGCGGGTTGCAACGAAAGCGCGGTCATCTTCGAGATGATCGAATTATAGTCGATACCAGAAGCGATACCGGGAAAGGAAACCGGGGGGGTATTCGTACCCGGAGTTGTTGAGGAGACGCCAGACATACCGCTTATGCGCTCTTGTCGAGTGTGACGCCGTGATGTTTATCGAAGAACTGCGCGATCTGTACCATCACTTCCGCCGGTACTTGCGTGATCTCTTTACCGGTCGTCGGATCGGTAAAAACCGTCACGATTGCTCCGTTCTCCACGCGATACGTCACGTCAACCGAGACGTGCTGCAAGATCGCGCCTTGCGAAAATAAATTTGCAACAACCGGTGACAGTGTGCCCGGTTCCGGTGCTTGAGCTTGTTGATCGCCGTTGTTCGAAACGCCGCCTGTAGGCACAGCCGGCGCGAGCGACGCGGTTTGTTGCTCGGGCGCTGCAGCGGGAGCAACGGATGGAACGTCCATGTTCGCCTCCTAGTCCTATAGTATTTCGGCCTACTGTGCCCACAGGTTTAGACGAGGACCGCGGACTGTTGGGCGGCGGCATACGCCCGTACAACCGCTACGAGCGGGTCCTCGGCGGGCGGTCGCGGCGCGGGCTTGGGCGCATCCCACGCGGCGCGAAGCGCGGTACACCATACACGCTCGTCCGCCGGATCGACGGCCGGGGCGCTGGCCACTGCACAGCCTGCGGCTGCCGCCAGCGCGCGGCGAGAAGTTCCGAGCGCAAACCATGACGGGTCGGCAAACACCTTTGCATCCGCATAAAGCGCCATAAGCTCGGCGTCGTTCGCGGGTTCCGCGATGAACGCTACGCCCGGGCCGGCGTAGTGCCTCAGCCGGTTCGCGTACTCGAAGTCCGCGATCGGGCCTGCGAGAACGGCCCGCAGACCGGCAGCGCTTGCGGCGCGCACGGCCGTGAATTGGTTCGAGCGCGGCACGATCGGTGCGTGCATCAAAATGTATGGCGCCTGGCCGGTTACATGGCGCACGCCGGCGGCATCACCGCAGGGCAAGAACGCCGGCGCGTTCGCAGGGACGAGCGCCCCCGCCGCTTCTAGAAGCCGGCGCTGCACGTCCCGGTAACCCGCATACGGCTCGCCCGCGAGCGGCACGCCCGGCAGCTCCAGCCGCCGCGCCGCAAGTAACCTGAGATGATCTTCCAGCACCACCTCATCCTTGCAGCTTCGCAAGACATGCGGCAACGTTGCCGGTCCCCAAAACGCCTGCGCATCGCGCAGTGCAATGGGTTCGGTTACGACAACCGGTTTGCCGAGACTGCGCGCACGCAAGACCACATCGAGCGCTTGTTCCGGATACGCCGCGCAAAGCACGTGAATCAGATCGTGGGCGGCCGGATCGCATGCGCGTGCCGCCAGCACGTCGACGCAAAACCCCTCGGATGCCAGGCGCTGCGCCAAATATCGCGCAGCATCGGTATCGGCATCGGGCGTGCTTGCGGCATCCTCGCGAACAAGCAACGCAATGCGCCCTGAGGACCCGCCTGCGGTTGCAAATACAGGTAGAGAAAAGCGCACATCGCTGGGCTGTTGCAACACAATGCCGAAATGGGCGCACGCCGGTGCGTCCTCAGCGTCGAACGAAATGCTAATATCCATCGGGACAGGCGTAGCGATCGGCATTCGATGCGCATTGTGCGGAATATCGTTCAGCGCAATGTGAACGCGGCCGCGTTCCAACTCGCCAATCGTGACATCGGCCGCGACCCGCGGCGCGCCGTATGCATCGATGCCAAACCAGTTGCGCGCAAGGGTTGCCATATCGCTGGGCATGCCCGCCCGAACGCCCGCGGCATACGTGTGCAAAACTGCAGCGCCGGTTGCGCCGAACTCATCATTGACGGCGACCTGCCTGCCTGCTGCGAACCGCACAGCGTACACGTATGGCGCCGCTTTCGCAAAGACCATTTCGTACGGAGCGGCGCCCAGGAACGCGGCTGCACGCGCCGTTTCAAAGACGTCGCGAAACGACGCGTCGTAGAAGCGCACGTGCTCATCGCAGAGCGTCCGGCCGAATGCGAGCGACTCAATCCATGGCAGGATCTCATCTTCGATCGCGGCGGCCTGATGGTGATCGATGAGCGATGCGATATCGTATGGCCAAATGAACGGCGATGATTCGCGCTGTTCGATCATCTCCGGTTCGATCTCGATCATCGCCACGCAACACAAGGCCTGGCCATCTGCAAATACCAGGTCGACGTATCCCGCGCCGCCGATGCCCAAAAAGGCGGGTTCCAAGCGCGCTGCGCGCAGCTTGCGCGGATGCAGCAGCGCACGAACCTGCGCGGCGTCGCGAGCATACGTCAGCGGCAACGTGCGCCGGCGGTATCTCATCGTGCAACGCCCTCGAGCATGCGGCGAAGGCCGCTCGGCGTCGGATCGCCGATTGCGGAAATGTCGACACGCTCGCTTGCCGGGAGCGAGCACTGCCAACGCGTCACATCATCTTCATCACCGACGTCAATATCCGCCGCGGCATCCAGATCGATTTGCTCTTTGCGGGCCAGGCGTTCGATGCGCGCGCCAAGTGTTTGAGCATCGGGCTGCGCGAGCGCCGCTATCGCGAGTAGCGAAGGCGACGAAGCATCGTATGCGCGCAGATACCTGCGCACAAATGCGCTGACGGTGCGCCAATCGTCTTCATTTTCCACCGTCGCCGTGAACGCCACTCTGTAGGTTTTACCGGAACCGGATGGTGGCGGCGTTTGCGCCGCCGGCAGCGGAACGTAGTGCCGCTCCCGGATGAATCCGCGCCGGATTGCGGGGCCAGGCACATAGCCGCCGTTGACTTGTTCGGCCGGCAGGTCCCACTTCGCCGCAAACTTCGTCCAATTCTCGCGCATGGTAGCGGTCCAATCGACTTTGTTCGCCGCAAACGTTTGCGACCCAAAATGATGGATGAAGACGTCGTTGCAGACGAAAATCCGATAGCCGCTCGCGCGCACGCGCATGCAGAAATCGTCATCCTCAAAATTGCCGATTCCGAAGCGCTCGTCGATCCCGCCGATCTCTTCGATGAGGCGCCGGTCGATGCACAGACACAAGCCGATAGCGCGATCCGTGATGTAGCCTTGGTCGCGGTAACGTTCGCTGCGCCCGGCTGCAAAACGATGCATCGCCTCGATGCCGTCGTACGACGCGTCGACCACGATTTGATCGCCGGCGATTTTATTGCTGCGCGGTGCGGAAACGCCCAGAGCCGGAATGCGGTCGAACGCATGCAGCAGACCGTCGAGCCATCCGTCCGTGACGATAACATCGTTATTGAGCAAAACGATATACTCACCGCGCGCAGCAGCAATTGCCTGGTTATTTCCGCCGGCATAACCGCGATTCGTCGGATTGAAGATTACGCGGACATCGGGCTGATCCGCCAGCGTCTTGAGCCAGTCCACCGTTTCACTACGCGACCCGTTGTCGACGATAATGACTTCGTATTCGCCACGTGTATGCTCGCGGATCGATTCGAGTGCGAGCTTCGTAAACTGCGGCGCGTTCCAACTGAGCATAACGATGGAAACGAGCCCCGGACGGCGCCCCGGCATGGCCCGCAACTGCTGTTCGATAACGGCACGATCCGTTGTAAGCGCCGCGCGCACACGTTCGTTCGCGGGCGGCAGCGTTCCGATTGCGCGCGATACACCGCGAGTTGCGGTGCGAAACGCCGTCGCGCGAAACAGCAGATCTGTTACGGCTTCGTTGAGCGTCGGCAGATCCGCTAGGCGTTCGTGCTGCGGGAATTTTTCCAGGTGCAATAGCGTGCAGCGCGCATCGGCCGCAGCAAGCGAAACGTTTTCGCCGGCCTCTGCTTCGGGCGCGTACGCCGCCGCACCCGTGTTTGGTGAGAATTCGACCTGCGCCGCCAGCTCGTCAAGCCATCCAGCTTCGAGCGTTGCCTGCGCGTCAACGAGCGCCAGATACCGGTCGCCGCGATGCTCCATCAGCATTCGGACAAACTGAACTGCCTGCTCGTCATCAACGAAATGCACGGCGGCAATGGGCGCATGGACTTCGCTGCGCAGCATCTTCTCGAACTGCGCCTTCGCGTTCACCGCCCCGTGCACGACGATGGTCGTCTGCGGCGTAGCCACATGTTCGCGCTGTCGCGCACCGTGTGCGAGACGCACGTCCCGGACGGTGACGCCGCTTTCTACCAGCGTGCGCGAGCGATCGAGCGTGACGCCGGCATTCCACCGCTTTGCGAGCAGCGCCATGTTCCACGCGACTTTGCGGAATCGTTGCGGGCCCGATTGTGACTCGAAGTGCGTGAGCACCGCGCTCGGTTCATACACCAGGCGCAAACCTTGAGAGCGCAGCCGCAAACAATAATCGACGTCTTCGTAGCCGTTCCAAAATTGTTCGTCAAGCCCGCCCAGTTCGAGGAACACCGCGCGCGGCGTGAGCAAACACGCGGCCGTCAACATTTGAAAGTCGCGCCGGCGCATGACTTCCTTCGCGTTCTGCGCGTATCCGGTGAACGCGTGCACCGGCGTGAACGCGGCTTTATGAAACCGCTCCGGATAGACAACCACGCCGGCATGCTGGATCGTGCCATTCGCATACAACAGCTTTGCGCCCACGGCACCGATGCCGGTTGACGAGCGCGCCGTTTCGAGCATCGCATCGAGCCATCCGGCTTTGGCTTCAATATCGTTATTGAGCATGATCAGGAACTCGCCGCGAGCCATGCGTGCGCCCTGATTATTTGCCGCCCCAAAACCGGTATTACGATCGTTGCGCACGACCGTTACCCACGGAAATTCCTGGAGCATCTGCGGTGTACGATCGCTGCTGGCGTTGTCAATCACAATCACTTCGCCGCGGCTTTTATCGCCGAGCGTTGCGTCGAGCGAGCGCAAACACGTGCGGGTGAGATCGGCTTTATTAAACGCCGGAATGACGATCGAGTATTCCACGAAGCGTTTAGCTGAGCGCTTCCTGCGCAACCCGCTTGGCATCGGCGAGGCGGCCGGTGCGCAAATAAAGACCTGCGAGTTCTACCGCAACTCGCGAGCGTGCAAACGGCAACGCGCGCTGCAATTCACGTTCGGCGCCCGGGACGTCGCCGCTGCGCTCGGCAATCTGCGCACGCATCAGCATCGCATCGACGTTACCAGGTTCCAGGCGCGTGACATTTTCGAGCGCATCGAACGCTTCACGATCCCGCCCCAGTTCGCGCAAGAGCGTTCCCTTCAAAAGCCAAGCGTTAGCCGCATTTGCGTCATCGGCGATGATCCCAAGCTGCGCGAGCGCAGCTTCTTTGTTGCCTGCGCGCGCTAGTTCGAGCGCCGGCGCGAAGCCGCTACGTTCCAGTGCAGCTTTCGCACTGATCGCTTGTGGATTCTGCGGCTCGGCTGCAAGCGCACCATCGATATATGCGCGGCCGTCTCCCCAGCCGTTCTTCTGCATGAGATGCGCGGCCGCAAGGTACATCGACGACTGCGCAACGGGCGAAAGCCCGTCATGCTTTCGATCGATGATGGCGAGCGCCTCGCGATCTTCGCCGGTACGCAAGTAGAAGTTGACGAGCTCGACAACAGAGTGCTCGTCACCAAACTCATCGTACAATGCACGCAATGCCGCTTGCGCATCATCGCGGCGTCCGAGCGCTTCAAGCGCCTTGGCCCGGTTGATGCGAAGCGGCTGCACTCTGGGCCGGTTCGCAAGCCCCTTGTCGAACCACTCGAGCGCTGCGGCGTGATCGCCCTGCTCGGCGTGCGAACTGCCAATCTCGCATTGCGCCTTCCACGTAGAGACTTCGTCATCGACGACGAACTGCCGATCGATGTACTCGCCGTCCTCGATCGCTTTGCGATACATCTCACGCGCTTCGTCATACCGCTTGAGCAAGAAGTACGCTTTACCGGCAGAAAAATGCGCATTCGCGTAGCGCGGAGCTCGCTTCAAACACTCGAGCGCCCACTTCAAGCCTTCTTCGGGTTTGTTCAAGTGCTCGCTGTACGTGTCCGCAAGCATCTGCAATCCATTCGGCGTGAACGCGCGCATGCCGTGCTTCAAACACAGCTCCCACATCTTCTCGAACGCCGTAACCGCCCGCTCGTGGTCACCATTCAAATGCGAGGTCTGCCCGTAATTGTACCAATGAAACGCATCTTCGGGATGATCGCGCACATTCTGCTCCACAATAGCCATGTTGCGCTCATACTTCGAGCGATCGTTGACCACGTCGCTCAAATACCCGTGATGCAAAATCTTGATCGGCGCCACCACGGCCGGCATCGAAAGCGGCGAATTATCCAAACTCGGAAACTCATGAATCTCGCCACGAAACCGGACCCGCGGATGATTCGGAAAGATCCGGACAATCGCATGCGAGACCGTCCCTCCACCCTTATACCGATCCGACGAATTCACACACCGCAGCCAAACCCCGGTCAAATGCGCCGGCGCCCGCGCAATCGCCCGCAGCGCAGCCTCCGACTCCGCCAAAAGTTCTTCATCCGCATCAATCTGAAAAACCCAGCGCCGCGTAGCCATATCGAGCGACTTATTGCGCGCCCACGCAAAATCATTACGCCACTCGCACTCTTGCACATTCGCTCCAAACGAACGCGCAATCTCGATCGTACGATCGCTGGACCCGGTATCGACGATATTAATCTCGTCGACCATCCCTTTCAGACTCTCAAGGCACTGCGCCAAGAACCGCTCTTCATTCTTAACGATCATGCACACACTAATCCCAGCCGGCTTCTGCACCCAATCCGCAGGCGGCACGGGCAACCCAAACGGCAGCGCCTCGGACAAACTCTCCTGCCGCGACACACCACCCAACCGCCTCGAGCGAACACTAAGGGGCATCGTAAGGACTATCGTCCTACGCACCACCCCGCGTTAGCATCTCCCATGCCCGCTTGCTTTAAGACTTGGTACGGTTCTTAACGCCACCACCACTCACAAAGCCTCGATACCTCGCCCGTGGTTCGATACCTCACCATGACACTTGAGGCCCCGCCACGACCCGCGCGGAGTCGCGCAGCATTCAAAC
>CAZERJ010000106.1:0-8862 GCA_964514445.1 uncultured bacterium | reverse complement strand
GATCTGGAACCCCAAGTCGCCTGTCCGCACACGCCCGACAACGTGCATCCGATTTCGGAAGTGACGCGTGATACCGTGAATGTGGATCAAGTCTTCATCGGATCGTGCACGAACGGCTACATCGACGATTTGCGCATCGTTGCGAAGATTCTCGACGGCAAGAAAATCGCGCCGAGCGTGCGAGTCATCGTCAATCCGGGATCGCAAAAAGTTTGGATGCAGGCAGCGCAAGAAGGCGTCCTCACAACGCTTGCGGCTGCAGGCTGCGTGGTGAACACGCCGGGCTGCGGCGCGTGCTTCGGCGGCCACATGGGCACGCTGGGCGACGGAGAGCGTTGCATCTCGACGACGAACCGCAATTACGTCGGGCGCATGGGTTCGCCAAAAGCGGAAGTGTATTTAGGATCGCCCGCGACGTGCGCAGCATCGGCGCTCACCGGGCGCATTACGGATCCTCGCAGCGTAGTGGAGGCGTTAGCATAATGAAAGGCCGCGCACATAAATACGGCAAGAACGTCGATACGGACGTCATCATCCCGGGCAAGTATTGCAACATCATCGATCCGGCCGAGCTGGGAAAGCACGCCCTCGAGGGCCTGGATCCGGAGTATACGACGAAGATGCAAACCGGCGACATCATTGTCGCCGACACGAACTTCGGCTGTGGCTCCAGCCGCGAAGTCGCGCCGATCGCGATCAAAGGCTCCGGCACGTCAGCGGTGGTGGCAAAGAGCTTTGCGCGGATTTTCTACCGCAACGCGCTCAACATCGGCTTGCCGATCTTCGAATCACCCGAAGCCGTAGACGGCATTCAAGACGGCGACGAGATCGAGATAGATCCGCCCAGCGGCACAATTCGCAATCTCACGCGTAACGAAACCTATAAAGCCGCCGCGTTCCCCCCGTTCATGCAATCGCTAATCGAAGCCGGCGGGCTACAACCGTACGTCGAGAAACGCTTGGCAGAACGAGCCCAAGTGGCACCATAAACAAACGCCGCGCTTTATGCGCGGCGTTTTAATTTTACGGCTGCGGGTTTCCGTTCCCTAAGCCGCCGATGCCGCCCGGCGAGATATTGTCGATCCATTTGTATTTCGGACGATACGCGGCCGTGAAACCGATGAGGTCTTTCGAGGTGCTCAGCGTGCCGACCATATCGGTAAACGCATCTTGCTGGCCGCTGAAGATCAACGCTGTGCCGTCCGCGAGTGCAACCACGACGCGCACGTTCTTGCCGTCGATCGTTCCGCTGAGCGGAAACTTCTTGCCTTTATCATCCAAATATTGACCGGTGAGCGCGGTGCCTTTTTGCACGATCTTGAAATGCGTGTAGACGACGCCTTCGGGCTGCTGAATCGCGATCTCCCACACGCCGGTAACACCGACGCGATTGTCTTCCTCGGTTTTCGGCGGTGCCGGCGTTGCTTTTGCGTTGCCTTTCGGACCTATGGTCACCGTCGCGTTATTGGTTGCGGGCGTCGGTAATGCGCCCGGCGCTTGAATCGGCGTTGGCGTTGCCTGCGGGTGTGCCGTAGCGCTCGCGGGCGGAATCGGCGGCGCGACATTTTGGGCGCGCGCAATGCCGAAGGGTGCGATCAGCGCCGCGCAGGCGAATGCAGCAAAGACGAATTTCATGGCAGACCGTTTCACGATGCGCTTTCTACGGCGCCGGTAAGTGGTATTCCGGCGTAGCGGTTGCTTGAGGGGTCGTTTCAGGACGACGCGGCTCGTTCGGCAACATCGGAATGCGCCGCCTCACCCCACCCGCTTGCGCGGCTTCTACGATTGAATGGACGTCACCGGTGAGCTGCGCATCGCCGGGGCATTCCAGATCGCTTGAGAGCCATCCGTGGTAACGCACGATGGTCGAAGTTCCGAACGACGCGCTTTTCATGCAGCGCACTGTCGGGCTGTGTCCTTGGTTTTTCGCAGTGCGAACGTCGGTGAGGAACTGCTGCACAAGGCTCTGCGGGACTGCTACCTGCCTTGGAGTGCCCGTGGTCACGCCGGCGCGATTCGCGCTCTGAACACTGGTCGTCCCGTTCGACCACACCTTTATGACGTAGCCGGCCGAATTAGTCGATCCGGAGTTCTGAATGGTCGCTCCATCCCGCTCGCTTGCTCCGAGCGCCGAGGAAGCGGCAAGCCCAGCGAGAACGGCGGCGAGCAACATCGTACTGGCTTTCATGACCGTAGAACGCTGCGCTAGTTTCGTTCGTTTCCCTTGCAGCCGTTACGCAAAGTTAAAAACCAAAAGTAGCAGCTTCGGCATGACTTTAGTCACACGCAGGGGAATCGGCACCAACCCGGATCTGCTCTAGACGTCAGAGGAGTCTTCGTTTGAAAACCCATCTTCTTGCCGTGGGTGCCGCGCTTTTTTGTGCGGCTGCTCTTGTTGCATGCGGTGGTGGCGGCGGCGGTGGAACACCGCCCGGACCTACGCCGACTGCAACGCCGACATCAACTCAAACACCAATTTCGAACGGCAACGTTACGCTCGGCGGAACGCAGCAAGTTGCGGCGCTTCCGGCGGTAGGCGGCTTCGGTGGAACGATCACCGTTCCAACGGGCAGCGGCTCCGTTCAAATCACGGACTCCACGACGAATCCATCGAGCGTTTCGCTCCAGAGCAAAACCGGAGCGCGTCCCGATGCAACCAGCACGCCGAATCCATACGGCTGTGTCGGCAGCACGCCGTATTCTGTGACGGCTCCACGTAACACGATGGCGTTGCCGCCGCATCCTATTGCGAGCGGTGATTCGTTCGCGTACAGCGGAACGGTTTCAACGACGTTTACGCAATCCGCGCCGTGCCCGGAGCCGACATCGACCTCGAGCGCAACGGCTTCCGTTAGCGTCGCGGCAACCGCGACGTCGTTGCCCGGCGTCAGCGGTACGGTATCGGATCTGCGTTCGAGCGAGGCCGACGCATTTCCAACGCTGACGACAACCACGATTACCGACCAATACGTGCAAAACGCCGCGAACGGATACGTTTTGTACGAACAGAAATCGTCGAACACAACCGGCGACTCGCTGGACATTAATTACGGCAGCACGAACGCGCAGCTGCTCGACACGTCCTCGCCGAGCTCCGGCCAAACCTGGTCAAACGCTCCGACCGCAGCAATGAGCGAATCACTTGCCGACGGTACGTCGATTCGAAGGACCATCGCATCGAATGGAACGTACACGGAAACCGAAAGTTTTCCGACGACCACGCTGAATACGAAAACTCCGCTCTTATTTGTCACGATCACCGCACAGTCGAACGTGACGATGAACGGGATTCCCGGATTCACCGTCACGGTTCCATCCGGCGTGACCGGGTCCGTATCGCTGGCGATCCTTCAGAATGCGGTGTGGACGACGGTTCAAGGTCCGGCTACGGTAACCGGCGGCAGCGTTACCTTTGCGCCGGCATCCGGCACCATCACGCTTTCGGCAGGTCAAACCGTTTATCTCGCGCTGTTTCAAGCGAATTCGTCGACGGTGGGCGGCGGTTCTGCATCGATCACCGTTAATAGCGATGGCAGCGGCGTGTACAATGTCGCCGGCACGTCGTTCAATTACGCTGCGCCTGCGTCCGGCAATATCACGCTGACGATCGGCTCGGGTTCCGGTGCGAAGACGCGCACGTTCCCAGCGTGGTTCTCCGTACCAACTTCCTACATCACCGATTCGTTTGTCGATAATGGACAGCAGGCGTTCGACACGCACTGCAACGTGAATGCCGTGATTTCCGCATCGGGCGATCATCAGATCGTCGAAACGTACAAAGTGCTCGATCCGGTTCTCGGTTATCAAGAAACCCGCACTACGACGTCGTACGTGGTTCCCGGCTTCGGTGCCGCGTGCGTGGCGATCGACGACACGCTCAATTCCTATTACGACTATCAAAACGATACGACGCGCATCGATTATCAATCGCAAAACGGTTCGCCGAATTCGGTGAACCATCTCGTCGAGTATTTGGGCATGTCCTCGCCCGCGACGGCATACACGTCCGCGCGCACGCGCTCGTCGGTACAGCCTGTCTCGCCGATGGCCGTAGCCGAGCGTGTGAACGCCATCCAGTTACAGCGCGAAGGGCAGCGCGCGCGACTCGTGCGTGCCATGCGCGACGCGTTGATTCTCGAGAGCCGCAAAGGAGCCGCGCAGTGAAATCCCGTTTCCTAGCGCTAACCGCGCTTATCACACTCCTCACGGCTGCATGCGGCGGACACGGCGGCGGTTCGTCCGCAATTCCGGCTGCTTCGAATGCGGATGGCGCGAGCGGCGCAACGTCGTTCTCGTGGGGAAAAGAACAGCTCGACGGTGCAACGTACACCGGTCCTGCGAGCGTAGGCCACATGCAAGTGTTCGTGCAGACGAAACTGCAAAACGCGCAAGCTCTCGGACAGTACGCGCAGCAGGTGAGCGATCCGTCATCACCGCTGTACCGTCAGTTCCTTACGCCGCAAGATATCGCGCAGCGTTTCGGTGCCTCGCAACAAGACTATCAAGCAACGGCGGATTATTTCGTTAGCAACGGGTTATCGGTTGCCGGGTGGCCGCAGCGTTTAATGCTTTCCGTGTCCGGCTCACAAGCCGCAATGGAACGCGCTTTCGGCACGAAGTTCGGCCTTTATACGAAGAACGGCGTGCAATTCGTTGCGCCGCGTTCGACACCGCGCTTCTCAGCGGCGATTCCCGTAACGCACGTCGGCAATTTGGTCGCCATGCGCAGACTTCACACGTACATCATCCCTGCACCGCCGCGTGCCAACGCCAACGATACGTGGGGATATTCGCCCGAGCAGATCAGGGCGGCGTTCGACTATAACGGTGCGTACAGCGCGGGATACACAGGAAGCGGCATTACGGTGGCCGTGATCGGAACCGGACCGATAAATATTCCACGCAACGGCGGCGCCGATCCGTGCGGTGACGTCGATGCAGCAGCGCTGGCGTCGCTGTATCATGTATCCAACGTCGCGAATATTTGCGAGCGTGACGTTACGCCGAGCGGCGTGAGCGCAGGTCTTGCCATTTCCGGAATTCCCACGGCCGCACCGGGATCGCCGGCTCCGAACGCAACGCCGTCGCCGAATCCGGGTGTTTCGCCGAGCTCGATGTTCCCGTACTCGGGCAACTTTCAAACGCCGCCGCCTGTATCGCAAACGGCATGCAGCGGTTCATTGCCTGCATGTAATCCGGAAGATCTCGAAGCACAGCTCGATTCGCAGCAGATTGCATTCCTGGCACCCGGCGCGAACGTAAAGTTTTACCTTGCGTATAACGCGTCGGATTGCTACGTGTACTACCCGCAAACATGCAATGCGACCGGTTCAAATAAGGGCGCACCGCAAATTGGACTCATCGAAGCAGATGCCGAGATTCAACAGATCATTGCCGACAATTCGGCCGACGTCGTCTCGCTCAGCTACGGCGGCGGTGAAACGCAGCAAGGGTTTCCGTCTGGGACGAATCCATCCGGTTACGAGACGGTGGAGTTTGCAGCTATGGCCGCGGAGGGCATGGCGATCTTCGCGTCGTCGGGCGACAACGGCAGCGCCGAATGCTTGGGCAATTCCGGATACCAAGCGAAAGTGTGTGTGAGCTATCCGTCGGGCGATCCGAATGTCACGTCGGTCGGCGGTGTGAATCTTCCGGTCAACGAGTTTGGCCAACTCACGGCCAACATGACGGCGTGGGGCGTCACGAACGGCGGCAACTCGACCTCCTCGCCGGGCGGCTCCGGCGGCGGAATTTCGACCATCTTTTCCGCACCGTCGTGGCAATCGAGCGCGCTCGGTGCTTCCATGCGCGAGCAGCCCGACGTCTCGCTGGATGCTGACCCGTTCTCCGGAGTGGTCGTAGAAACGAACGGAACGTGCCAAAATTGCGCGGCGGGTCCGTCGGGCATCGGCGGTACGAGCGTCGCCGCGCCGCAAATGGCGGCGATGTGGGCGCTGGTTCTGGACGCTTGCAAGAAGGCCGTCGGCACGTGCGGCAATGCCGCCGCCAGCCATCCGTGGCGCCTTGGCAACGCAGCGCCGTACTTCTACAGCATCTACAAGAACACGAATCTGGTGCCTTCAGGGCAGCATCCGCCGGTGAGTTTCCCGTTCTTGCCGTATTCGCAAGTCTTCTACGACGTAGTCTACGGCAACAACGCGATGCCCGGCATCGGAACCGGCGCGACACCTGTGCCCGGCCAGAACGCCGGAAGCGGCTACGACCTGGTCACCGGCATCGGCGTGCCCTTTGCCCGCCATCTCATTACGGCCGTAACCAACAAGTAAAACCGCCGGCTTGGGGGTCGCCTCGACCCCCTTGCCACCCCTGATATAATCGTAAGGCTGTGAAAGAGAAGATCCACCCCAAATGGTTCCCCGAGGCTCGGGTCCACTGTGCCTGCGGCAATACGTTTACCACCGGCTCGACCATCCCGGAGATCGCCGTCGAAATTTGTTCGGCGTGCCATCCGCTGTTCACGGGCCAGCAGAAGTTTGTCGACACGGCCGGCCGCGTCGATAAGTTCCGCCAGCGCGAAGAGATTGCCAAGAAGAAGCAGGAAGAGGCCAAAGCCCGCAAAGCCAAGCGCGAGGCCGCCAAAGCCGAAGCTTAGCTGCGCACGTTTACGGAAAGCGGGCCCTTTGGGCTCGCTTTTTGTTTTTCCGTGACGAACAGAGCGGTAGCGCTATGAACCCGACATTTTACGATCGCCTGGAAACCATCGCAAAACGCTTCGACGAGATCGAGGCGGAGCTTGCTAATCCCCGCGGCGAATTCGATCAGGCGCGCTATACGGCGCTCGTGAAAGAACGTGCGTCGATCGAAGAGACGGTCGAGACGTACCGCAAGTACAAAAAAACGCTGGCTGAAATTGCCGAAAACGAGGAGCTGCTCAAAGATCGCAGCGACCCGGAGATGCACGCGCTTGCGGAAGAAGAGTCGAAAGCGCTGCGCGAGCGGCGGCAGCAACTAGAAGACCAACTCCAGATGCTGATGATTCCGAAAGATCCCGATGATGATAAGGATGTCTTTATCGAAATCCGTGCCGGTGCGGGTGGCGATGAAGCTGCGATCTTCGCGGGCGATCTTGCGCGCATGTACATGCGGTATGCGGAAAACCAGCGCATGCGAACGGAGCTTGTCTCCGAGAGCGAGAGCGATGCGGGCGGTTATAAAGAAATCGTGTTCGCCGTCAAAGGCAACGATGCGTACAAGCACTTCAAACACGAGTCGGGCGTGCATCGCGTTCAGCGCGTGCCGGTGACCGAATCCCAAGGGCGTGTCCACACGAGCACGGCGACCGTCGCGGTTTTACCGCAAGTTGACGAAGACGTCGACGTTGAGATCAACCCCAGCGACTTGCAGATCGACACGTATAAGTCCAGCGGCGCGGGTGGTCAGTATGTGAACAAAACCGAGTCGGCGATCCGCATCACGCACGTGCCGACGGGAATCGTGGTCGCCTCGCAGCAAGAGCGCTCGCAGATTCAAAACCGCGCGAAAGCGATGGAGATGCTGCGCGCGATGCTCTACGACCGCAAACGCCGCGAAGCCGAAGAAGCGATGGGAAATATGCGCCGCTCTCAGGTGGGGACCGGCGACCGCTCGGAGAAGATACGCACCTATAATTTTCCGCAAGATCGTATCACCGACCATCGCATCAATCAGAACTTCGGAAACATCCGCGGTGTTATGGACGGCGATATGGGGCACATCGTCGAGGAGCTGCTCAAGGATGAACGCGCTCGCGCACTCGCAGGCCAAGCCGCTTAACGGCGTGGCGATGTTATGATCGCCGGCTACAAGCCGCAAACGATTGCGCAAACGTTAGCCCGCGGCATCGTGCAACTCGCCAAATCGAGTCCCAGTGCGCGCGCAGACGCGCAAATCCTTATGGCGCACACGCTCGGACGGGAACGCGATTGGCTCATTTCGCACGGCGACGGGTTCCTTTCGCGCCCGCAAGCTGAAAAATTCATGGCGCTGTGCGAGAAACGCACGACCGGACTTCCGGTCGCGTACATTACGGGCTTCGCGGGATTCTATAAGCGCGAATTCGCGGTGAATGAAAACGTCCTGATCCCGCGGCCGGAGAGTGAGCTGCTGGTGGAAGAAGCGATCGCCGCGCTTCAGGCGCGCCTGGATCCCGATTCACCGGTCAAACAGTTGTTTTCGGTATTTGAAGCCGGTGTCGGCAG
Organism: uncultured bacterium; assembly: GCA_964514445.1. Classification (GTDB taxonomy): domain Bacteria; phylum Vulcanimicrobiota; class Vulcanimicrobiia; order Vulcanimicrobiales; family Vulcanimicrobiaceae; genus DASSRQ01. The sequence goes on along the minus strand of CAZERJ010000106.1, from coordinate 664 downwards.
CGGCGCCATTGCGTGTTCGCTTGCCGCGGAATTGCCGAACGTCGTCGTGGAAGGTACGGACATCAGTTTAGCGGCGCTCAAAGTGGCAGAGTATAACGCGCGGCGGCTCAACGTGCACACGCGTTGCCGCTTTCATTACGCGGACATTGCGCGCACGAGCGATGAGAAGAAGTACGACGTCCTGGTCGCTAACTTGCCGTACATTCCAAGCGCACAGGTCCCGCGCAAACCCGATCCCGTCGGTTTCGAACCGGCGCAGGCGCTCGATGGTGGGCCGGATGGCTTATCGCAATACCGGAAGTTCCTCGATGTTGCCCCGCGCATGGCGCGTCCGAACGCGATCGTGCTGATGGAAGCAGCTCCGCCGACCATCGATATTCTTGCGGAACTTGCGCGGCGCGCGTTCGAGGGCGAGGTTGAAGTGAAGAACGATCTCGCAGGATTAACCAGGTTTGTACGCGTGGCGATGGGGCGGCGTTAGTGCCATCGACAGGCGCAGCATGACGCGGGTCAGAATAGAGTAAGTCCGAGATGGCAAAGTATATCTTCTTTACCGGTGGTGTTGTCAGTTCACTCGGTAAAGGGATCACCGCAGCTTCGCTCGGGAGGCTGCTCAAGGCGCGCGGGATCAGCGTTTCGATTCAGAAACTCGATCCGTACATCA
>CAZERJ010000105.1:0-9028 GCA_964514445.1 uncultured bacterium | reverse complement strand
CCAAGTCTTCGTGCACGGGCAGAACGCCGCCAACATCCGAAGGCATAATCGTGGCATAAAAGGCTTGCGCCACGAGGCCGAGCTCACTCCATCGTCTGCCCCATGCAATAGCTTGGCACGTCAATGTCAGCGCGTAACGTCGGGTCCGGTACGGGTGTGCCGCGCACGTTTTGCAGTGGAATAAGGCCGGCCCAAAAGCCGGTTGCGAGATCTGATTCAAAATCCGACGGTGGTCCCGTCCGCACTTTGGCTGACGCTTCCGCGATCGGCACGCGAAGCACGAGCGTTGCGCGAAGCTCGTTGTCCGCCGGTTTGCGCACGTCATTCCAGCGTCCCCGGCAGACTTGCTCGACGATAGCCTCCAGCGCTGCCAGCTTTTCACCCGTGTGGATGACGGGCTCAGCTTGACCGAGCACGACGACGGAACGATAGTTCAACGAGTGTTGATACGCCGATCGTGCGAGCACCAATGCATCAAGAATGCAGACCGTAATGCACACTTGCGACGGACGGGTTAATCCGTTCATCCATCTCGCCACAGAAGATCCGTGCAGATACAGATCCGTACCGATGCGGCCATAGATCGCCGGTATGACGACCGGCTGATCGTTTTTTGCGATTCCAACATGACATACAAGACCCGCGTCCAAAATCGCGGCAATGGTTGGGAAATCATAGTGCCCACGTTCCGGATACCGGCCAAGGGTCACACGATCGCTCTGAACGCTCATAGTTGTTACGGAAGTATGGCGCACGCGGGCGGACGGGGCAAGTTCCAGGTTTCAGTGATGCGCTGGGTCCAGTGACATCCGCGAAAGGAACAGCGTGGGCTGCTCGTTATAAACTCCGCGATCGAAGATTTGATAACCGCATTTTTCCACGACGCGCAGCGACGCCGCGTTCTGTGGGTTGATCAGGCAGACCGTTTTCGCGCATTGTAATTTCGCGTCGGCCCAATTTACAACGGCTTGCGCTGCCTCAGTTGCATAGCCTTTGCCATGCCACTTTGATGCGATTGCAAACCCGAGTTCCGGGCATCCCTGCATTGAAGGGACGATGTCACGCTTGAAGTCGGCAAGTCCAACTTCGCCGACGAAATCGCTGGAAGTCCGGTCTTCGATAACCCAATAGCCGAAACTCATCAGTGACCAATGGCCAATATACGACAGCAGACGCATCCAGGTTTGCTGCGGCGTTGATGGCTTGCCGGTAATAAATCGCGTTACGGCGGGATCCGACCACATTGCACCGCAGTCGTCCAGATCGCCGTAGCGATGCCCGCGAAGACGCAGACGTGCCGTTTCGAGTACTGGAATTGCTGTATCAGGCATAGACCAGTGTCATTGTACACACGCGTGGTGGACCATCGCAAGCGCCGGCACTGCGAGGGTTCATGGGGCCACTGAGCAAATGCGGCATCATGCGCGACCGCGGTATCGTCGTCAATCGGAATTCCAGCGTCCCGTTGCACCGCCAGCTCGAGAGCGCCATTCGCGATGCAATTCTCGAGGGGCGCCTGAAAGCGGGAGAACGCATTTTATCTAGCCGTGAGCTGCGCACACACCTTGGTCTTTCTCGCAACACGATCGTGGCGGCGCTCGACCAGCTGCAAGCAGAAGGCTATTTAACGTTCGTTCGCGGTGTCGGTACGTTTGTCGCCGGCGCACTGCAGAATCGCCGTGAGATGGCGGCCACGTCAGCGGCATCGGAAAAGCCGATTGTTCCTTCTGATGCGGCCGCGCGGTTTTTGTCGGTTTTTGAACTCGCGAAAAACCTCGACCTGAACGTTCCGTTCCGTCCGGGAATCCCCGCGCTGGACCTTTTCCCAACCGCGCAATTTAAACGCGCGCTCAACGCCAACGGCTGGACGGAAAGAGCATTGGATTATCCGGCGCCGTTGGGGGATGCAAGGTTGCGTGAAGCGATAAGCCGGCGTTTGTTGCAAACGCGCGGTGTAGCCTGCGTTCCCGAACAAGTGATGATCGCCGGTGGAGCTCAAGCCGCGTTCTCGCTCATAGCGCGCGTGCTGCTCAAGCGCAACGACACCGTCATCGTCGAGGAGCCCGGCTATCCCAACGTTCGCGCGATCTATGCAGCGCATGGTGCGCGACTACTCGGAGCGCCCGTCGACGAAGCCGGCATCGATCTAAGCACCGTTTTGCGCCGGCGAGCGACGTTGCTTCACACAACGCCGTCGCATCAATACCCCACCGGCGCCGTACTTTCGCTCGAACGTCGTTTTGCCGTTCTCGATATGGCGGCCAAAAACGACGCATGGATTGTCGAAGACGATTACGACAGTGAGTTCAACTACACGCGGAATCCTCAACCGGCACTCCACGGCTTGGATGGCGGCCGGCGCGTGATCTACGTCGGCACGTTCAGTAAGGTGCTTTCTCCCGCGCTGCGCGTCGCGTATGTCGTCGTTCCACGCTCCCTGTGCGCCGCATTTGAAGCAGCACAGCAAGTCACCGGCGGTCAGCCCAGCAACATCATGCAAAGCGCATTAGCCGCCTTTATGGAAAGCGGGCAATTCGCGCGTCACATCGGGAGAATGCGTTCGATTTACGACGAGCGGCGCCGCTTCGCCGGTGCGGAGTTTACGCGGCGCTTCGGTTCGGCAGCTCGCGTTCGGGATTTCAAGGCGGGTCAGCACTTTGTCGTGCAGCTTCCGAGAGCGATCGATGATGCGCAGTTTTCGTCGCGTGCAGCCGAACTCGGCATCGTCGTCCCTGCGCTCTCTGGCTATTTTGAGGGGCGACCGTCTCAGAACGGAATCGTTGTCGGATATGCGTGCTCGTCAACAACGCGCGCGAAGCAGGCCATCGCGGCGCTCACTACGCTGATGTAGTAAACGCGGCCGGCTAGCCGGTGGCACCCTAACTGCTGCAATTACTGGCCCTTTTCAAACGCAATGGCGCTTCGTACAGTTACGTTCATGAGAGCAATGGTCTGCCCGGCGCTCGTGGTGGCCTTGGTTTTGCAGTCACCACCACCGGCCATGACCGCGCAAGCGCAAAGTTCTAGTGCGCGCGACGGCGCGCACGATTTTGATTTCCAGTTCGGCACCTGGAAGAGCCATATCCGGCGCCGGCTGCGTCCGCTGTCCGGTTCGAATTCGTGGGCCGAGTATGACGGCACGACGGTAGTGACGAAAATATGGAACGGTAAGGCGAATCTCCAAGAGCTTATCGCCGACGGCCCCGCAGGCCATCTCGAAAATCTTTCGCTACGGCTCTACAATCCGGCGACCCACCAGTGGAGTCTCAACTACGCGAGCAGCAGGACCGGCGTCATCAATACACCGCCGACTGTTGGCGAGTTTAAAAACGGCCGCGGGGAATTCTACGATCGCGAGCAACTGAACGGCAAAAACATCGTCGTGCGTAACGTGTGGGACGACATTACGCCACATAGCGCCCGGTTTGAGCAAGCCTTCTCTGTCGACGAGGGCAAAAGCTGGGAAGTCAACTGGATTGCGAGCGACACGCGATAGCATCGAACAACTGCAGCCAAACGCGACCTGCAGGCACGGTGGTTGCCTGCGCACGAACGAGCGAGGCGACCTGACATGCCGGACATTAAGAAAGAGCATGGCGCATTGATAGCGCGGATCCTCCAGGGTCCTGGCGTTGTTCCGCGTTCTGAGCGGCATGCGGCGTTTAACAACGAGCGAATCGGCGGGCCGATCGGGCAATTAACGCATAAAGTTGCGATGAGCCCGCACACGATTACCGACGACGACATTCTCGCAGCTCGTTCAGCAGGCTTCAGCGAAGATCAAATCTTCGAGCTCGTTGTGTGCGCCGCCATCGGAGAAGCGACGCGCGAATATGAAAGAGCGCTCAGTGCGCTCGAAGCTGCCGCCGCGGAGAACTGAAATTTGCGTCTAAGGATACTGGATAGTGGTCACAGTTTTGGAACGAAAGCGCTTTTTGGTGTGATTCGCCTTGCGAGCGGCCATCCGGTGCTTGACGTTATTAAGCTCGTGAAGTACCGTCCGGACTTCTACGGCCGCCCGATGCAGCGAGTGACGCATAAAGCAATGCGCGGCCAGTCAAAATGGTCGGTCGGCGATCGAGAGCTCATGGCTGCGCTTATTGCGAAAACGAACGGCAGCGAATGGTGTACGAGGGCGCATGCCGCCGTAGCTCAGATGGCGCAGCAACATGGAGCAAACGTATCCGGTCTGCTAAGCGATTTCGAGAACGCACCAATAGACGAGCGCCTGCGGGCAACCCTTCGCGTTCTCGAAAAATTGACACGCGAGCATAGTGTAGAAGTAGACGATATTCGCTCGCTCATAGCTGCCGGCGTTTCGTATGCTCAAATCGAAGACGCGCTTGGCGTGTGTTTTGCATTCAACACCATCAGCCGGCTGGCCGAGGCTTTCAATTTTGCCATGCCGGAACCAAAGGCGCTAGATGCAGGAGCAAAGTATTTACTCGCCCGCGGCTATCAGTAGTGTGCCCGCGGCTAGCCGACGTTCAAGAACTCCGGCGTAGCAAACTTTTCGCGTAGGAACCGGCCGTTTTCGACGAGCGCGGATGCGTCATTCTTGGCGATGTCGTCCACGACGTTTTGCAGGTGCGTCTTCATGAGCGCAATTTGTTCGGCGAGAATCTGTGTTGCGGTCTTGCCGCCGTCGAGCTTCTTGACGTTGCGGAACGCCGGCGGCAGCTTCGTGTACGCCTCAATCGTTTGCGGCAGATATTCAGCCGCTGCCGTTCGCACGTCGTGCGCCACTTGGTCGGGATAGTTGCGCGCGGAAATTGCCGGAATTGCGCTCTCGAGCAATTTGCATACGTCGATGACATCGTTCGCAATGTCGGGTGGTAGCGCGCTGGCCGCCTGCGATTCTAGCGCCTGGAGCTGCGAGACGAGCTGCGCGTCGTCCATCTGCCGGCTCATATCGAACTCGAGTTTCTTTTGCGATGGGATCGCTAGGGCTGGAACGGCATATGCGCCAACGACGATTTCCCACCAGTAGTCCGTGATGATGCCGCTCAGGTACGCAATGACCGCGACCGTAGCGCAGATGCAGCCCGCGATATTGCGATTTGTGTAGATATAGAGCGGTAATTTCACGTTATTGGTATCCGCGAATTTCTTTGAAAATCTCCGGAAGCGGTGTTGTGCGCGCATCGAAAACGCGTCCGCCGGTCAGGTCGGCGATCTGCTGTAATTCAGAGGGGCTGGCCTCGCCCACAAGCACGGGGAATATACGAACTTTGCGCTGCGCGGCGTTGAAGTGGGCTGCGAAGTCATCGGACGACTCGCCCTGATTGTTCTCGCCATCCGTCATCAAAACGATTGTGGCGTAGCGGCTGGGCGGATCGTGCTGCGCCTCTTGAAGCGCCTCATCGAGCGCGCTGTAAATCGCCGTGCCGCCGCCTGCGGATAGCGCATCCGCGAACGAGGTTACCTGCGATAACGTTTGCGGATCGTTCGCGCTGTGCATCGTAAAGTCGGCGTGATGTTTGATGCTTCCGGAGAAATCTTCCATTGTAATTTGTTCGCGATCTTCGAACTTCGCAAACTTGCCGGTGAGCGAGTTGTCGCCGCCGGCAAGAATGTGGATCGCGCGCTTCACGCTATCCAGGCGCGAGCCTTCCATAGAACCGCTGGTGTCGAGCACGAAGTACGAATGGCCGGCTACGCGGTGAACGTTGAGATACGCAAGGAGAATACTATCCACCGCCGCGCGTGAACCTGGGAACGGTGTATCGACCAACAGCGAGTGCGGAATCGCCGGCGAGAGCGGCACAGAAGCTAGAACGGGGCGGCGGTACGTTTGATTCATGATTTGCCGCTGCACGGCCGGAGTGCGAAGATAGGCGACGACTTTGTCATACAACGCCTGTTTGTCTTTCGCTACCAGCACGAGCGGATAGTCGGCCGTAAGCACACCGTCCTTCGGATACAGCAGTGTAAGCGGCTCGTGCAACTGTCCGCCTTTGTTGAGCCCGATCAGCACCGACTCGTAGTTGATGATGCCATCGAGGTCGTCTTGTGATTTCACATACGCGTCCGCGAGCCACCCGGAGCTGCCCGCGATCAATTTTTGTCCTGAGAAGAAGCCCGTCAATTTGGCTTTACTGACATCGCTCGAACGCAACGCGTCGGCGTTACCTGAAAGCGCGCTTGCGACGCTGACCACGGCGGCAAATCCGGAGTTTGAACTTGCCGGGTTCGTCATCGCGTAGCGCAGTTTACCGGCGGCCACGGCCGATTCAATCTGCTTCCAAGTGATCGGCTTGCCGGCCCATCCGAGTTCTTGCACTTTTGACCGTTTCACGCCCATCACAACGGGCGAGAGCATAATCTTCGTGCTCGCTTTGATCAGATGCGCGCGATCCGTCAAGACGAAATACTTATCTTGCGAGAACCATACCGCGTCGGTCGAAGCCGGCTGACTCTCAATCCGGTCGATTCCGGCGAGTGTGCCGGAATACTGCAGGTCGAGGTGTACACCGGTTTGTTTTTCCAGATCGGGTAATAGCGGTTCGAGATCTTTGACCTCGGAGCCGGCAAGCACGTGAAGCGTATGCGTCTCGTCTGCGCGCGACGAACTGCCGAATGTTCCTCCGGACGACGAACTGCCGCCGCTGCAGCCGCAAAGCAGCGCGACGGTCAGGCACAACGCAAGCTTGCCGGTCAAACGCATTAAAGATGGACCTCGGTATCCTTCGGAAGAGCAGACAATTCGCTGTCCACCACCTTGGCGCGTTCCTTGTCCAGATACGGTTGCGCTCGCGCGACCTGAGCGTTGAGCGCGTTGACCGTCTGCTCCATTGCTCCGACCGCCTGCACCTTGTAGTTGTCGATCGTGTCGATCGTACTGAGGACGTTGTCGAACGCCTTTTGCAGGGATTCAATCGAGACGGTCGAGGAGATCGCCTGTTGAGCAACGCGTATGCTGTTGTCGTGCAGCATCTGCGAGGTGGATTCGATGAGATTGCTGGTGGTCGTGTTGAGCGCCTGAATCTGATCGAGCACCAGTTTCTGATTCGTCAGCGCCTGCGCGACGATGATCGCGGTGCGAAGAGCGGAAACCGTAGTCGTCGTGGCGCGGTCGACTCCTTTGACGAGCTCGACGTTGTTGCGGCGCACGAGATCGAGCGCGAGGTAACCCTGCACGTCAACGGCCATCTGCGTGGCAATGTCTTGCCGTTTTTGGCGAATGCGGAAGAGCGCTTCCTCCTGCAAGATTTTCTTACGCTGCGGGTCCGTTATGCCATCGATTTTCGCGGTCAGCGAAGAGTCGATTTGTTGCGCGAGGTACGACCATTTTTCGAGCCGTCCCATGAGCGCCCACATGTTTTCTTTTTCCTGATCGATCGCGGCGTTGTCGCGGAGCAACTCGTCTTTGCCGTGATAGAGCGATTCGATGATGGAATTCAGGTGGGTCTGCGACGACTCGTACCCGCGGAAGTAATCAACGAGTTTATTGCCGAACGGAATAATCCCAAGCAATTTGCGAGCGCCGAACAGATCGCCCTGGCGCGAGGGGTCCAGCGCTTCAACCTGACGCCGCAGCTCGAGCAAGCCGTTTGAAACGGTAGAGCCGCCGGCGATTCCGCCGCGAGCCATGGCGTTCGTTGGGCGGTCGAGTAGTCTATTTGAAACTGCGGCGGATCGCGCGATATCGTCATCCGCCATGTTCGCGATGGCGTCTAAGCGGCCGCGAAATTCGTCGCCGTGCACGTCGGCGCTAAGCAGTGCTTGCGTGAAGCCGTCAACCTGCGCGTCGAGCTTTGCTTTGTCGTCGGACGAGAGAGGCACGGCTTGCGCGGCTTGATCGGCGGTGACTTCGGTAACCGGTTTGGGCGGTTCCAGCGTCAACGCGGGGGGTGCGGAGGCTGAATCACTCGTTGTTGAATTCACGGGATGCTCCTTAGCGGTTTTTGAGAAACGCCTGTCTGTTGTACGCTCGACTGACGCCGTCGATGAGGTGTTCCAGCACTTCAAAACTGGGCGGGTCGATGACGTCGATGAGCGAGGTGTTCACATCCAAATGCTGCGAGCGCCAAAACGCGAGCATCTGAGCTGTATCGCTGTTGCGGAAGCCGTGGCGGATTTCGAGCGCACGCAGAACCGGGTCGTCCTGGAGGAGTTTGCCGACATGATCGCCGCGCGAGTTCGTTGGAATGAGGGTGTGTTTGGTGAAAATCGTCGGATTCGGATAGAGGACGACCATACCCGGCGCGCGGCTTTGCGGCGGATTTTGCACTTCGTACTCGATGAACTGCTGTTCGTACACGATGACCAGCGGCGCCTTGCCCATGCCTATCGTAACGTAATCGTCGAACGGCCCCGCCGAGCTCGTCTCTTGAAACCCTTGCCGGACGAAAAGATCGTCGATCTTAGATTGTACGCGATTGGCTTGCGCCGGATTGGAGACAATGTTGTTTCCGTTAAAGATGTATGACGCGAGCGAGGCGTACATCGCCGCCGAATTCGATTTGCGCACGTCCGTCGACTCGATCAGCACCGACTTGCCGGTGGAGTATGCGCTGCTGTCCCTGAGATCGCTCCAACGTTTTTGCGATTCGATAATGCGAAGCAACGCCGGCATATCGGCGATGTAAAAGCGCCCGCTACGGTGAACCGCGCCGTTGGCCTGGAGGATCTTGGCGATCGGTTCCCACGACACGACCACCATCGGCGAGAAGAACGGATTGTACGAAACGTGCACGCCGAGCCGTTTGGCCAGCGCGCGGCCTGCCGGCTCGCCGGCGGGGAAGTAGAAGTCCGCCCCCGTCATGGTGGCTTCGGTAGCCTGCTCGCGCGAGCCCATTGAATCGACGTTGAGCACGATTCCGTTTTTCTTGAACTCGGCGATGACGTCGGGATCTTTGAAAAAATCGGCCTTTTCAGAGCCGACAACACCGTGGACCGTGACGATGCTCCGGTTGAACGCGGCGTTGCGCGCAGACACGAAGATCGCGGCTATCAAAGCGACCGCGAGCGCAAGTGCTGCCAATGGGCCCGCCGCGCGGCGAACATCCAGCATGATCGTATATAT
>CAZERJ010000104.1:0-9221 GCA_964514445.1 uncultured bacterium | reverse complement strand
AACGACATGTTCGGAAAAATGGAAGCGGGCGTCGTGGTGTATGCCCAGACGCCCAGTACCGTCAGTATCGCCACCAAAAAAGCTGCGGTTTTTTGGTTGCGCAAACCGAATGACGCGAGGTTCAATCGTTAATCCGGATTCTTACCTTCAACGTGTTTCTCGAGGACCTTACCCGTCTTTGCATCCACGCCCACTTCGTACGTCTTGCCATGAAGTTTCATGTCGAACGAGTAGCGCAGACCGCTGCCGCCGGGTTCTTTTTCCAATTCTTGATCGGCAATCACGGCGCCGGGAAGCGCCTTTTGCGCGATGACGCGCGCTTGCGTGAGTGTTACTTTCGCCTGGCTAGCATACTGCTGCCCGGAAAACGTGAGGGCTGCGACAAGCGCAGGAGCGGCCAATAAAAACATGAGGGCATCGTACGTCGCTAAGATGACTGGTACATGAACGGCGCGTTAAGCAGCGCGGAACGTCATGCGCACGACGGCGCCGCCGTCATTTTCGAGCGCAATCGAGCCGCCGACGGACTCGACGAGCGAACGGGCGATAGATAGGCCCAGCCCGGCGCCGTCATGGCTGCGCGAGCCTCCGTCGCGCCAGAAACGCTGGAGTGCGCTCTCGAGTGCCTCTTGTGAGAAACCCGGTCCATCATCGCGCACAGTGATGAGCGCACGGTTGCCGTCGCGCCTGGCATCGAGCCACACGTGACCGCCTTCGGGCGCAAATTTAATGGCGTTGTGCGTAACGGCAATAAGCGCGCGTTCAACACTCTGCGGTTCGGCGATGACGGAAAGCGGCTGCTGCGGCACCACTTCGATGCGTGCATGCTTTGCCGACGCGGCGGGAGCTAAGCGGCGTGCAACGTCGTCGAGCACGCGAACGGCGTCCATCGCTTTGACGGGCAGGCTGCGATCTTGCACGCGCGCCGCGAGCAGCATGTCGCCCAAGAGCTGTTCGATGCGATCCGCTTCCGCGGCCACGGATTCCAGCGCGGTGCGGTATTCTTGCGGCGAGCGCTCTTTGCGCAGCGCGAGGTCCGCTTCCGCGCGGATGACCGCGAGCGGCGCGCGCAGTTCGTGCGATGCATCTGCGGTAAACTGATGTTGGCGCCGCAGCGCTTCATCGAGCGCGCCGCGCGTTACTGCGCCACCGGCAACGAGTGCAATAATCGCGATCACAATTGCCGCAACGCCGAAGGCGATGGCGGAGCCACGGTCCGTTTCATCGATCCAATCCCATGGACGCCAAACGATGACGGCCCCTAAAAGGCTGTGCGCGCGCATGACCGGGAACACGATGATCCGCACGCTGTCTTCGCCCGAGCCCTGCGAGTAAAACGCTTCGCGTTCAAGCGGCAACGAGAGTATTTGCGGGGTTTCGTTTGCCGTTGTGTTGAGCAGAACTGAACCTTGCGCGTTAACCACGGCGGCGTCAGCGCCCGAACCGAGGAGTGCGACAAATTGGCGCTGATCGTCGCGGTCGATCGCGATCGAGCCGTCGTGCACGTCGAGCACGGCCGCGGCAGCACGCGCTTCCGACGATAAGCGCGCATCAACGCTCGACCGCAGCGTCCTGTCGATGGAAAAGACCGCCAAACTCGCAAAGACGAGCAGTGCCAGAAGCATTGCAACCGCATAGGAGCGCGCAAGCGTAAAATGCAGATTCATGCCTCACCGAAGCGGTAGCCCGCGCCGCGAACGGTGTGCAATAGCTGCGGCTCCCCGCCGACCGTCAGTTTCGATCGCAAGCGGCTGACGTAGACGTCCACCACGTTCGACGTTGTTTCGCTTTCGCGCTCGAACAACGCGTCCTCGATCATACGCCGCTCCACCAGGCGCCCGGCGTTGCGCATAAAGAATTCGAGGAAAGCGGATTCGCGCGCAGTCAAATCGAGCGTACGCGAGCCACGCACGGCGCGCCGCGAAGAAAGGTCGAACGTAAGGTCGTCTACACGAAGCGTCGCATCTAGCGATTCGTCGGTCTTGCGCCGCACGATCGTTCGAAGCCGAGCTTCCAACTCGCCGAAGATAAACGGTTTGCGCAGGTAGTCATCGGCGCCGGCATCGAGCCCCTCGATCACATCACCCGGCGTATCGCGTGAGGTCAAAATTAAGACCGGAGTATTCACACGCGCGGCGCGAATGTTGCGAACAACGCTCATGCCGTCGCGTTTGGGCAGGTTGACGTCCAGAATGACGGCGTCATATGCGCCGCCGGACGCCCACGCTTGCCCTTCCTCGCCGTCGTAAACCAGATCGACGATGTGGCCGCTTTCGCTCAGGCCGCGTTGCAAAACATCGCACAGACGGCGATCGTCTTCAACGACGAGCAGCCGCATCGCCCCAGTACAGCATGCCGTGCGCGCGCTGCGCCCGCTCGATCGCATCTTCGGTAATCGGGCCGTCGACCAGCATCGTGAAGTGGCCCATCTTCCGGCGCGCAACCGCGTGATGTTTCCCGTACATGTGCAACACAATGTCCGGATCTTTGAGCAGCTGCGGCGTGCCGAGCAGCACGTCGCCTTGTCCCGCGCCCAGAATGTTCACCATGATCGCATTGCGCAAGAGCTCCGGTTGCGAGAGCGGCAAGCCGCAAATCGCGCGCACGTGCTGTTCGTACTGCGAACATTGCGTGGCGTCGATGGTGTAATGGCCGCTGTTGTGCGGACGCGGTGCGATCTCGTTCACGAGCACCTCACCATCCGCTGCAACGAAGAACTCAACGCAAAACGTGCCGACGATCTGTAACTTCTCCGCAATCGTTCGCGCGTACAGCCCCGCGGTTTGCGCGATCTGCGGCGAGACCCGCGCGGGCGCGATCGACATGGCAAGAATGCCCGCGTCATGGCGATTTTCCGCCGCGGGATAGACGACAGTCTCGCCGCTTTCCGCGCGCGTGCAAATGACGCTGATCTCGCGCTCGAAATTGACGAACCGCTCCCAAATCAGTGATGCGCCCCGTGCATCCGCGACGGCGCGCTGGGCATCGGCGGTATCAGCGATGCGCCACTGACCCTTGCCGTCGTAGCCACCGCGCGTTGTTTTCAAGACGGCGGGAAAGCCGACCGATTGTGCGAGAGATGCAATAGCCGATTCGTCGGTAATCGGAGCGAATCGCGCAACGGGAATGCCGCATTGCTGCACAAACGTCTTCTCGGCGAGACGATCTTGCGTGATCGCAAGCACGGTGCTCGACGGCGTTACGCGAAATCCGTGCGTTTCCAAATAGCGCACCGATTCGATCGCAATGTTTTCGAATTCGTAGGTGACAACGTCGGTGCGCCGGCCTAGGGCTTCGATTGCCTCCATGTCGTCGTACCCGGCAACGATCTGATCGCCGGCGACTTGCCCGCAAGGTGAATGAGGCTGCGGATCGAGCGTAACGACGTCGTATCCCATGCGTTTGGCGTCGAGCGCAAACATGCGGCCGAGTTGGCCGCCGCCGATGACGCCGATGCTGCGAATCATGGTTAAATCTGTGCGGAAATGACGTCTTGGTGCATGCGCTGTGCGTAGTCGTGGAGGCGTTGCGCGAGCGCGCCGTCGCTGACCGCAAGAATTCGTGCAGCAAGCAGCGCCGCGTTCGCGGCGTTACCGATCGCAACGGTCGCGACGGGAACGCCGCGCGGCATTTGCACGATTGAGAGCAGCGAATCCATGCCGCCCAGCGATTTCGTCGGCACGGGGACGCCGATAACGGGCAGGATGGTTTTCGATGCGGTCATTCCCGGCAAATGCGCCGCGCCGCCTGCTCCGGCAATGATGATTTTAATGCCGCGCGCTTGCGCGCTTTGGGCATAGTCGAACATCTCTTGCGGCGTGCGGTGCGCCGAGATAACGCGCATCTCGAACGGAATCTGCAGCGATTCCAGCATGTCCCGCGCCGCCGACATGGTTTCCATATCGGAGACGCTGCCCATAATCACGCCGACAACGGGAGCTTCTGCCATGAGGATTCTCTGCGGGAATGCGGGGAAAAAGCCCTGCATGGACGAGTTTTTGCTGGGCGTGAACTACTGGCCGCGGCGCAGCGCCATGTACATGTGGGAACGGTTTGATTTAGGCGAGATCCGAGAGGATTTCGAACGCATCCGCTCGCTGCAGTTGCATGTTGTGCGCTTCTTCATCATGTGGGATGACTTCGAACCGCAGCCCGGCGTGATGGACAAACGCATGCTGCGCCGTTTCGATGAAGTCATGAACGCCGCCGCTGCCGCCGGCATCAAAGCGATGCCGACATTCTTCACCGGTCACATGAGCGGAGCAAATTACGAACCTGCATGGGCGCTCGACCACACGCGCAGCCACGGGCGGTTTCGCACATTCGCGCGGGGCATGCAACAGCTTCCGTGGGGTATCGGCGAGTTTTACGAAGGTCCGCTCTTCGACCACGCGCGCGTCCACGTGCGCGCCATCGCGCGGCGTGCGCGCGAGCATCCCGCGTTGTACATGTGGGATCTCGGCAATGAGTTTAGCAACATGCGCATCCCGCCCTCGGTCGGCGCCGCAAACAATTTCGCGCGTATTCTTGCGCACGATCTGCGCAAGGCTTCCGGTGTTGGAACGTGTGCGGGAACGCACGGCGAGGATCTCACGCAAGACCGCAACATCCGCCCGTCGACGTTTTGCGAGCCGCTCGAATGCGCCGTGATGCACGGGTATTCCGTGTACAGCAGTTTCGCGCGCGGACGCACGGACCCCGAGGTCGTTCCATTCCTGTGCCAAGTCATGCAATCGATGGCCGCAAAGCCGGTGCTTTTCAACGAGTTCGGCAACCCGACGTGTCCGCCGGGGACCATATCACCGTTCGAGCGCGTACGGCTGCCCGATGAGCCGCCTATTGCCGCGTCTCACCTTCCTAGAAATGCTGCGGCGTACGCGTGTTTGACGGAAGATGAGATGGCACAGTATTGCATTGAGGTGTTGGATCGCTTGCAGCGGCGCGGAGCGCTCGGGGCGTTCTGGTGGAACTGGGCGGACTATGCGCCGCACCTGGCAGATACGCCGCCGTTCGACAAGGCCAAGCACGAGCTCTCGTTCGGAATGATTCGAAGCGATGGCTCGTACAAGCCGGTAGCGCTTGCGTTGCAACGCTTCGCGCAAGAACGGCGCGCGGTCACACCGCCTCCGCCGCCGATCGTCGACGAGCAAGAATGGTATGAGAACGTCGGCAACGCATACGTGAGCGGCATGTATCAGCAGTATTTGCGCGCTTACGGCAACGTGTATGCGCGAGCGTAAAGTCATCGTTATCACCGGCGCCGGATCGGGCATCGGCAAAGAACTGGCGCTCCAGTCGGCGCGCAAAGGCTGGGCCGTGATTGCCGTATCGCGCCTGCAATCGCACATCGACGATCTGGTGAAAGAAATCGTCAACGACGGCGGCACGTGCGTCGGCTACGCGATCGATATTACGCGCCCGGAAGTTCCCGCGCGCATCGTCGACATTGCCCAGCAGCGTTTCGGGCGCATCGACGTGATCATCAACATGGCGGGATTTGCCACTTCCGGAAAACTGCTGGAACAGAGTGATGCGGAAATCGACGCGCAGTGGCAAGTGCACTTTGCAGCGCCGATCCGCATCATGCGTGCCGCATTTCCGATGCTGTTGCAAAGCAAAGGGCAAGTGTTCTTTACGGGATCCGGTTTAGCGCGCGTGCCGTCGCCGTATTACGGCGCTTACTGTGCAGCAAAAGCCGCAGTACGCGCGGGCGTGACGCAGCTGCGCCGCGAGCTCAACGGAACCGGCGTTGCGGTAACGTACATCGATCCCGGTTCTGTTCGCACGAACTTTGCAAACGAAGCCGGCATTCCGTCGTACGGCCCCGCATGGGTTGTCGCACACGCAAAAGATGTAGCCGCAAAAATCCTCAAAGCGATCGACAGCCGCCCGCGCCGCGTAAACGGCGTGTGGTGGCACACATTCCTCGCAATGCTGGGCGAATGGTTCCCAAGCATGACCGATCGCTCCATGAAAAACGCGCCGGTCCCCCAACGCCGCACCATCTCCCCAATCGAAACCGAAGCCGCACAAACCGCGAGCGACATAGCCTCTGCAACCGCGGCTGAGCTTACGTGTCATGGTGAGGTATCGAACCACGGCCGAGGCATCGAGGCCAATCTGGACCAAGCCCTCGAACCCGTCGCCCGCCGCATGGAACGCGTGAAACTCCCGAAGAGCTTTCTCGTCGAACTCCTCCGCCCCGGCGACGACGTCCATCTCGGCGACGCCGCAATGCGCTGGGCAGGTATGCCGAACAAAAACGAACGCGCAGCGCTGGCCGAAGCACTTGATGCTTTGACTACCGGGGGATTCTTAGAACGAACCGGCGACGAAAGTTGGCGCGTCTTACGCGCGCCGTGACGCCAGCTGTCTAGCGCCGAACGCCGCAAAAAACAACACGGTAGCGGAAAGCACGATCGTAGCGCCACTGGAACTCTGCAGGAAATACGACGCGTACAACCCTCCGACACCGCACACGGCACCGAAGAACGCCGCAAGCGCCATCATGACGTGAAACTGGCGCGTCAACTGAAATGCGGCGGCCGCGGGCGTTACCAGCAGCGCGGCCACAAGTACGATGCCTACGGCCTGCAACGAAATAATAATCGTCAGCGCAACCAGCACCAGCAAAATGTACTCGATCAGCGGCGTGTTAATACCGCCCGCTTGCGCCACGATTGGATCGAACGAAGTATAGAGCAGCGGCCGGTATAGCAGCGCCGTCACGATCGCGATCACGATCGCCAGCGCGACGATCAGTACGACATCGCTGCGGCTCACCGACAGAATATCGCCGAATAAAAAACTTTGAAGATCGACGGCATACGATTTCTGCCGGCTCATCAGAAAGATGCCAAGCGCAAACGCGCCCGTAAACATCACGCCAATCGCCGTGTCGAGCGCAACGCGGCCTCTTCGATGCACAAAGCCGATGCCCAGCGACGTGAGCACCGCCACCACCGCTGCGCCCGCATAATAGTTCGCGCCTTTAAGATACGCGATCACGATGCCGGCAAACGACGCGTGCGCGATACCGTCGCCGATGAAAGCGAGTTTGCGCAGCACAACATACGTTCCCATCACGGGACATAGCACGCCTACGAGCAACGCAGTCAGAAACGCGCGCTGCATGAACGCGTAATGGAACGGTTCGAGCAGATGGCTCATGCGTTGGACCGCAAATGGCCGTGGGTGTGCGTGTGTTCGCGGATGCCGGCATAAGCGCCGGACTCGAGCACCTGCTGCGGAGCGCCTGTTGCGAGCACCCGTCGATCCAGCACCATCAAGCGATCGAACCAATCCGCGGCGCGATCCAAATCGTGCGTTGTCATGACGACGGTGATTCCGCGTGAGGCAAGGTTGCGCACAACTTGCCGGAGTGCTTCTTCCGTTGCCGCGTCGACGCCGGTCGTCGGCTCATCCAGCAACATGATCTTCGGATTCTGCGCAATGGCGCGCGCCACAAACGCGCGCTGCTGCTGCCCGCCCGAAAGTTCGGAGATGTGCCGCCCTGCCAGATGCGAAATGTTCAGCGCTTTCAGCGCGTCGGCGACAGCTCGGCGATCTTCAGCGCCGAAGGGTCGCAGAAGTCCAAGGCGCGGAAAACGCCCCATCGAGACGACATCCCGAACGTTGACGGGGAACGTCCAATCGACGTCTTCGATCTGCGGCACGTATGCGATCGAACCGGGCTTGAGCGCGCGAGGCTCTTTGCCGAGCACGCAAACGGAACCCATTGCCGGCTTCAAAAGACCTGCAATCGTTTTAAGAAGCGTTGATTTCCCCGAGCCGTTAGGTCCTACGATGCCGAGCGCTTCACCGGGCGCGACCTGGACACTTGCGCCGTCGAGGGCCGTCACCCGGCCGTAGCGCACGACGAGGTCACTGACCTCGATAGCATTCACTTGAGCGCCGATACGATCGTTCTCGTGTCGTAATGCAACACGCTGATGTAATCGTGCACGCGCTGATCGGTGCCGATGGAATCGTCGTAGAGATCGGTTACGATGTGCACGTTCGCTCCGCGCGCAAGCGCTTGCGCGAGCTTCGGACTGTATTCCGGTTCTGAAAACACAGCCCGCACGTGGTTATCGCGCGCCAACGTGATGAGATGCGCGATGTAGGATGGATTCGGATCTTGCCCGGGCGAGAGTTCGATAACTCCAACGGTGCGAATGCCGAAGCGCTTGTTGTAGTAATCAAACGCGTTATGGAAGATGATCATGGCACGCTGCTGCACCGGTATCGTGCTAACTTGCTGCTGCACCCACGATTGCAGCGCATCGAGCTGTGCATTATACCGCACTTCATTTTGGCGGTATTGCGCCGCATGTGCCGGATCCAATGTGGCGAGAGCGACGCGGATTTTATCGACGTAAATCTTCGCGTTGACGGGATCCATCCAAAGGTGCGGGTTGTTGTCGATATGGGGCAGTCCGTCGGACAGAACGATCCGCGGCGCTTTCGTGTTGCCTGCGTTGGCGAGCGTGCGCTGCAGCCACGCCTCGATCCCCGTGCCGTTCTCAACGATCAGCTGCGCTTGCGAGAGCGTGCCGATGTCGTGCGGTGTCGGCTGGTACGTTTCGGGCGACGCGCCAACCGGCACAAGGTTTTGCACGGTGACCAAATTACCGCCAACGCCCTGCACGAATGAATTCAACGTCGAGAATGTCGTGACGACGTTGATCTTCCCACTCGTGCGACCTTGGGCTGGTCGAATTGCGGCTGAGCCGTTAGAAGGCGAGCTGCACGCCGCAACGCAAAGCGCACACAACAACGCAACTACCCGCAAGCCGAACACCTTCCGTAAAACTCCATCGCATGATCGTCGAGCGCGAATTTATGATGTTGCAGCAGATCGTGCGCAAGGTGCTCGATAGCCTCGCACGTGATATCTTGCACGCGTCCACAGACGCGGCAAATGGCGTGGTGGTGATGTTCGGAGGGCTCGCAGTACACATACGTGGCCTCGCCGCCGGCGTCTGTGCGCGCACTGGCTTGACCGCTTGCCTGGAGGTGTTCTAGCGTCCGGTAAACCGTCGAAAGCGACGCTTTCCCGCCGGCCTTCCTAAGCAGTTTGTAGACGTCGGATGCCGAGAGATAACGCTGGGCATCGCGTAGAATCCGCGAAATTTGGGTGCGCGACTCCGTCGTGTACTGGGCTCGCATGCACACTCAATTTGCAAATGATTGGCAAATTCCCCCTCCATAACTTTACC
>CAZERJ010000103.1:0-9515 GCA_964514445.1 uncultured bacterium | reverse complement strand
TTCAGGTGACCGAAGGGGTGTTCTCCCGAAAGCTCCAACTTTTTCGGGCCGGCCATGGATGGCCTTTCAAAACTTGTTTCGCGAAAAAGTGGGCAGCGACGATTTTTCAGGATGAAAAATCGTCAGCGGTTTCGGGAGAACACCCCCTTCGGTCACCTGAAGTTCATCTGCTCAAAGCCCGCACCCGTTCCAGCGAGAGCAACGTTTTACTCACCGCAACGTGCATAAATTGTGAGCAACGGAAGTTTGTTGCGGATAGCTTGCGAACAAGCCGATCGCAGTCTTGCTAGAGAAATTTGCGTTGTGTTACGATGCATTCACTTCAAGCGATTGAAGTAGCGGCGAGCGTAGAAGCCGCCTTCGACCTATGTTGACGGTAACGGCCCACACGCTGTTATCCGAGTAAGCCGGAGACAACAGACGGCGGCGTCGGTCGGATTTCTTTCACCGGAATTCGACAGGCGCATTCGCAAAACGACTACGATTGAAAAGCCCCGGCAACTGATACTTGCTGGGGCTTTGACATTTACCGCGGCGCAAACCGCCGGTGCACGAAGCCGCGCAAGCGTTGCAATTGCAGGCGCATGAGCGGCAGATCGTCCCACGGCACGACGTCGCGCGAAAACGGTAAGCGCAGCAGCCAGCGCATGATGCCGCCGAGATCGCGTTCGTCGAGCACGCGGTACACGTCTTTCGGAAAGACGTAGTAGCGCTGACCGCTGCGGCCACAGATTTCGGTGCGCGGTGCCGCCTCGCCGTGGAGCAAGCGGCGAAACGCGCGCGCATATGGCGAAAGCATCGGTGCAATCACGTGCATCGGCATGGGGCGCGCGTTCATTTCCAAGACGTAGACCTTGCCGGTGCTGCGTTCTTGAATCCAGTCAATGCCACCGAAGCCGTGATAGCTCGTCATCGCGCCGACGTCGCGCGCAATGCGCTCGAGTTCCGGCAAGTGCGTGAGCTGCCGGATCGTCGGCGGATGAAACGGCGTCGGCCACGAGCGCTCGTAATACGCCGACCCGAGCACGAGCGGTTTTCCTCTGTCATACAGCACAGACGTCGTGCCGGCGACACCGTCGATGCGGCGTTGCACGGCGAAGGGTGGTTTCAGAAAGCCGCTTTCCTGCAGCGCTTGCAATTGCGATGCATCATCGGCCGGACGCACGCCGACGCCCGACGATCCGTGATTGAGTTTGATCATCAGCGGATATCCGATCAGCTCGGCTGCATGGATCGCTTCGATGAGCGAGCCGCACAGCTCGAAACGCGGAACGGGAATACCGGCGCAGCGGCATGCCTCGATGAATGCATTCTTGGACTCGACGAGCTTTGAACCGGCCGCAAAGGGGACGTTCAGATACGGCTCCAGCGGCCCCGGGTCGCTCGCATAGACTTCGTATAACAGCTCGTCGGTCAAGATTACCACAAAATCGAACGAGCGCACACGCAGTAGGTCGCGCAGTTGAACTGCGATCTGCACGGGATCGTCGCACACCACAATGTGTTCGGCGACGTAGCGCGAGGTGGAAACTCCGAATTCTTGCGGCGATAAAACCGCGACTCTGGCTCCGGCGCGGCTGCAAAGCTTCGGCATCAGCGCCGCACCGTCACCGTCGCCGCACGTTGCGAGCAATACTTGCGGTTGTTTCACGATCTTGCTCCCCCGTATGAAAAAATCCACGACGCGAGCGCGCGGTAGTGATGCCAATCCTCGCGGTCATAGGAGACCATTTGCGTGAGCGGCACGTCCGCGTTGCGCGCGAATATCCACGCGCACAGCGCAAGTGAGGCAATGTACGAGGCGGACGTTCCGATTGCGCCCGCTACGATACCGAAGCGCGGCACAAGCAGCGCGGTTAGGATCGCGCAGACGAGCGTCGAGGTGCCCGTGACGAACGTGTTGAGTCCCGTCTTACCGAGCTGCAAAGTGAAATACTGTCCAAAAAACGGAACGGTGCAGTACGCGACGATACCCGGCAGCAAGACCTGAAGCACCAGACCCGCTTTTGCAAACGCCGCACCATACACCGCAACGATCAGCCAAGGTCCGGCGAAGAACAACACGATGCTGCCCAAGCCGACTGTCAGCAGCGCATGGCGGACGCATTTGAGCGTTACTGCGGCGGCTTCTTCGCGCGACCCGGAGGTGATGCGGCCATAAGACGTTACGGCCAATGGCCGGCTGATATGCCACATCATTTGACCGACGCCCACGGCCACCGAGTAAACGCCGAGCGCGGCGTGCCCCATCATCGCAAGTATGATAAAAATGTCGATTTGGTAGTTGAGCATCGCCAGCAATTGGTTGAATGTAACGCGAAAGCCGAACCATACTTGCTGGCGAAAGACCTCGCGACGGTCGGTGGTTTCGTCACGATGCTGTGCGTACGGCGCGATTTTTCGCAGCGACACGAAGCTCATCAGCATGAGGACGATGGTCCACGATGCCAGCGCCCACAGCGGCGAACGAGTTATAAAGCAAACGGTACCGGTAGCAACGGCGGCCAACGCGGCGATGGTGAGGCCTTGCACGTTCGACCAGCGCACGTTTCCGTCGGCAAGCGAAAACGCAAGTGAGACTTGCGTGAGGTAGGCAAACGGAAACGCGATCGCCGGTGCCAGCAAAGCGTACTGCCGCGTGACGAGCGCGGCAATTGCGAGCGCGCCGGCGAGGGGAACAGCCAAACAGAACAGCACCCGCATCATTGCGTCGTAAACGATTCCGCTCGGATGCTTGAGGCGGCCGTATTGCCGTGAAACCGCCGCAGAGGCGCCGCCGCTGAGCGTGACCAGCAACGCCAGTACCGTCGTGGCGTAGGCGAACTCACCTTTACCGGACGGGCCCAGAGTGCGGCCGATGATGATGCCCATCGCAACGCCGAGCACCTGCGTGACGGTGCGCAGCATGAACGTTTCGAACGTTTTTTTCGAGAACTCCGATACACCGGGTTTCATAGATGTGTTATTTGAGATATTCACGCTTGAAGTGCCATGCGAGTTGGTGCACGAGGCGCACCTGATGCACAATGCTGAGCCTCGGTGACGGACCGGTCGGCGTCGTGTTGCAATCGCAGATGTAGATGCGTCCCTGCGCCCCGTCGCGCAAAATATCGAGCACGCCGAAGTCCAGACCGATGATGCTGCAAAAGTTCGTTATGCGTTCGCGCTCCGCCGGCGTAAACGCGCGCTCGATCGTCGTCATGTCCGCACGTTCGCGCCAATACTCGAACCGCGCGTCGCGGGGAGCAAAGAGCGTATACGCCGCAACCGCGCGGCCACCCACAACGAACACGCGCCATTCCGCCATGCCACGAGGCGTGTCGTAGGAAACGACCCGTTGATACACGTAGCCCGGTTCGACGCTTGGTAACGGCCCTTGTAACAAACACGCATCATGCGCGCCGTTGCGCTGCGACTTTCGAAGAATGGTGCCTGTGTACGTGAGCGGATCGATTTCCAGACGGTAGCCGAACGCGCGCTCGAAACAATCGCCGACGTGCGATTTGCTGATATCGGTGCAGCGCCGGTTCAGCACAAGCGTGCCCGGCGGCAACGCTGCGAACGCGCCGGCGTCCAGCGAATAGCGCGTGGTGGGATGCCATGCGAGCGCAAGCGCCGCTTGCGATGGATCCGTTGTCGTTCGCAGATCGCATGCGGCCAGCACTTTCCAGGCGACATAGGTTTCTGCAAATTGATAACGGTTCAAGCGCTCCGGGAAAATATACACGCGCGGGCCCAGCCGTACTAAGCTGCGTAATACCGACGGAACCGCGTAAAGGCATGCGGCGCGGCCGCGGTACACGCCTTCACGCGCGATCATCTTCCAAAACTCGCGTCGCAAGTATTTCGCCGGACGGCGCAAGAGCCGTGCGGGCAGCGCGCTAACCGTCAGCATACCGGTTCGATGTTGCGCGGAGCATGCGCGCGACCTCTTGAGCAGGACGCGTCGTGCGCACCAGAAGCAACGCGGCATAAGGAACGAACGACCATCCCGCACCGCGATTGAGTGCGCGCACGTATGCACCCCACGCGCTTCCGAAGCGCCGTTGGAGCCGGTAGTACGAGCACAAATTGCGCAGCGCGACACTCTGCTGCCTGCGAATCGCGGGAAGCAGATCGTCGCGATGGTTCGCATGCATGATCTTCTCCCAAGCCTCCGCGGCCGCCTCGGCGTAAGAGTCTTTCTTCGATTCAGATTTGGATGAGCTGTTAATGCGGCACGTCGGGACGTCGCAGAATTTCACGCGCGCGTCGCTCGCAATTCTGTACGCAATCACCGTCCATTCACGGTGGCGAGGCAAGTCTTGGAAGTAGTGCTCGGTCACCGTTTGCGTGCGGAACATGCATGCACCGGACGCGAGCCAATTGCGCGATTCCAACAACGACTCGAGGAATTCACCGGTTACAAACCGCTGCGTGTTTGTAAACAGCGGCTCATCGACGCCATTGCGGCAATGGTACCCGTTCGTTGCAACGCAATCGACCTGCTCGCATTCCAAAATGGCGATACGGCGCGCAAGCGCGTACGGCAGCAGTTCGTCGTCGTCATCGAGATAAGTGAAATACGGCGTTTCCACGAATTGGCGTCCCAAAAGCGTCGCCTCGGATTTCGTCCCGCCGTGCACGATCATCGGCGAGGTCATGGGCTGCGACCGTGTCCAGCGTATCAATTCTTTATCGCACGCGCGCCCATTGAACACAACGGAACACGCGACGTCGACTGCTTCTTGCGAAAGTACCGATTGCACGGCGCGCTTAAGCGCGCTCGCCCGGCTCGGATCGCCGGCCGATCGGATAATGACCGTTACAGGCCATTTTGTTTTTCGTTTTGCGCGGTGCGCCGGGCGCACGCCCATTTCCACCGCTGAAATCGCCGTTTCCAAGGGCTTCTGACCCTCCGTCCGTTGTGCTTACAAACCTCGCATAACGGACGAGCAGGCACCAGGGGCCGCCGTAAGGGCGCGTTTGGTGAGTGAGGCCCCGCTAGCTTGGCCTTCCGCCCCGGTCTCTAGTCTTAAGGTGTTACCGGCAGCTGATACTTTGTGGCTATTTCAGAGATAAGCATCCCCGCGCGATCGCGTGCCGCAGGCGGTCCTACGATTTCGGCCTGCGCACCCCAACCGAGCACCCAGCGCACGAGTTCATCGACGTCGGCGACGGTGTAAGTGATCTCAACGGAGCCGTCATCGCTGCGGTGGACGGCACGGTCGGCCACGACGCGTGCAGCCGCGGCGGCCTTGGCGACGCGCGGCGCGAACCGGACGGTGACTTCCTGCGTCGGTGAGCCGTTGAGCACGCCGCTGATGGAGCTCGAGGCGAAGTCTTCGATGCTGAAACTTTGCGGTTTGGTGAACGTCTGCGGGAGCACGCTCAGTTCGCTCATGTTGTCGACGGCAAAAGTGCGCATGCCGCGGCGGTCGCGATCGTAGGCGACGCAGTAGACGCGACCTGCCCCCACGACAAACCCGTACGGGTCGGCGGTTCGCTGCGAGACCTTGCCTTCTTTATCTTCGTACGAAAACCGGACGGCACGCGAGCTGCGCTCGGCCGAGGAGAGCAGGGAAAAGATTTTTTCGCCTTGGTCGTCGAGCGTGATTTGGCTGAGCCGGAACGCCACCGGCGGCGGTGTGCTTAGTTGCTCCTTCGCGCCGCTGCCGCTGCTGCCGACGATCTTCGAGGTGACCTCATCCACATACGTACCGATGGCCCCTTTGAGACTTGCGCTAATCGCGCGGAGCGCAACGAGGCCGAAAAGCTCGCTGCTGTTCAGCTCCAGGCGCTTGAGGCTGTAGCCGTCGCTGAACTTGTACGTGTTCGAGCCGCGGTCGAAGTACCACGGGAAGCCGGCGTTGGACAGGATGGCGAGGTACCGCCGCAAGCTTCGGGTGCTCGGACGATGCTCGCCCTCGGCGATGCGGTCCTTAAGCTGCTCGAACGAAAAACGCCCCTCATCGATGGCGTTGAGTAGACGGACAAGTAAGACAATCTTCGGCTCATTCGTGCGTTCCATACCATAATTCTGGCACTTTCGTTCCGTAGCCGCCATCAAACCGCCATCAAAACGGCGCAAGGCGGGAACCCCGGTTATCGCCGATGCATCAAATGCATCAACATGAATGTCTTTGCGGCTCTGCTTTTCGGTATCGTCGCCGGAATACGTACGCTGACAGCTGAGGCGGTGTACTTCGGCTTGCGTGGTGGCGTGCTGGGGACCGTCTTCCCGATCGCCGCCGTGCTGGAATACGCAGGTGATCTTTATCCGAAAACCCCGCCGCGTACGTGGCCGCCTGCGCTGGGTGGGCGGATCGTCAGCGGAGCGGCGATGGGGTGGATCGTTGGCGGCGCGAGCGGCATGGTGCTTGGCATCATCGGCTCACTCATCGGCGCGTACGGCGGCTTGCAGCTGCGTTTCGGGCTCATGCGCGGCATCGGCGCCGTACCGGCGGCGCTGCTTGAAGATGGGGTCGCTATCGCGCTTGCTTTCTGCGCGTATAACCTGTCCCGTTAAGGAGACGGCTCACAGCGCTTCGACGCCTGGGCCAACACCGCGGCGAAGGTGAGCTCCATCTGCTGCTCACCGGCTTCCATCCGAACGAAGTCGCGATAGATAGCACCGATCGCTGAGTTCATAAAGAGTCCGTCTTGCATCAGTTGCGGATCGCCGGACTGCGGCTTTGACGGCGGCAACAGACCACCGCCAAAGACGCCGTTGCTGACGGGCGTTTTTCCATTTGCTGAGAGCGCGCCGCCGTAACTGACGTCCTGACCCATCAGGCTGTCCATCATGTACTCTTCCGCCGTACCGCTCATGACGTTGAGCTCGTCGTTTTGCGCTTTGGCAACCTGCATAAGGCGCGCACGCAGCGCCAACAGTTCCTTCATCTCCTGGCTTGAATCGTTTGACGGGAAGCGCTGCGCGTCGTTGAGGAGCGAGTCGATCACTTGAAGATTATGCACGACGGATGCGCCAAGGTCTCGCAGGCGGTTCATATCCAACGTCACGCTCGGATCCTCACCGCGATCTGCGGCGCCGCGAGGGTTGAACTGCGACATCGCCGGGCTATCGTTCATGTCGCGCGCGATTTTGGCAAACGCCGGTTCGGCGCGCCTGAAAAGATCGTCGTTGAGTGCAATGCCCGCAACACTGTTCTTCACGTTCTCCGCAAACGCGGTGCAGAACGCAGAAGTGGTGACGTGCTTGATCTCTTTGAGCGGCGCCGATGACGGCGAAGGCGCCGCTATAGTGAGCGCCGCCAGGAAGAGCGCGATCATGCCTTCAGCGTAGCACAAGGCGGCGCATTGTGGTGAAGTCAAATGCAATCGTTGCGGTATGCGCGCTGCTCGCGAGGCCGTACTTGAGCATCGACAACACCAACTCGGCCGACGCTGTGGAAATTCGAGTGAGCAACCACGGCGCCGGTCCCGCGTTGGTACGCTCGGCGCACTTACAGTTCGACGGAAAGCCGGTGAGCGGGTGGGGCGACCTGCTAAAGATCGCCGTGGGCGCCGCCCACGACAAACGTATGCCCACTCGCATGCAAACCGCGTCGGTCGACGGCACAACAACGGTTCGCGCGGGCGACATGCGAGTGCTGTTTCTCGTACGGAGCAGGAACACGCGCGTCATCTCGGCGCTGCATGAACACCGCATCTCGCTCGCGTTTTGTTACTGCTCGATCAACGGAAGTTGTTGGAAAAATCATGAAACCGCCAATGCAACCGTATCAGCGCTACCACAGCGCGTTTCCCGGTGCGACATCGGTCCAATGATAGGGAGGGTTCGGCGCAGATTCATTAAGTTCGGCGTCATCGGGGGAAGCCGGGAGCGTGCTCGTAATTGTATATTCCGCGCATGTCGAAGATCATTGAGAGCGTGCCGGGAACGTTGTGACAATACGCGCGCCCAGGTTGGAACGCACCCCTAAGCGGAGCGCCCAAAGCGGCTTTATCGTAATCGGCGTACCCCGACGAAGACACTATCCAAGCGCTTACGACATGACCGGACGCATCTATCGCAGCTCTAGTAAAACATCTTTAGCGTCGCGCGAGTGGTTCGTATTCGCCGTGCCATCCGGCAAAAGACGTTCGATAGACTTTATGTCCTCGAACGGATTGCGGCAATTTGCCGATGCGAGCGCAGGCGAAGATTGCGGTGTAAGCTGTAACGCACCCGCCGGCGGCTCAGCGCCCAGATCGTCGAAGTCAACGACGTCCATCGATGGATCGAAAGCGTGTACGTCCCGTACCGGCGGCGGTTCACACTGAACCGTACCCTTACCGGACCATCCAAAAGTGTTGTCGCCGGAAGCAGCTGCAGAGGACACCCAAACGCGCAAGACTCGCACGGGCGCAGGAAATTTCGCATACATGACCGGTGAAACGAATTCGCGATCGATGACCCGGTCGTACGGCCGCCCGTAGTGCCAAAACCTTTCGGTCAGCGCGACCGGCGGGACGTCGATTGTAAACCAGCCCGCGTCCGTTTCGAACGCTACTTTAGAGCTCGTTACGACACGCGAGCCTTCAGCACTGAGCTCAAACCCATACTGCGCGGAACGCGGCAGTTGATCTTGGTACGAATGCTTCACACCCTGCGCGCGAATAGTGATTGCAGCGGGACAGAACTCGACCGGAGCATTAGAAATCGCCGCGAGCATCAGCACCCCAAGAAGCCCTAGCATCCCTGGCGTTTTCTTTACCGCAGAGTACGCTGCCTTGAGCCATAAGTCACAGCACCGTTGCGCGATGGCCACGGCTCAAAAAAAAGCCGCAGGCGTTCACCCGCGGCTTTTCGTTTTTGTTAGAACTACGTCGTTGCGTGTTCTGGTTGGGGCGCGCTCGGCGGTTCGATCCCCGGGATCTTGCTGAAGCGTAGTTTGTCAGGGTTGTCCTGATCAACTTCCGCGAGGATCCGATCGCCCGCCGCGAACGTTCCGCGCAGCATCTCTTCGGCGAGTTCGTCTTCCACTTCGCGCTGAATTGCGCGGCGCAGAGGACGCGCGCCGAATTGCGGGTCCCAGCCCTTTTTGGCAAGTAGCGCTTTTGCGTCTTCCGTTACCTCGAGGTGCATATCTTGCTCCTTCACTTCCCGCATGACTATCACGAGTACCAGACCTACCATAAGCTCGATCAGCACACTAGAGAGTTGATGGAAGACCACGATCTCGTCCAAGCGGTTGATGAACTCCGGACGGAACGTGTGCTTGACTTCTTCGAGCACTTTGTTCTTCATGCGCTCGTACGCGCGCGCCTCATCTTCGTCGGAATTCTTTTGCGTACGGAACCCGATGTCGGTGCTCGTCGTCATGCCCGTTGCGCCGACGTTCGAGGTCATGATGATCACGGTGTTTTTAAAGTCAACCTGACGGCCTTGCGAGTCGGTCAAGCGTCCATCGTCAAGCATCTGCAGCAGCAGGTTGAAGACGTCGGGATGCGCTTTCTCGATCTCGTCGAGCAGCACGACCGAGTACGGACGGCGGCGCACCGCTTCGGTGAGCTGACCGCCCTCTTCGTAG
>CAZERJ010000102.1:0-9884 GCA_964514445.1 uncultured bacterium | reverse complement strand
CGGCGATCTCCGCCGTCGGCCACGCCAGATTCACGTCCGCGCGAATATGTTTGCTCGCCATAACGTCGTATGCACCGCCGTAGGCTTTACGCGTGATAATCGTGATCTTCGGAACGGTCGCTTCAGCGAAAGCGTACAGCAGCTTTGCGCCGTGCACGATGATGCCGCCGTACTCCTGATCGGTGCCGGGCAAAAAACCGGGGACGTCCACGAATGTGACGAGCGGAATATTGAACGCATCGCAAAACCGCACGAAGCGGGCGGCTTTGATCGAGCTTTTGATGTCGAGCACGCCTGCCAGCACGTTCGGCTGATTCGCTACGATGCCGACGCTGCGTCCGTTCACGCGTCCAAAACCCGTGATGATGTTTTGCGCGTAGAGCGGCAAGATTTCGAAGAAGTCGCCCTCGTCGAGCACGGCCAGAATGATTTGGTGCATGTCGTACGGTTTGTTCGGCGAATCCGGAACGACGTCGTCGAGTTCCATGGCGTCGCGGTGCGGATCGTCCTCGCACGCGAAACGCGGCGGATCTTCCAAATTATTTTGCGGGATAAATGAAAGCAACGCCTGTGCGGCGTGCGTCATTTCGTCTTCATCCGGTGCGATGATATGTGCGACGCCGCTTTTGGTGGCGTGCGTCGCGGCGCCGCCTAGTTCTTCGAACGTCACGTCCTCGCCGGTGACGGTCTTGATGATCTCGGGACCGGTGATGAACATCTGCGCGATGTGCTCGGTCATAATGATGAAGTCCGTGATCGCCGGCGAGTATACCGCACCGCCTGCGCAGGGTCCCGCGACCAGACTGATCTGCGGGATAACGCCGCTGGCTTGCACGTTGCGCCAGAAAATTTCGGCGTAACCGCCAAGGCTTACGACGCCTTCCTGAATGCGCGCGCCGCCCGAGTCGTTGATGCCGATCATCGGCGAGCCGGTGCGCACGGCAAGGTC
This sequence comes from uncultured bacterium, assembly GCA_964514445.1. GTDB lineage: Bacteria > Vulcanimicrobiota > Vulcanimicrobiia > Vulcanimicrobiales > Vulcanimicrobiaceae > DASSRQ01. The sequence continues at coordinate 8,935 of CAZERJ010000102.1, read as the reverse complement.
CATTACCTTACAAATCTTTTCGGCGAAGACTTCGCCCAGCGATCCGCCCAGCACCGTGAAGTCTTGCGAGAAGAGGAACACTTGGCGGCCGTCGATCGTCGCCCGGCCCGTGATGACGCCGTCGCCCAGAAATTCTTTGTCGGCCAGACCGAACGCCGTCGTGCGATGGACCGCAAAGCGATCGAGTTCAATGAAGGACCCTTCGTCCACCAGGGCGTCGACGCGCTCGCGCGCGGTTCGCTTTCCCCGCTCGTGCTGGCGGTGGATCGCCTCCGTGCCGGCTGGAGCCAGCGAAAGTTCTCGCTTGCGGACCAGCTCGGCGTATTTTTCCTGGTGCGTCCTCATCGGCGGCGGGGTTTGACGCTTGATTCGCCATTTCCGCCGATAGATAATAGGCGAATATGATTCAGCTCGACCCGGCGCAGCTGCTTTACAATGCGCTGTTGATCGCTGCCGTTACGACGGTGGCCATCAGCGCTGTCTTTGGCCTTGTGCTGCATTCCGTGCGGGAGCGCCGCGGTTTAGGCTGGCTCGTGGGTTGGCTTTTTGTGGCTGCCACGGTGTTTTTATGCGCATGCATCGTTCGCGCACCGGGCTTGGCGCAAGGTCTTTCCCTAGCGGCGACGCTCACTGCGATCGCGTCGAGCCTTGCGCACGCGACGGGTGGCTACCGTTTCGGGCAGCGTAAGGGCGTTCCACGCGGTATCGCGGTGATGCTGGCCGGCGGCGCGTGCGTCGACCTGGCGCTGTGGTGGAGGTTCTACGAAGCGGCGCCGTTCGTTGCGCCGGAATTCGGACTGTGTCTGGCAACGTTTACCAGCGCGCTGGCGCTGTACCCGCTGTGCCGCGATCGCCGCCGCGGCGGTGCGCGCACCGCATTTGCGCTTTCAATGCTTCTCGGTGCGCTGATGGCTCGTACGACAATCGTGTCGGTTGTGCTGGCCGCCTCGTCGCGCGTGCTCGACTCCGTCTATTGGATCGTAGAAATCTTGGGTGGAACGCTGGTAGCGTTCCTACTTGCGCTCGGTGAGATCGCCGCCATCCTCGACGAGATGCGCATCGAGCTCGTCGATTCGCATAGCTCGCTGGAACTCGCGATGAAAGGCATGGAAGCTGCAGCGAAGATCGATTCTCTAACGGGTCTCTATAACCGCTACGCGTTCTACGCGCAAATCGAGCAGCTTCGCGCCGAGGGCAGTGCCGGCGCGATTGCCATTCTGGATCTCAACAATCTCAAAGAGATCAACGATACGTTCGGACATCATGCGGGCGATGAAGCGCTGGTGCGTGTGGCGCGCACGCTGCGCGACGTCGTACGCGCGACGGATTTCGTGTGCCGCTGGGGAGGCGACGAGTTCGTCATCGTCCTCTGCGGGGCGACGCTCGACATTGCGCGCGCGCGTTTGACGCGCATGGATGCGCCGCCGCCGCTGGAGATCGAGGATCATTCGCAGCCGGTCATGCTGACGGTATCGTGGGGTATTGCGCGGCTCGGCCCGGACGTCGATGCATCGCTGCGCGAGGCGGACCGGGAGCTATACCGGCAGAAACATCTGGTTAAGACTGCTTCCGGAAGGTTGGCTTCGTCGTGACTCCTGCCGTTTTGTGTTTGTTGATGCCGCTGCTGGGTGGGTGCGACCGCTTCACCGATCGCGTGCCGTCGATCGCCGTACTCCTTCGCGAATCGCAGTTCGACAAACAGAATGTGATCGTTACCGGGCGTGTTACGCGCCTGATTCAGCGGCGTTCGGAATACACCGGCAAGCCGTGGGAGTCGTTCCTCGTCTGCAGTAATGGCGCGTGCGTGCGCGTGTATATGCGCGAACACTCGCCGATCCATAATAACGACCGCGTGCGCGTGACCGGAGAGTTCTACCGCGCCTTCCGCAGCGGTGATGCCGTTTACCGCAATGAGATCGAAGCGACTCACGTCGTCAGCCTCCAATAACGTGCGCAGAATCGTTGTCTTCTTCGCAGCGCTCGCCGTGCTGCTGGTACCGCGTTTTGCCGCGGCAGCGCAGGAGGTGCCGATCGTTACGATTACTGCGCAGCAGATTGCATTGTTCGCCGATCGCAGCGTGCTCATTGCGGACAGCGGCGTGTCGATCCGCATACAAGGCGTCGATGCGATCGATGCCACACGCGCCGCTTACGACCTGCGCACGAACGTGCTAACGGCCGACACGAGTGCGGGCCCGCTCACCTATGATTTCAACAAGCGCACGCTGGCGCACCCGGCCCACGCATCCGTTCCGCAATACAACATCAACGATGCGTTCGCAATTGGCCAGCAAGTGGAATTGCGCCCGGGAGAGACCATCGCATTTTCGAACGCGCAAGTGCGCGCCGGGTCTACGTTCGTTCCTGCTGCAGCCTACACGTTCACGATTCCGCCCCCAAATGCTAAGGATTTCGGTTATTCGCCGGTGCCGGCGGCCGCAATCGACTACGGCTTTCTGCTTGGAAGCTCGCGCAATGCGTATGAATTCACGCGCTTTCGCTACGACAAATACAACGGCGGCTTGGGCGCGGGATTAGAGGAACACTTTGCGCCGACCGATCGCGGATATGCCGCCTTCGGACAAACGCTGGACATCAATGGCGGCCGCCTCGATATGGCGCTGTATCAGCGCATGAACGATACGTACTCGCAGTCGCTGTCGGGATCGTACCTTGCCGGCACGCACACCGCCCGCTATGCGATCACCGCGGGCGGCAAGCGCGGGTATGCGCTCTTTTCGATCTTTCAATACAACAATTTCCGGACCGACGATGTCCTTGTAAGCGGAAACCAACATCCGTTCGCGCGTTTTCTCTCGCTACGGTTGCAAGCCGATCTTGCGCACGACGTGCATCCCGGCGACTGGCACGTGCCGCAAGATTACCGGTTGACCCCGCTCATTCACGCCGATACCGTACCGGCGCACTTGGGTGCACTCTCGCTCTCCGCGTCCGGCGATCTCGGCGAAGCGTTCTACAATTACGGCCGCGCGACGCTCGCGAGCGACATGACGCTATGGAGCTCGCTGCCCGTGAACCGCCGCTTGCAATTCACCGGCGGAGCCACGTTCTCACACAACGCGCCGCCATTCCCCGCAACGTTCCGCACGTACACGCTGGGCAACGTTTGGCGCGCGAGCGATGCGTTCAACCTGGTGACTTCCGTGAATTACACGCACGATTTCGGACAAATCTTCGGCTACGGACGACCGCAGTGGACCGCTGCACTGGACGTAACGTTCCGCCGCCGCAATCACACCGGCATTGAAATCGGTGCAGTCGAACCATTCGGCGGCGTCGGCAGCATGTACCGTCAAAGCGGATTCAACATTCGATTTTTCAAGTGGTAGTCAGACTACTTGGGCACGCGCAACACGTTGCGCAAGAGCCGCCCAATCGGCCGTAGCGCGGGCGGGCTGAGCGCAATGAGCCGCCGGAAGAACATTTGCGGACCCGTTTGGCGTTGTTGCTCCGGGCGCAGCTGAAACAGCGTATTGTGTTCCTCCTCCGTTTGCTTCTCGCTGCGCGTGGGCGAGTAGTAATACGACGCGACGGATTTGCGCGTGACGCCGGGCGGAAGCCGCAGTTCTTTGTAGCCGTGGAATGCATGATCGTGCGTCTCCATGATCACGCAGCGGTTGAATTTGGGTTCGATATACTGGCGGCATTCCTTCATGTCGCGCGACCACAACTCCAGATAGCCTTGCCACTGCGGTTCCCAACGCGGATTTAAATACACCAGTAAATTCAGCCGCCGGTATAAACCCAAACGCGGATGAATGTTGAAGTCGGCATGCACGTCGAGATAACTGCCGTCGGGGCCTTGGTGCAAACCGCCGCCATGCAGCTCGGGATCGGCAACGAGATCGGGAATCTGTGTAACGTCTGCAAGCCATTGTACGAACTGCGCGGATTGCAGCGCTGCAAAAATTTGCGAAAAAACCGGATCCAGCCGCTCCAAGCGCTCTTCGGCGTTCTTCACTTCGGCAAGGCCGGCAAACGCGATCTGCATCTCCTCGGGCTTTGGGAATGCCTCGAACGCCCGGCGTGCCACCTCGGGCTGCAAGAAATCCTCGATAACGACGTGCCGGATCGGATCGCCCGAAGCAAAGCGTGCGCGAACGCCGCTGCGCATCGCTTCAAGTCGTGCGGGATCGATGGCGGCGCGGGAAGTTTCCATAAAAACGGTTTGTCCTCGGACTCTGGAGTATTTCCTGGCGATGCCCACCTTAACTGTCGACTGGCATGACCCGTCCGCCGTCATCGAACAATGGCCGCAAATGGATGGCCGTACCTTTTTGGAGGCCATTGCGCGCCGCGATCTTTCGCTGCCGCCTATTCTTGAAGTGATGGGAATCACCGACAGCAAGGCCGGTGAGGGGTGGATTGAATTCAAAATGAAGCCGCAGCCGTTTATGATGAACTTAGCGGGCACCGTGCACGGCGGCGTGCTCGCAACGCTCATCGATTCGGCGCTCACGTGCGCGCTTGTAACGCGTTTGCCGAAGGGAGTAGCGTGCGTCACGATCGATTTGCAAATGCGCTTCTTCCGGCCGGCGCGCATGTCGGCCGATGAGTTAACGGCGCGCGCAGAAGTTCTTCATCAAGGCACGACGCTCGGAACGACTGCGGGTGAAATTACGGATGCGCGCGGTAAACGGATCATCCACGCAACGTCGTCGCTCGCGATCGCGCCCGCCGATGCTTTAGTGAAGGAGCGTTGAGGTGCAGGTACTTCGGAGAAAAGCTGTCATTGCCACGTTGGTCGCTGCCGCCATCGTGCCGGCCGGCTGTAGCAAGCCCGCAGGCGTCGCATGGCGTAGCGCGTCTTCAAACGTTCTGCGGGTGTCGCTGTACGCGGAACCAACATCGCTCAATCCGCTCTTACCGACGAACACGGCCGAAAATTTTCTCAACGGTTTGGCATTTGACTTACTCGTTACGGTGGATGAGAAGGGCAATGAGGTTCCCGATCTCGCGCAAACGGTGCCGACCCTTGCGAACGGCGGCATCAGCAAAGACGGGCTCACCGTGACGTACCACCTTCGCAAAAACGTCAAGTGGCACGACGGCGCGCCGTTTACAAGTGACGACGTCAAGTTCTCTTGGCAAGCGGTGATGAACCCGGCAAACAACGTCGTGGAACGCCGCGGGTACGATCAAGTGCGTGCCGTGGACACGCCCGATACCTACACCGTCGTTTTTCATTTGAAGCAACCGTTCGCGCCATTCGTGGATACGGTTTTCGGCGAATCGGACGAGCCGTTCCGTATTGTCCCCAAGCACATCTTGGCGAAGTATCCGAATATCAACACCGTGCCGTACAATCAGGAGCCGATCGGAACCGGGCCGTTCCGTGTTGTGCGATGGGTCCATGGCGAACGCATCGAATACGCGGCGAATCCGCAATATTTCCGCGGCGCGCCGAAGCTTCAGCAGATCGGCGTTCGAATCGTCCCCGACAGCAACACGTCCGAAGCGCAGCTGCGCTCGCACGATACGGATTTGGTGATCGACATTCCCACTGCCAACATTAACAACTTGCGCACCAAACCTTCGCCGGGCGCCGGCGTTCTGCTCGCGCGCGGTCCCGCGTATAACTCGATCCTCTTTAACGTTAAGCATCCGCCGCTCGACGATATCGGCGTGCGCCGCGCCCTGGCGTACGCGGTAAACAACAAGCGCATCATCGATACGCTCACGTTTGGAACAGCGATCCCCGCCGCAGCGGATCTCTCGGATTTCTACTGGGCGTACGATCCCAATGTGCCGCGTTACGGATTCGATCCCAAGAAAGCCGCGGCGCTTTTGGACCAGGCGGGTTGGATGCGCGGCGCGAGCGGCATGCGCGCGAAAAATGGCATGCCATTATCGCTGCAGCTCGTCTATGGCCAAGGCAATGCAACCGCGCGGCAAATGGGCGTGCAAGTGCAATCGGATTTGCGCGCTGTAGGTGCGGACGTAGCGGTGAAGACCTACACCTACACGATGTTATATGCGACCAAGGCTATGGGCGGAATTCTCAACAGCGGCAAATACGATCTTGGAATCTATTCGTGGATCGCCGGGGCCGATCCGGATGATTCATCGCAGTGGATGTGCGCGATGACGCCTCCCGCCGGCAATAACGCCACGAATTATTGTAATCCAAAACTCGATGCTCTCGAGCAAGACGCCATAACGCATTTCGATCGCACGCGCCGTAAGAACGACTACGCACAAATACAAAGAATGCTGGCCACCGATGCACCGGCGATGTTCCAGTACTACCAGCGCCGCCGTTATGCGCTAAACACCGCGCTCACGAACTTCAAACCAAACGGCATCAGCGAAGGATGGAACGCGCAGGACTGGTCGCTATGATTCGGCTCGCCAACGAAAACCCCACGCCAACGCCACGCTCCAAAACACCTTGAGCGAGAATTCCCTTTTGTGCGGCATCACCAAATCCCCAGCATTGCCTTGACGTCGTCCGTCGCCATCTCTTTCGGATCCCACGGCGGCGAGAACGTGATGTCCACCTTCACCGTCTTCACGCCCTCGATCGCGCGGATGTTATCTTCGACCGATTGTTTGAAGAGCGGTCCGACAGGACACATCGGCGAGGTGAGCGTCATTAGGACGGTCACGTGTTCGCCGTTCTCGCCTTCGACAGTAACGTCGTAGACCAACCCAAGATCCAAGATCGGAATGTTGAGCTCGGGATCGTTGACATTCTTGAGGGAGTCGCGAACTTGTTCAACTGTTGGCATGTCGGCTCACATAGTACGCAGGCGCGCGAACGTTGCCCTTGAACCTGCGGGTCATGAAGCGCCTCACGTTGGTAGCAACACTTCTTAGCTGCGCAGCGTTGCCGGTCAACGCCCTTGCTGCGGCGTCGGTGGCGGGCGGTGGGCTTGCGCAGGCCGGCCCTTCAAAGTCAGGCGCGGCACTGATTGTCAGTTCCGGCTCCTCGATTCCACGCGTGCCGATCGAACTTCAGTCCTCACTGCTCGCTCCACTCTCCGGTCAAGGTGGCTATGCCGCCACGGCCGAGATCCGCGGCTTTACGGGCGGCGGGTACGGTGGGGCGTACGTCGGTGCCGGTGCGGGGATCGGTAACTTGTCCACTGACCGGTCGGCCGGGACCGTCCTGACCGCGTTCGGCGGAAAATCGGTTGCGCCGTCCACCTCGATCGAAATTCGCCTGTACAAGCAAACGCGGGACTCCGGCGCGACCGCCGGGTTTCTTGGTCTGCGTTTCAGCTTCTAAGCGTGACGCGTTTATAAGGATGGAACTAAAGGACCAGACCGCGGGTTAATACGTTCTCACGGGCAGAGCACTTGAACGGGTATGTACAGGTGGAAGCCCACTCGGAAGCGCGATGCGCCTGCCCGAGGTACCGAAGGGAGTACTAGAAACAAGACATGTCAATGTGGGAACCGTTCACCGAACGCGCGCGGCGCAGCATCGTGCTCGCCCAAGAAGAGGCGCAACGGCTGGGCAACAACTACATCGGGACGGAACACATTCTTCTTGGCATTATCTCCGAGGGTGAAAGCCTGGCGGCTAAAGTCCTCGAGACCCTTGGTGTCAATCTCGCGAAGGTGCGTCAAGAAGTCGAAGCGATCGTCGGACGCGGTGGACAAACCGTTCAGCAAGAGATGGTCTTCACGCCGCGCGCCAAACGCGTTATCGAACTGGCGTTTGAAGAAGCACGTCAACTCAATCACAATTATATCGGCACGGAGCATCTGCTGCTTGGCCTCATCCGCGAAGGTGAGGGCGTCGCTGCGCGCGTGCTGACCAATCTCGGCGTAGACCCGGCGAAGGTTCGTGTCCAGACGACTTCGCTGCTGGGCGCCGAAGGCCAGCCGCCGGCCCCGAAGGGCAAGAGTAAGACACCGACGCTCGATGCTTACGGCCGCGATCTGACGACGCTGGCGCGTGAAAATAAACTCGACCCGGTCATCGGCCGCGCAAGCGAGATCGAGCGCGTGATTCAAATTCTCTCGCGCCGCACGAAAAACAATCCGGTGCTGATCGGCGAACCCGGCGTCGGTAAAACCGCGATCGCCGAAGGTCTGGCTCAACGTGTCATCAAGGGTGACATTCCCGAACCGCTGCGCGATAAGCGCGTCATCACGCTGGACCTTGCGGGCCTGGTTGCGGGCACGAAATATCGCGGCGAGTTCGAAGAGCGCATGAAACGCGTCATGGACGAGATCCGCGGCGCCGCCGGCGAGATCATTCTGTTCATCGACGAGCTGCATACGCTCGTTGGTGCCGGTGCCGCCGAAGGCGCGATCGATGCCAGCAACATCATCAAACCCGCGCTGGCGCGCGGCGAGCTGCAATGCATCGGCGCAACGACGCTCAACGAATTCCGTAAACACATCGAGAAAGACTCGGCGCTGGAACGCCGTTTCCAACCTGTCATGGTTGGCGAGCCGACGGTTGAAGAGACGGTCGAGATTCTCAAGGGCCTGCGCGACCGGTACGAGGCGCACCACAAAGTGCAAATCACCGATGAGGCGTTGGCTGCGGCTGCGAAGCTGGGCGATCGCTACATCACCGATCGGTTCTTGCCGGACAAAGCCATCGACCTGATCGACGAGGCCGCCTCGCGCGTCCGCATCGCGATGGACTCGAAACCCGAGGCGCTGGATGCGATCAGCCGCCGCGTCATGCAGCTCAAGATCGAGCGCGAAGCCTTGAAGGCCGAGCCCGACCGCGCCTCGCAAGAGCGTCTCTCCAAGCTCGAAGCCGAATTGGCCGAGGCGGAGAAGGAAGAGGCCTCCGCCGAGGAAACCTGGCGCGCCTCGCAATCGCGTCGCACCGAGGGCCGCCGGCTCAAGGAGGAGCTGGACCAGGCGCGGAACGATCTCGAGCGCGCCCAGCGCGAGGGCAATTGGAGCCGCGCCGGCGAATTGACCTATTCGGTCATCCCGGAAG
>CAZERJ010000101.1:0-10339 GCA_964514445.1 uncultured bacterium | reverse complement strand
GCGAGACGTAAGCTGCGGTCAAGCAACTCTCGCGTGAAGGCAAACGCGTGCTGTTCGTCGGCACCAAGAAGCAAGCGCAAGACGTCGTGAAAGAAGAAGCCGAACGCGCGGGCACGTTCTACATCAACCAGCGGTGGCTGGGCGGAACGCTCACCAACTTCTCGACGATTCAAAAGCGCATCGCGCGTCTTCGCGAACTCGAGAACATGAAAGTGCAAGGCGATTTCGATCGTCTTCCCAAGAAAGAAGTCGCGGCACTGCAAGACGAGCTCGGAAAACTCGAGCGGTTCCTAGGCGGCATTAAAGACATGCACCGCTTGCCGGATGCCGTCTTCATCGTCGATCCGAAGAAAGAGCGCATCGCGGTCATGGAAGCGCGCAAGCTCAAGATTCCGATCATCGCCGTGATCGACACGAACTGCGATCCGGACGAGATCGATTACCCGATCCCGGGCAACGACGACGCGATCCGCGCCGTTAAGTTGATGGTCTCGAAGATTGCCGATGCGATCATCGAAGGCCGCACGGAAACGGAAAGCGCGGGCGACTACGCAGCAAATTACGATGCGTATCAAGAGCCCGAGCCCGAGCAGCAACAAGAAGAAGAGATCACCACCATGGCGCAAGCCGAAGCCGGAATCTAGGAGCATACGTTGTCGACGGTGACATACTCACCCAAAGCTGACGAGATCAAAAAACTGCGGGAAGCGACGGACGCACCGATGATGGATTGCCGTAAAGCACTTATCGACGCTGGCGGTGACTTGGAAAAGGCAAAGGAAGCGCTGCTCAAAGCCGGCGCAGCCAAAGCCGCCAAGAAAGAAGATCGCGTAGCGGACCAAGGTCTGGTTGCGAGCTATATTCACGCGGGCGGCAAGATCGGCGTGCTGGTTGAAGTGAACAGCGAAACGGACTTCGTTGCACGCAATCCGAAGTTCGGCGAACTCACGCGCGATATCGCCATGCACATCGCCGCGATGTCGCCGCAATACCTCGATCGCGCGAGCGTCCCGGAAGAGGTCGTGAGCAAAGTGCGCGAGGAACTGCTTGCCAACGTTCCGGCCGGCAAGCCGCCCGAGGTTGCGCAGAAGATCGTCGAAGGCAAGATGAACAAATGGTACGAGGAGCACGTGCTGCTCGATCAGGCGTTCGTCAAGGACGATACGATCACGATTACCGACCTCATCAACAACGCCGTCGGCGTTTTGGGTGAGAAGATCAAAGTGCGCCGCTTCACCAAGTTCGCACTGGGAGAGTAGTTCTGGACTTCCCAACCTCGCAACCGAAGTACCGCCGCGTTCTCCTGAAGATCTCCGGGGAAGCCTTCTCGGGGACGGAGACCGGCGTTGACGTGCACACCACCGAGTCGATGGCGCATCAAATCGCCGAAGTGCATCGGGACGGTGTGTCGGTTGCGGTCGTAGTCGGCGGCGGAAACATTTGGCGCGGAAAAGTGCACGAAGAAGCGGGCATGGATCGCGCCACCGCCGACTACATGGGCATGCTCGCGACAGTGATCAATGCGCTCGCATTGCAAGACGCACTCGAGCGCATCGGCGTGCCCTCACGCGTGCAAACGGCCATCGCGATGCATCAAATCGCCGAGCCGTACATTCGCCGCCGGGCCATCCGCCATTTGGAAAAAGGCCGCGTCGTGATCTTTGCCGCCGGCACGGGCAACCCGTACTTCACGACCGACACGACTGCCGCACTTCGCGCAGTTGAAGTGGGCGCCGAAGCGATTCTCAAAGCCACCAAAGTCGACGGCATCTACACCGCCGATCCGAAGAAACACCCGGACGCAACGCGCTTCGAGCAGCTTGCGTACTTGGACGTGCTGCAGCGCCGTCTGGAAGTCATGGACAATACAGCGCTCACGCTGTGCATGGATAACAATTTGCCGATCGTTGTGTTCGATATGGGCGTGCCCGGGAACATCCGGCGCGTCGTCTGGGGCGAATCCATCGGGACGCTCGTCGGCAAGATTAACTCGCTTAACCCCGTATAAAGCCGCCATGGCCCAAAACATGAAAGACGCCGAAGCCCGCATGCAAAAATGTGTGGAATCGACGCGCACGGAGTTTGGTTCCATCCGCACCGGCCGCGCAACGCCCGCGCTGCTGGACCGGCTGCACGTCGAGGCTTACGGATCTTCGGTACCGATTAAACAAGTCGCAACGGTGAGCGTCCCCGACGCCCGTTCGCTGGTGATTCAAGCCTTCGACCGCAACACGATCGGCGAAATACGCAAAGCGATTGAGAAAAGCGACCTCGGTCTGACGCCGAACGTTGACGGCAATCAGATCCGTCTTTCCATTCCGCCGCTCAACGAAGAGCGCCGCCGCGATCTCGTCAAGCTGATCAAGAAAAAGGCGGAAGACGGCAAGGTCGCCGTTCGCAACGTTCGTCACAAGATCCACGACGAACTCAAAACCGAATTGAAAGACCACAAGATCACCGAAGACGAAAGCAAACGTCTTCAAGATCAGTTGCAAAAACTCACGGACAAGTTTGTCAAAGAGATCGACACGCTCGTGAGCACTAAAGAAAAAGAAATCATGGAGGTGTAAGCCTCCCGCTGTGTTTGACGAACTCGTGTTGATGCCCGAACCTCTAGCCCGCCGCCGTTTGGCCGGCGAACCGCTGCGCATGCGCGTGCTCGCGCCGTTCGGACCCTTCGCGGGCCGCGGACGACTCCGCGTGCTGCGCTGCCGTCCCGCCGGCGCGGTCATCGAGCTCATTTGCGGGTATGAGTCATACGAACCGCTATGACTATCGCTGGCGTTATTCCGGCATTAGCCGCACAACTCGATCCCGCGCGTTTGCCGCAGCACGTGGCCATCATCATGGATGGCAACCGCCGCTGGGCGCGCGAGCGTGGCCTACCCGCAATTGAAGGTCACCGCCGCGGCATGCTCGCGCTGCGTGAGATTACACGTGCGGCGAGCGACCTGGGCATCAAGGCACTGACCGTTTACGGTTTCTCAACGGAAAACTGGCGGCGCGATTCAACCGAGATTTCGCTGCTGCTCGACTTGTGCGTGTTTTTCGCGCAAAACGAGCTGAACGAGCTGTGCCGCAACAACGTTCGCGTGCAAGTCATCGGCGCGTACCGCGCGCTGCCCGCTGCATCACGCTCCGCGCTGGACAATCTGATGCAAAACACCGCATCGAACACCGGACTGCTGCTGAACTTGGCGGTGAACTACAGCGCGCGCACGGAACTCACGCGGGCCATTCGTGCGCTCGCGCATGAAGTGGCCGAAGGACGCCTGCGCCCCGAAGACATCGACGAAGACGCCGTCAGCGCGCATCTCTACACGAACGCGCTGCCGGATCCGGACTTGCTGATCCGTCCGGGCGGCGAGCGCCGTCTTTCAAACTTCTTGCTGTATCAAGTCGCGTACACCGAGCTGGTCATGTCGGACGTGTATTGGCCGGATTTCGACAAGGACGATTTCGTGCGCGCGGTCATCGAATTCCAAAGCCGCCAACGTCGTTTCGGGGGCGCATGAACGCGACTGCGCCGGCCTCGGCCGCCCCGGCGCAGGCGAAGCCTATCACTATCCGGCGTGTGGTCGTCGGCCTTGCGCTCGCCATCGTTGGTCTTGCGTGCGTGCTCTATGCGCCGGCGTTTTATGCCTTGCTGCTGTTGCTCGGAATCGTCATGCTCTTGGAGCTTTCGCGGCTGTGCGACATCAAGGGTCAGCCGCTCGAAATGCCCGTTGCGGTGTTCGGCGTCATCGGATACATCGGTCTGGCGATCTTCGGCCTGATGTCACGCTACGAAGGCGTGCTTTTGGCAACGATTATTTTCGCGGCGTTTTGGCTGGGCATGTACGGAGATCGCGAACGGTATTTCTCGCGCACCGGACACACGCTGCTCGCCGTGCTGTACATCGGCAAGCTTATTTCGTATTTCGTTTTTATCCGCGCGTTGCCGCACATCGGGATGGCGATGACGGTCTTTGTCATCGTGCTCATCGCACTCACCGATACGCTGGCGATGCTGATTGGATCGTCGATCGGGCGGCATTCCCTCACGCGAATTTCACCGAAAAAAACGGTTGAAGGCTCGATAGGCGCACTCGTCTTGGTTACGCTCGCCGGCGCAGCTGCCGCGCGCTTTCCGCAGCTCCAAATTAATTGGGCGCAAGGAGCAATTTTAGGCGCGGTAACGTGCGTTGCCGCGCAAGCAGGCGATCTTGTGGAGTCTGCGCTCAAGCGCGATGCGGGCGTAAAAGATACCGGCACCGTCATTCAAGGCCACGGCGGCGTGCTCGACCGCTTTGATTCGTATCTCTTCGGCGGCATGGCATTTTTTGCGGTGCTGCATGTAATAGGAGTGCTTCCGATTGGCTAAACGGCGCGTCGCGATTTTGGGCAGCACCGGTTCGATCGGCACGCAAGCGATTGACGTCATCGGACGGCATCGGGATCGCTTCGAACTTGTCGCGCTCGCAGCGGGGAAACAAACGGAGTTGCTTGCGCGCCAGGCCACCCAGTTTGGCGTCGCGATCACCGCGAGCGCGGCTGACGGCGCCGCCGGATTGTATCGCGTTGCGGTCGAGTCGGAGCCCGACGTCGTTCTTGCTGCAACGGATGGATTTGTCTCGTTCGATGCGGTGTTTGCCGCCGTTGAACGCGGCATCGATATTGCGGCCGCCAACAAAGAACTGATTGTCGCAGCGGGCGAGCTGCTGATCGCCGCGGCTGCCCGCAGCGGTTCGAAATTGTTGCCCGTTGATTCCGAGCATTCGGCAATCTTCCAATGTTTGGTGGGCGAAGACGTTGCACGCGTTCGCACGATCATTCTGACTGCGTCGGGCGGTCCGTTCCGGACGCGAACACGCGAGCAAATGGAACACGCAACAGTGGAAGAAGCGCTCGCGCATCCAACCTGGCGCATGGGCGTGAAAAATACGGTCGACTCGGCGACGATGATGAACAAAGGTCTGGAAGTCATCGAAGCCAGCCGCCTCTTCGGCCTGCCGGGCGATCGCGTGCAAATCTTGGTGCATCCGCAATCGATCGCACACGGCCTCATCGTTTTCACGGACGGCAGCGTGAAGATCCAGGCCGCAGCCCCGGACATGCGCATTCCAATCGGGTATGCGCTGGCGTGGCCGGACAGGTTGACGGATTCTGTGGTGACTACGCTCAGCGACGAGGGCTCAATGTGTCATGGTGGGGGCCGAGGTACGGAGGCCTCGTCCCGACTCGGCCGTGGTTCGATACCTCACCATGACACGCGGACGCCTCACCATGACACGCGGACGCCTCACCGTGACACGCGGGCGGATCCGCTCGTCGCGGCAGGCGCGCATCCTGAGGCTGCGCAGTTGCGTTATGATTTTGAGCGGCCCGATCCGCAGCGCTTCCCCTGCTTGCAGCTTGCTTACCGGGCGTTGCTGGTGGGCGGCACGATGCCTGCGGTGCTCTCAGCGGCCAATGAGATTGCTGTGGGAGCATTCGTTGATGGGTCGATCCGCTTTGGATCAATTGCAAAGGTGATAGAACGAGTGATGGAGGCTGCTCCGGCCGAAGAACTTTCGCTGGAAGGCGTGCGCCGCGCCGACGCTGCCGCGCGCGCAGCAGCTCGCCAGCTCGTCGCACAGCTCCATCAACGTATCGAGGTATAGGTGCTTCTACTCGTACTCGCAGCAGTCTCAGTCGCCGGTTTTTTCAAAGTGCTGCTCTTTATCGCCGTGCTCGGCATCCTGATTGTGCTGCACGAATACGGCCACTTCGTGCTCGCGCGGCTCAACGGCGTGCGCGTGCTGGAGTTTTCGGTCGGTTTTGGACCGCTTCTGGCGTGCGTGAAGAGCAAGAAGACCGGTACGCAGTACTCCTTGCGCGCCGTTCCCCTGGGCGGTTACTGCGCGATGCACGGCGAGGACAACAAAGTCTCGCAAGCCGAGCAGCAGCGCGAATTCCGTCAGACCGTGACGATCAACGGCCGCGAGTACGACGACGACAACTTTCAAGCAAAGAGCGCGTGGCGACGTTTGGCGATTATCGTTGCCGGGCCGATCGCGAACTTTGTTCTGTGTCTGGCGATTCTCTTCGTGAGCGCCGTGTCGTTCGGCATTCCGACGACCTCGATTCAACCGCGGGTCGGTCCGCTTACGCAAGGCATGCCGGCGCAGCGAGCCGGAATCCAAAGCGGCGATCTCATCGTGGCCGTGAATGGCCGCAAAGTCACCAGCGGCGATGCGCTCGTGAATCTGATTCACTCTTCGCTCGGCAAGCAGCTCGCGATCACGTACGCGCGCGACGGCTCCCAAAATACCGCGCGAGTGACGCCGGTGCATTGTCCGGCGCCGCAAAAGCCGACGCAGGGCTGCATCGGATTTCTTCCGATTAGCTCGTATGAACGCGGCTCGCTGCACGACGCGCTTGCGCAGACCGGCGCGGATTTCGTTGCGATCTCGAATCAAACGTTTGGGAGTCTCGCGCTGCTGGTCTCGCATCCGGTGAAGTACGGCGGCCAGGTTTCGGGCGTCGTTGGCATGGCGCAGGCCGCCACGACAATCCAAACGTTCGGGTGGGGTCCGTACTTTTTCTTTGCCGCGCTCATCTCGTTTGCGCTCGGCGTTTTCAATCTGCTGCCGCTTCCGGCATTGGACGGCGGGCGCGCGGCGTTTATCATTGGGGAGCTGCTTCGCGGCAAACCGGTCGACCCTGAAAAGGAAGCGTGGGTGCACATCACCGGATTTGCCGTGTTGATAGCGCTCATGGTGGTCATCAACTTCTACAACGTCGTGAACATCGTCGAAGGCAAAGGACCGTTTTAAGTGATTAAGATTCGGCGCCAAAGCAAACCGGTATTCTTGCAAAACAAGACCGGCAAGTCCGACGCGAAATCCGTGTGGATCGGCGGCGACAACCCTGTTGTCGTTCAGACGATGACCACGACCGACACGGCCGATGCCGAGGCGACGCTCGAGCAGATCTACGGCCTGGCCATGGAAGGCGCCGAGGTTGTTCGCGTCACGGTCAAAGACCCGCCGGACGCCGCCGCGATGCCGGCCATTGTGTACCGCTCGCCGGTACCGATTGTCGCCGACATCCATTTCGATCACAAAATGGCGCTGGCGGCAATCGATGCGGGCGTTGCCAAATTGCGTTTGAACCCGGGCAACATTCGCGACCCGAAAAAGACCGCCGAAGTCGTGGAGGCCGCGAAAGCCAAAGGCATTCCGATTCGCATCGGCGTGAACATGGGTTCGCTCGCGCCCGACCTGGAGAAGACCCTCGGCCACACGCCGGAGGCCATGGTCGAATCCGCGATGCGGCACGTCGAGATCCTCGAGGCACTGGATCATCGCGACATCATCATCTCGCTCAAGGCGCACGACGTGACGACCACCGTGCATGCGTATCGCCTGATGGACAAGCGCCTGCGCGAACGCGACACCCCCTATGCGCTGCACCTTGGTATCACCGAGGCCGGGCTGCTGCGCGACGGGACGATCAAGTCGTCCATTGGCCTTGGCATTCTGCTGTTCGAAGGCATCGGCGATACGATCCGCGTTTCACTAGCGGCCGACCCGATTGAGGAAGTCCCGGTCTGCTGGTCGATTCTCAAATCGCTGGGCCTGCGCGAAAAGGGCTTTGAGATCACCGCGTGCCCGTCATGCGGACGCGCCGAGATCAGTGTGCTGGAGCTGGGGCGCAGCGTTGAGGCAATTGCGAAAGAGTACACAGCGCCCGTCAAGGTTGCCGTGATGGGATGCGTGGTGAACGGTCCGGGCGAGTCCAAGATGGCCGACGTCGGCGTCGCCGGCGGCAAGGGCAAGGGCGCCATCTACCGCGCGGGCGAATTAGTGGGAACATATCCGGAGGACCAACTGTTGGGGGCCCTTCGCCTCGAGATTGAAAAGGTTATCGCCGAAAAGTATCCTGAGTACACCCATGAGATATCAACCGCCGTCTAAACGGACTCTCATCGCGACCGCCGCTCTTGCGGTGTGCGCGGCGTTTTCGTTTACGCTCTCGAAACCGGTCGAGATGCGCGTCGATGGCCAGCCACTGATCAGTGACGTGCCGCCCGTGACGTCGATGACCAAAGGTTCGGTGTACGTTCCGCTGCGGCCGGTCAGCGACGCGCTAGGCGCCGATACGAAGTACGATCACAAGTCGGGCGATGTCGTCGTCACGCGCGGCGATCAGACACTGAGACTCAAAGTCGGCTCAACGCACGCCAAACTCAACGGCATGCCGATGACGCTCAAACACGCACCGTTCCGCGTGCGCGGCCGCATCATGATCGGACTGCACGCGGTGCAACGCGCATTCGGCGTGCGCGTAAAATTCGACAAAATGACCGCCCGCATCGACGTCGACACCCCGGGCCTCTCATCGACAGCCCCGGATTTCCAAACCCAATAACCCTTGTGCCACGCTGAGCTTCCTCGAAAGCGCCGCCCCACTTCACGTGCGGCGTCTCAAGTGTCATGGTGAGGTATCCACCGCTGCGTGGATGCTCCGCGCCAAGGGCGCTGCGCTATCGAACCACGGCCGAGGAATCGAGGCCCGCATAACGTGCGCATAGTCTCGCTCCTCCCGAGCGCCACCGAAATTCTCTTCGGCATCGGCGCAGGCGACGAAGTCGCCGGCATCACGCACGAATGCGATTTCCCACCGGAAGCGCAGCATTTACCGCGCCTGACGTCCTCTGCATTACCGCACGCCGGATCGCCGGCCGAAATCGATCGTCATGTGCGGCGCAGCTTGCATTCAGGATCGAGCTTGTACCATCTCGATGCCGATTTGCTGGAAAAACTCCAGCCCGATCTGATCATCACGCAAGAGCTCTGCAAAGTCTGCGCAGTCTCATACGAGATCGTCGACCGCGCGGCACGGCGGTTGAGCAGCGATCCGCGCATCATTTCGCTCGAACCGTCCTCGCTTGAAGACGTCTATGCGAACATCATGACGGTCGGCGAACTCACCGGACATGAAGACGGCGCTGCTGAATTGGTCGCCTCGCTGCGCCGCCGCGAACGCGTCCTGCGGTCAAAGGTGGCGGGCTTGCCACGCCCGCGCGTCCTTTTGCTGGAATGGACGGATCCGCCAATGACGGCGGGACATTGGACGCCCGGCTTGATTGAAGCTGCGGGCGGTGCACCCGTTCTCGCGCATCCTGGCGCCAATTCACAGACAACCGATTTTGATGCGATCGAAATGGCCGATCCCGATGTGATTATCATTGCGCCGTGCGGCTTCGATCGCGAACGTGCGCGCGAATGTGCGCGTGCGCTTCAGGCGGAGCCCAAATGGAACGCGCTGCGCGCCGTGCAGTCGGCTAGCGTCGCGTGCATGGACGGAAATGCGTACGTGAACCGCCCGGGTCCGCGATTAGTGGACACCGCGGAGATGTTCGCCGCGATCTTACACGCTGCGACTATTTCTTCTTAGATTTTTTTGCCGACTCCAGTTTCGTCGTCACGCTTTCAACCATAACGGCCGCCGTCTCCAACGCTTGACCGGCGGCCATCATCGTTTCAGCGGCTTTATGGGCGCGTTTTGGAGCAGCTTTCGCCGCCTTCGTTACTTTTTTCGCCGTAGAGGCGACGGTGCGTTTGGCGGTGCTGCGTTTGGCGGTGGTGCGTTTAGCGGCTTTTTTGGTGCCGCCCGATTTCTTGGTTGCCATGGGCGCATCATACCCACATTCCCGCGGCACACGCAGGGACCGGATAGCATGCGCGATGTATGCTTTTCAGCGAAATGATTAGCGCGCTAGGAGCTCGCGTTCACCTCTTTGTCCGGCCGGAGGCGCGCGAGCCTTTCACTGCCCTATTTCGGGATGTGCTGCAGTGCCAAGTCCTGGAGCGTGATTTTGGTTTGCCGCATCCGATTTTATTCGTGCCGCTTGAGGACGGCAGCGGCTTTAGCGTAGAGTTCAGCGATCTCGCGCCGGTATACGTGCGCGGCTCGACCGATGACGCGACGGCATTCCACGGCGCATGGATTGAGTTTCGGACCAGAAGCCTCGAGGAATGTCTGGAGCGTTTGCGGGCGGCCGGCGTTCCTGAATTCAAGCACCCCGGAAGCGCGCACGTATATTTTAGCGCGCCCCGCGGCCAAGTGTTTCGAGTGATCGACGTGGACTACAAGGGACCTTAAACCGGTTCTAAAGCCTCGGGCTCTACGACCGGTTCGACCTTCGAGGGGTCGCTCTTTCGGAAGCCGTACGCGAAGAAGATCACTAAGCCGACGACGAGTGCGACCGTGAACATGATCCACGTCTTGCGCGATAAGCCGAACACCGCCAGCGACAGCGACATCACGATGCCCAGAATCGGGAAGAGCGGAACGAACGGCACTTTGAACG
>CAZERJ010000100.1:0-10538 GCA_964514445.1 uncultured bacterium | reverse complement strand
CCTCCCTTACAAGGAGGATGTCGGCGGTTCGAGCCCGTCATCGCCCACCATTTTGTTTTATGAACAACGTCGCGATTGAATACGAGGACGGCGGCGCGATCGCCATCATCAGCATGCAGCGGCCCGAGAAGCGCAACGCGCTCTCGCTTGAGCTCATGCGCGAGCTCATCTCCGCGTTCACCGCAGTTGGCGAACGCACCGACACCGCCGTCGTCATTCTCCGCGGAGAAGGTCCTGCGTTCAGCGCCGGTCACGATCTCAGCGAGTTCCAATGCGGTCAGAGCGTGAGCGAACGGCAAGTCGAAGCGTTCGCTGAGATCTTTGACACGTGCGTCGATCTCATGGACACGATCCAACACATTCCACAGCCTGTCATCGCTGAAGTCGCAACGATTGCAACCGCTGCCGGATGTCAGCTCGTGGCAACGTGCGACCTCGCCATCGCAGCGGAAGAAGCGCGCTTTGCCACGCCGGGCGTTCGCATCGGTCTGTTCTGCACGACGCCCATGGTTGCACTGACGCGTGCGATCGGACGCAAGCGAGCGATGGAGATGCTGCTTACCGGCGACTTCATTGATGCCGGGACTGCCGAGCAGTGGGGTCTGGTCAATCGCGTTGTGCCCGCTGCGGAGCTTCATGGTGAAACGCTGGCGCTAGCGCGCAAAATCTGCACGGCGAGCAGAAGCATCGTCGCGCTCGGAAAAGAAGCGTTCTACACGCAGGTCGATCTCGACCAGCCGCGAGCGTACGCATATGCCAAACACATCATGACGCTCAACGCTCAGGCCACCGATGCACAAGAGGGCATTGCGGCGTTTCTTGGCAAAAGGCAGGCTAAGTGGCAAAGGTAGACTTTTCGTAAAAAAGCGACTAGGCTCAGTAGAAAACACAAGGGAGCGGCGGCCCGAGGCCTAAGTACCGTCTTCCAGGCACGGCGGCTTTTGTGGGCACCCGCTGTTTCTTATCTTAAAAGCGTCGCCCACACCCGGTATGCGGGCAACCGCATACGCGACGGCAGGGGGCTCGCCTTCGGCGGGCCTTCCTGTTTTTTAATAGAACGCCCGACCCGTGGACCGAATCGACCCGCGCCGGCGCTATGCGGCGCTCGTGCTTCTAATTGCGCTCATCGCCTCGCTCTTCGTCGCCGCAACGCGCTACCGGCTGGAACGCCGTGAAAACCGCGTCGAAATCGCGATGGATTTCAACGACCTTGCCGGCTTTGCTCGAGCCTATAACTATAATCTGCCGGTGCTGCTGCTCTCGATGCGGCGCGCCGGGCTCACATCGCTGGCGCTCTCTGAAGAACTGGGCAGCGCGCTCACGGGCTCTACTTCAAAATATGGGTACGCGATCTCCGGAACGGCGCTTGCCGATGCCGCCAGACTTTCGCCGCTCTCCAATCCGGCGCTCGCGAGTGTCGCACGATCCGGAAAGATCCGGCCCGATGAAGTGTACATTCTCGCGTACGATAAGCCGAGCTTCGATCGCTACATGCAGCAATTGCTGCTGCATTTCGAAGCAAAAGGGATCCGCGTACTTCAGGGCCGGACCGCGCCATACGTGATCTCGATCCGCACGCAGGTCGATTACTTCAATAGCATCGGGCTTGGCATTCCGAGCGATCAAGTTGCGCTTGCTCGCAAGTTCGGTTTCTTCATAGAACCGCGTTTTCAAAACGACGAACGGCTGCAGCTTCCGCAGATGAACGCGATGTTCAACGACGTCGGCGCGGGCAAGTGGCTCTCGACGGCGATCTTCTTCGGTTTGCGCAATCAAGTGCTTGGCTATCCCGATCGCATCGAGGACGCAGCCGCAGCATTCAATGCGCACCCGCAAACAAACTTCGGCATGATCGAGACGTACGACGTCTCCCAGGCGCAAAAGGGCTACGACAAGTTGGCGGCGCTCATTCCAGGCCGCACGGTTCGCGTGCAAGCGATCAGCAAACTGGAATTAGACAAGTTGCTGCCGCCGGCGATCGTCGCGCGCTACGATCTCGGTGCGCGCGAACGCAACGTTCGCGTAGTATATCTGCGGCCGTTTCTGCATACGTACAATCAAATGACGGCGGAGCAAGCGAACGTCGATATTGTCTCGCAAATCGCATCCGGTTTGCGCGAGCACGGTTTCCGGCTCGGGCGCGCAACGCCGATTCCGGCAACGTATAAGGGCGACTCGCCTATCGCCGTGCTCATCGCTTCGCTGGCGGTGCCCTCACTGCTCGTGCTGCTGCTGGACTGGTACGGCGTGCGCCGGCACAGCAGCATTGATGTGGCGGCGTACGTGCTGACCGTAGCGGTGATTCTCGCCGGATATGCGGTGCATCATTCGGTGATCGCGCGTTCGGTTATGGCGATACTGGCAGCCGAGGTGTTCGCGGCGGCGGCGTTCACCGCGCTGTCCGGCGCATTTTTTGCCGTGCCCAAGGCGCGATTACGTGCGCAGCTCGGCGAGAGTTTGAAATGGACGCTCATCGGCGCCGGAGTTGCGTTGCTCGGCGCATTAGTGCTCGTCGGGATCGTGAGCGCGCCGGCGCTGATGGAAGAGATCACTCCGCTGCGCGGCGTGAAACTGGTGCTTGCGTTGCCGCCGCTGATTGCACTCGGCCTGTATCTGTTTACCGATAAATTCAACGCAAATGTCGGCAGTCCGCGCGAAGCGTTTGCAGCGCCGATCCGGATTTATCAACTGATTGCTGCGTGCGCCGTGCTCGGTATTGCCGCGCTGGTGTTGGTGCGCAGCGGGAATCAAAGCGATATTGCGCCATCCAATTTCGAGCTAACGCTGCGGCATCACCTCACCACGCTCCTGAGCGTGCGCCCACGTTTCAAAGAATTTGTGATCGGCTTTCCGGCGATGATGCTGCTGCCTGCGCTGCGCACCGGTGACCGGCGCGTCACAGGAATTCTCTTTAGTCTTGCCATCGGTATCGGCATCGGTGACATCATCGATACGTTCTCACACGTCCACACCTCGCTCGGCGTTTCGGTGCTGCGCGTTTTCAACGGACTCGTCCTCGGCATCATCATTGGCGCGATCCTCGTCGCGATCTACCGGCGAATCTTCGTTGCGAGGGCGTAGTGCGGTTCCTGATCTCCGGCTATTACGGCTTCGGCAACGTCGGCGATGAGGCGTTGCTTGCGGTGATCGTGTCCCAGCTCAAGACGCGTTACCCGCTCGCGGAAATCGACGTACTCTCGGCCAAGCCCGATGAAACAGCGCACGAACTGCGCGTGACGGCGACGCCCCGGTGGGATCCGAAAGCGATTCGCCGCAGCATTGAGCGCGCCGACGTCGTGCTTTCCGGCGGCGGTGGCTTGTTGCAGAACGCGACGAGTTTGCGCAGCCTGATGTATTACGCCGGCATTTTACGAACCGCGCAGCGCGCCGGACGCAAAACGATGGTGTTCGCGCAGTCAATCGGCCCGCTGGATTTCTGGGGCAAGACGCTCGTGCGCGAATGGTGCAAGAAGCTCGATGCTGCGACGGTGCGCGATTCGCGCTCAGCGCAGCTTCTCGGCGAACTCCTTCCCGCGGTGAACGTGGAGCACACGGCCGATCCCGTGTTCCTCTACGACTTACCGGACAACGAAGATGTACTTGCCGCCGAAGGTCTTGGCGATGATAGTAAACCGTACGTCATCTTTAGCGTGCGCAAAGCAAACGGCGTAAAAGATCGCCTCGATGCGATTGCACGCGCTGCAGATCGCTTTGCCAACGCCCATGGTGTGCGCGTCGCCTTTTTGCCGCTCGGCGGAGCCGCCGATGCCGAAGTCTCCACGCAGGTAATCCGGCGATGCACGACTCCTGCAACGCTCTTGCCGGAGTGCGATCTAGCGCGCGCGGCGCACGTTATCAGGCATTCCGATGCCGTCGTCGGCATGCGCTTGCATGCTCTGGTGTTTGCAGCGCTGTTTGCGGTGCCGTTTTTAGCGATCCCATACGATCCGAAGGTGAGCGCGCTCTGCGAGGACCTTGCGTATCCGCTTGCACCCCTCCTTAGTCTCGATCCGCCTGGTCCAAAGCCCTCGCCCGAAGATATCGACGCGGCCGTCGACCGTTTGTGGGCGCAGCGCGCGGCGGTTCGCGAGCATTTGCAAAGCGCGGCGCAGCGCGTAAAAATGCTTGCTGCGCGTAATTTCGAGGTGCTGGATGCCCTTGTGCGCGAAAAGGCCGAGTCCCGATGAGTGAAACCGCAGCGCGCGACTACCGCGAAACTTTGAATTTGCCGAAAACGGCGTTCCCCATGAAAGCCGACTTGCCCAAGCGCGAACCGGCGCGCGTGCAATGGTGGCAATCGCAGCGCACCTACGCGCGCCGCTTGGAACGCAACAAGCAAAACGGCCCGTTCGTGTTGCACGATGGTCCGCCGTATGCAAACGGCAATCTGCATGTTGGACATTTCCTTGGCATGGTGCTCAAGGACGTTTTCAATAAGATCGCGCTGCTCGACGGCTATTGGGCGAAGTTCGTCCCCGGTTGGGACATGCACGGCTTACCGATCGAACTCGACACGCTCAAGCACCTAAAGATCAAAGATTTCCACGACATCGATCCGCTCGAACTGCGGCGCGTTTGCAAGGAACGCGCGCTGCACTGGCTCGACCGGCAGCGGACCACGCGCGTTCGCATGGGTAACTTCGGCGAATGGGACCAGCCGTATCGCACGATCGATCCCTCGTACGAAGCTGCGATTGTCGATATGCTTGCGGTGCTTGCCGAGCAAAAACGGATCTACAAAGGCTTGCGTTCGACACTGTGGTGCATTCACGACGAGACCGCGCTGGCAGAAGCTGAGATCGAGTACAAAGATAAAGTGTCACCGTCCGTGTACGTGCGCTTCACCGCGAACGACGTGCAGCGCGCCGATGTGATGCGTCGATTCGGCGTCAAGGATGAAGGCCTGCCGGTGAGCGTGCTGATTTGGACGACGACACCGTGGACGCTTCCTGCCAACGTTGCAATTGCGCTCAAGGCCGACGCGTCGTACGGTCTGTACCGCCATGGGCATGAACTGCTTGTGGTTGCAACGGAACGCGCGCCACATGTGCTTGGCGAGCATTTTGGTTCGATGCACATGCTCGCTTCAATTCCGGGAGAAGAACTCAGCGGCGCTGCGGTGCGTCATCCGTTCATGGATCGCGATTCGTTGATCGTCACGGCGGATTACGTCGATCTCGAAACAGGCACCGGCGCTGTTCACACTGCTCCGGGTCACGGTGCGGACGACTTCGAGACGGGCGTACGCTACAATTTGCCGATCCTCAATCCGGTCGACAACCGCGGCGTGTTCACGATGGAAGCCGGGCCGTACGCCGGCATGCACATTTGGAAAGCCAACACGAAGATCGTCGAGGACCTGCGCGAGAGCGGCGCGCTGTGGTCGGCATTTGAGTTTACGCATAGCTATCCGCATTGCTGGCGCTGCCATAACCCGGTAATCTTCCGTGCAACGGCGCAGTGGTTCATCGCGATGCATGACTCGGACTTGCCGGGCAAAACGGTTGAAAGCATTCATCACGTGAAGTGGACGCCGGCATGGGGCCAGCAGCGCATCGAGCAGATGGTTGAAAATCATCCAGAGTGGTGCATTTCGCGTCAACGCACGTGGGGAACGCCGATTCCCGCGCTCATCTGCCGCGCCTGCAACGAATCGGTGCTGGATGCGAGCGTTGCCCGCAAAGCGGCGGCGCGATTCGCGCAGGACGGCGCCGACACGTGGTGGAGCTTGCCGGTCGAAGCTTTCATTCCCGAAGGGTTTGCGTGCCCGAAGTGCGGCAGCACCGAGTTTGAAAAAGAAAAGAACATCGTCGATATTTGGTTTGAGTCGGGCGTCTCGAATCTCGCGGTGCTCGGCAAGAACGGATTGCCGTGGCCGGCGGACCTCGTTGTTGAAGGCGCGGATCAATACCGCGGCTGGTTTCGAAGCTCGATCGTGCTTGCAACCGCAGCGCGCGGCGATGCGCCATACAAGCACGTCGTTAAACCGGGCTGGGTGAACGACGAACAAGGCCGCGCGATGAGCAAGTCGCTCGGGACCGGCATGGATGCCGACGACGCGATGAACAAGTGGGGCGCCGACGTGCTGCGCTTGTGGGTTGCCTCGACGGAATTCGTCGACGACGTACGCTTTGGTCCCAACGTCGTGGATCAAGTCAGCCGCGTCTACCGCAACATCCGCAACCGCCTGCGCTTCGCACTGAGCAACATCGACGATCTGCCTGCGGACGCAATCGTGCCCCGCGAAGAGATGCAGTGGTTCGACCGGCTCGCTTGCGAAGTGACGGATGCGTGGTTCGCTCGCGTTACCACGCAGCTGCGCGAGTATCGCTTGCACGATGCGTATCTCGAGATCTTGCGGTTCGAGAGCGACGATCTGTCGAGCTTCTATTTCGACGCGCTGAAAGACCGGCTGTATTCGAGCGCCGCCGCATCGCATCGCCGGCGTAGCGCGCAAAGCGCCCTGCTGCACATCCTGGAACGCTTCGCAGTAGTGCTTGCGCCGATGCTTTCGTTCACGGCAGAAGAAGCATGGCAATCTTTGCCCGAAGAACTGCGCCGCAACCGCGAAAGCGTCTTCGACTTGGAGCTCGGCGAGGCCAGCGGTACGGCGAACGGCATCGTGCCACGTTTCATGGTGAGGAATCGAACCACTGCCGAGGCATTGAGACCTCTCGACCCCGACACGTGGACTAAACTCAAAGATCTGCGCGCACAAGTCGCCGCATCGGAAGGCAAACGCGACTACGAATTGCAAGCGAAGCTGACACTATCGCCGCGCTGGCACGCAATCTTCAGCGAAAACCAAGACGCCGTGCGCGAAGCGCTTGTCGTTTCCGCGGTGACGTTACGCGAAGACCCGTCAGCGCAGGGCGACGCAACAGTGGAACTCTCGCCGGCCGATGGCGAGAAATGCGCCCGCTGCTGGAAGTATCTGCCACTTGGCACCAATCACGAGCATCCTACGCTATGCGCGTCGTGCGCAGAGGTTGTGTCGCAGTGACCCTTGTGTCACGCTCAGTGTGACAAAGAAAGGCTAACGCCGGCCGCGACGCACCTTTAGTGGGCGATCTTCCGCGCGTGTAACCGTTAACGGTTTGCCTTCGATTTCAAAGAGGTTGAAGGCGGCGATTGCGGCTTGGGCTTGTGCGTCGTTCGGGACGTTGACGTATGCGTACCCTTTTTTGCGGCGCGTGCGCCGGTCACGCGGGAACGTGACGTCTTCATCTCCAGCGCCGTAACGGCGGAAGATTTCAAGCAGCTCTTCCTTTGTCGCTTCACGCGGATAGCCGGCGACGAATAAGCGTACCATTCAGCGTTCCTCTTCCAGAACGCTATCGCGAAATTGCGTCCACGTCCCTGCCTCGATTGCGATACGCGCTTCGCGCATCAGATCATTAAGTACATAAACATTATGAAACGATAAGAGTCGCGGGCCGAGCATCTCGTTGGCGCGGAATAAATGCGCCAAATACGCGCGTGTGTACGTTCGGCACACGTAGCAGTCGCACGCGGGATCCACCGGCGTAAAGTCACGCACGTATGCTGCATTACGAATGCTGAACTCACCGGTTCGCGTCATCGCGCGCCCGTTGCGCCCGCACCGCGTTGGGTACACACAGTCGAACATATCGATGCCGCAGTCCACCGCCATGACGATATCGCGCACTGTTCCCACGCCCATCAGATATCGCGGCTTCTCTTGCGGCAACAGCGAGGCTGAATGCCGGGCAAGGCGGTACATCTCATCGCGCGTTTCGCCTACCGACAATCCCCCGATGGCATAACCCGGCAAATCGAGCTGCACAATCGCTTCGGCGCTACGTTTGCGCGCATCGAGATCCAGACCGCCCTGCATGATTGCAAAAAGCGCGGTGTCGTTGCGCGAGCGCGCTTGTGCGCTGCGCCGCGCCCACTGCGCAGAGAGCAGTACCGAGCGTTCGATATCTTGCGGTGATGCGGGGAGCTTTACGCATACGTCGAGTTGCATCGCGATGTCCACGCCGATCGTTTCCTGAAATGCCAGAACGTTTTCGGGCGTGAAACGGTGCAAACTTCCGTCTAAATGCGACGCAAACGTGACGCCGTCGGCGTCGAGCGTTCGGCGCGACTCCAAGCTGAAGACTTGAAAACCGCCACTGTCGGTGAGAATCGGTCCGTCCCAGGCCATGAAACGGTGCAAACCGCCGGCGTCCCGCAAAATCTCCAATCCCGGGCGCAGCCACAAATGGTATGTGTTTGCCAGAATAATCTGCGAATGCGCTTCGCGCACGTCATCCGGCGTGAGCGCTTTCACAGTTGCCGCGGTTCCAACCGGCATGAACGTCGGCGTTTCCACGGCGCCGTGCGCGAGCGTCATCGTGCCGCGCCGCGCGCCGTCGTCGCGCTTACGAAGGTCGAAGAAGCGCTTTGGCATTCGTATATTCAGGCGGCGGATCGGCTTGAAATTCCATTTGCCGCCCGGACGAGGGATGCCGGAATGACAACCGCCATGCATGCAGCGCTTGTCCCGGCAGCTCGAACTGCGGATCCGTCTTTCCGTACACCGGATCGTTGATAATCGGGTACCCCAGCGCCGCCATGTGCACGCGGATTTGGTGTGTGCGTCCGGTTTCAAGCGTGAAGATCAGTTCGGCTGCATACTTCAATCGTTCGCGCACTTCGTAATGCGTAATCGCATGCTTGCCCTCGGAAGTAATCGTGTATTTCAACCGGTTCTGCGGATCGCGTCCGATGGCGCCGTCGATCGTACCGCTCGCGTGCGTGGGAACGCCAACGACCAGACCCAAATATTCGCGCGAAATATGCCGGCCTTTCATCGCTTTGCCGAGCGCGCTGAGCGCATCTTGCGTCTTTGCGACAACGAGCAACCCGGACGTATCGCGATCCAACCGGTGCACGAGTCCCGGCCGCAGCGCATCACCCGGCAGCGACTGCACGTGCGCGAGCAATGCGTTCACAAGCGTCCCGCTCGTCGCGCCGTGCGCCGGATGCGTCACCATGCCGGCAGGCTTATCGATGACGATCACATCGTCGTCCTCGTACACGATCGACAGATCGATCGCTTCAGGTTCCACCGTGATGCCGGGGCGATCGTGCACATCATATTCGATTGCGTCGCCTTCGGCGACGAGATGACTGCCCTTCACGGCGTGGCCGTTGACCAGCACCTGGCCTTCGCGCACCGCGTGCGCGACGATCGATCGAGAAAACCCGGTCAGCCGCGCGACAAGAATGTCGGCGCGTTTTCCGGCGTCTTCAGGCGCGACGACGTGACGCAAGGCTAGCGATGATCAGCAGAAACACCGCGATCGTGATGCACGCGTCGGCGACGTTGAACGTGTAAAACCAGACTCTGGGGAACCGGTTAAAGTCGATAAAGTCTACAACGTAATGGAAGCGCACACGGTCGACGATGTTGCCGATCGCGCCGCCCAAAATCATGCCAAACGCAACGCGCACCAGCGTTGAGTGGCGCGCTTGCTCGCGGAACGAGTACCAGAACAGCAGCAGCACGATCAGCGCCATGACGATCAGCAGCACCGGATTGCCGCCGAACATACCGAAGGCGCCGTGGAAATTCGCGATCGGCGTAATGCTCAACCATCCCGGGATGACCGGTTTGGTGTTTGCGCAAAATGGTTCGCACGCGGTAACGAGAGCCAGGTGCTTGAGCACCATCGCTTTGGACCACTGATCGAGCGCGACCACGACGGCCGCGATGATGAAGAGCTGAAGCCCTTCAAATCTTCGGTTGTGGTATGTACTGATAGAACCAGCCGGCAATTCTGAGGAACCAGTTGGATGCAAGAACGACTCCCGTAACAATCATGAACGC
The DNA here is from genome assembly GCA_964514445.1 of uncultured bacterium. Taxonomy (GTDB): domain Bacteria; phylum Vulcanimicrobiota; class Vulcanimicrobiia; order Vulcanimicrobiales; family Vulcanimicrobiaceae; genus DASSRQ01. Next base: position 700 of record CAZERJ010000100.1, on the reverse strand, counting down.
ACCGGCAAATTTTTCGATGGCCGGCAAAAAGTGCTTGATGCGCCCGAACACCGGCAAAACGACACCGAGCGCTGCGGCCGCGATAAAGAACGGGACCGCCAAGCCCAGGGAATAGACGAAGAGCAACCCCGCCCCCTGCCACGCGCTGCCTTCTTGCGATGCCAGCGTCAGGATTCCGGCCAAAACGGGGCCGATGCACGGCGACCATCCGGCTGCAAAGGCGAGCCCAACGACGGCGGAAGCCCAAAGTGAGCGGCGGCGCGTCTGGACGTGCACGCGCGTGTCCATGGCCAGAAAACGCAGCCGCAGGACGCCGAGCATTTGCAATCCGAGGATGATGACGACGACTCCGCCGATGCGTGCAATCAGAATTTGATTTTCGCGCAGCGCCGCGCCGATGAACGTCGCAGTCGCGCCGAGCAAGACAAAGACGATCGTGAAGCCTGCAATGAACGCGAGCGCATGCGCCAGCGCTGCGGCCCGCGCGCGCGGATCGGGCCGGCCTTGGAGTTCTTCGATCGTCGAGCCGCTCAGGAATGACAGATATGCGGGAACCAGCGGAAGGACGCACGGAGAGACAAAGGAAACGAGCCCGGCCAGAAAGGCGAGCCCCGCGTTTAACGGTGCGGGCTGCACGGTTGCTCTAGCATCGTATGCATCATTGGTTTACCTATCCTAATATCAGCCCCATCGCGTTTCA
>CAZERJ010000099.1:0-10594 GCA_964514445.1 uncultured bacterium | reverse complement strand
GCGATGCTGCGTCAAAGCGGCGTTTTCCGCGAAGGTCAGGCTGTCGAGACGCGCGTCATGGATTCCAATCCGCTCGAACGCGAACGCGGCATTACGATTTTAGCAAAGAACACGGCAGTGCGCCACGGCGATGTGAAATTCAACATCGTCGACACACCGGGACATGCGGACTTCGGCGGCGAGGTTGAGCGCGTACTGCAGATGGTGCAGGGCGTTCTGCTGCTTGTCGACGCGGCGGAAGGCGTGATGCCGCAAACGCGTTTCGTGCTGCGCAAAGCGCTCGAACTGGATCTGCGCGCGATCGTCGTCGTCAATAAGATCGATCGCAAGGATGCGCGCCCGACTGAAGTCGTCAATGAAGTCTTCGATTTGTTCATCGAACTGGGCGCCAGCGACGAGCAAGCCGATTTTGCGACGGTCTTCACGAACGCAAAGCTCGGTCAAGCAACACGCAACCTCGAGCAGCCCGGATCAGACCTCGAACCGCTGTTCGACGTTATCCGCGACCGGATTCCGGAAGCGCCGGCCGAGGACGGCCCGTTTCAAATGCTCGTTTCCGCCATCGATCACAACCGCTACGTGGGACGCATCGGTATCGGACGCGTGTTCCGCGGCAGCGCAAAGGTCAATGCGCCCATTGCAAAAGTCGCGCCCGACGGCACCGTGCAAACGGGCCTGCGGCTCACGAAACTCTTGGCATTTCAAGGCCTGGAACGCGTGGAAATCGAGGAAGCTTCGGCCGGCGATATCGTCTGCGTTTCGGGAATCGAAGGTTTGAACATCAGCGATACAATCGCGGATCTCAATGCGCCTGAAGCAGTCCATGCCGTTGCGGTCGACGAGCCGACGGTCTCGATGTTCTTCAGCGTGAACAACTCGCCGTTCGCAGGCAAAGAAGGCAAGTTCCTTACCTCACGCCAGATCCGCGCGCGCTTGATGGCGGAACTGGAATCCAACGTCGCGCTTCGCGTTGCCGATACGGCTTCGGCCGATACGTTTGAGGTGCGCGGACGCGGTGAACTGCATCTCTCGATTCTCATCGAAACGATGCGCCGCGAAGGCTACGAACTGCAAGTCTCCAAGCCGCAAGTCATTGTTATGGAACGCGACGGCAAGCGCTGGGAGCCGGTGGAGTATGTCGTCGTCGACGTGCCTTCGGAATACGAAGGTCCGGTTATTGAAGCGCTTGGCCGGCGCAAAGCGGCGATGTCGAACATGTTCAACGTCGGCGATTCACGCCGCCTGGAATACACCATGCCGACGCGCGCCATTTTCGGTTTGCGCGGTGAACTGCTTACGCTCACGCGCGGTACCGCAGTGATGTCGCACACGTACTACGATCATCAGGAATGGCAGGGTGAATTGCCGGGCCGCAGCGTCGGCGCGCTCGTTGCAAGCGACACGGGCCGCACGACGGGATACGCGCTCATGGGTTTAGAGCAGCGCGGAAGGTTTTTCGTCGGTCCGGGCGTTGACGTCTACGAAGGCATGGTCGTGGGCCGCGCCAACGACGACAAAGATGTTGCGCTCAACGTCGTCAAGGAAAAGAAACTCACAAACATGCGCGCAGCCGGTTCCGACGAGAACGTGAAACTGCCGCCGCCGGAAGAGTTTTCGCTCGAACGCGCGATCGAGTTCATCGAAGACGACGAACTGGTTGAAATCACCCCGCTATCAATCCGAATCCGCAAGCGCATTCTCAACGAGCAAGAACGCTTGCGTCAGCGCAAACGCGAGATGAGCCGGGCCTAAGGCCGTTCGGCGTTTCGCATCTCTATCAAGGCTAGAAGGCGCTGCGTTAACGATTGTATCTGCGCGCGCTGTTCGCGCGTTTCGATCAAGAGTTCGCGCAGCAGCGACTGAGTCGACGTGGATTCGAGCGTAGCCGAAAGCGCCGCAAGAGCCGCGCCTAAATACCCGGCAAGAAATCGCAAAGAATCCATCTCGTCCGGCGCAAATGCCTCACCGGACCGTTTGTGACCCAAAACGAGCGCGCCAACGAGCACCTTTCGGACTGCAAGCGGAATCGCGACCTCGCCGCGAAGACGCGTGTCCCGTTCGTCTAAGTGCACGGGCGCCTCTTCAACGGTCATGGCGACGGCCGCATTATCGTCTGCGTCGAGAAATTCCGGCGCTTCCGGAGCATCTGCAATTTGGGCGAAGTCGCCCTCCACGTCATCGCGATAATAGAGCGCTATGGATGTAACCTCCAAATACCGCACCAGGTCGCGTTGCACACGAGCCACCACGGCTTCACGGTTCCTAATGAAGTTTATTTCCACGGCTAGTTGCCGGAGTGCTTTCTCAGCGGCATGACGCTTGGCAAAAAAGATCCGATCGACGAACCGATCCGTTCTGTCGTGCAGTGGCCGCAGAGAAAATCCTATCACCAGGGCTATCGCCGCCTCGATGACCAGACTCGTCGCGCGTGAGAGGTTGACGAACAGCGTTCCCGCGATCCATTCCAGCGCGATGAACGCGCCGACGACGCACGCCGATACTGCGCTAAATACGAGCGCCCGGTTGATGACGAAGGACACATCGACGACGCGACGCTTTAGAATTGCATACGTCAGTCCGAATGCTAGCACATAGAATGTGGAAGAAAAGATCAGCTGGTCCGTAACGTCATAGGTGGACCCAAGAATGAGGATCGCGCCGGGAAGAAACACCGGGCCGCTAAAGCCTATGAAAAACGAGCCGCCGATCCAGCGCAAACGTGCGCGATCGACATCGTTTCCCGATCGAAACGCGTCGATGAAGCAGATAAACGCCAGTAGCGGCACGCCGACGACGGCTATGATCGTGGGGACCGTTAGTATTGAAACGTCTCCCACAAATAGCGGTAAAAGATAGGTTGCGGCCATTAAGAGCAGCTCTATCACCGTCAATGCGCTGGCGGCATAGAGCGACAATCTGCGGATGAATCTCGCGATTCCGGAGCCTTCGCGGTAACGTGCAAAGAATAGCGCAGCGCAATAGACGCCGAAGATAAACAACGCCGACGAGAATATTTCATAAAAGAACAGCCGCGCCAAGGGCGGTCCGACGCGATCGGGGATTGCCATGGCAAGCCCAAAACTTTGAAGCATGAATCCCAGGACGATTGCATCGCCGTCCGATGGCTTCCGCCACACAATAAACCACCCGAGCGCAAGCATCGGCAATGAAACCAACGCAAAAAACAGCGCCTCAAACCGCGGTGTTTCTGTATTATAGCCGGCAATCAACGTAACGGGACTTCGAGTGCCATGGCGTTCACGCACGACCGGCGCCGCGTCGCCCGCCACTACGATGGGCGGGTTCCCGAACAAAGACAACACCGAACGGTCAACGAGCGTGGCGCTCGGCGGCGAAAGAACGTCTCCGGCTCGTATGCCTGAGCGGTTGGCTGGGCCGCCCTGTACAACGGTGTTGACCAGCAGCGCCCCACGCCCCGATAAAAAGGTCGAGCTAAATCCGAACGTCCCGTTCGCGTGATTGGCAAATAAGTAAAGAGCGGCGGAAAAAACACCGGCAGCAAGCACGACCGAGGCCGCCGCTTGAACGAGCACAGGCATGCGCCTTCCGCCTTGCATTTTAAAGAATTATTCCGGTTCCGGCGCAGAACCTGCGCTGCGCTCGGAGCCAGCGCAGGATGCTAAGCTCCTATTGCCACCGGCTCTGCGTCAACGCGAACCAGCTCGGTGACGATCTCCGCGTTCCAATCATAGCGGTGGAGCAGAAATCCGCCCGGTTCGAAGAAAACGCCGCCCCGCGGATGCATCACGAGCGTAGGTGCCGTGCTTGGCGCGCTTACACCGAGCGTACCGTTCCAAGGGCGCTGAAGCACCTGGTGAATATGGCCGCAAATGATGCGCCGCACTTGCGGATTGGCACGAACGATTTCCGCCAGTGCATCGCGGCCTTCGAACTGTTGGGAGTCGAATGCGCGCACGCCCGTTGCGAACGGCGGATGATGCATCGCTAGAATCGTACGCGTGCGCGGACGATCTTTCAGAGTCCGGTCGATCCAATGCAAACGCGATTCATCCAAGTATCCACCGCGGCGCGTTCCTTCACTCGTGTCAATGGCAACAACGCGCGTGAGCATGCCTTCGATCGCATACATCATGGGACCGCCGCCTTGTAAATAGTCACGATCGGCGAACGCGGCGCGCAAGTGTTCGCGCCGATCGTGATTGCCCGGCACTAAGTAGACCGGCACGTCGGTCTTTTCGAGCAGCGCTCGTAGACGTGCATATTCGTCGGGATGACCGCTCTCGGTCAGATCGCCGGTAGCAATAATGCAATCGGGCTTTTGGGTGAGGCCATTGATTGTTGCGAGCACGCGGCGAAGGGGGCCCGCAACGTGCGGCATGTGACTGAGCGACATGCCTGCGCGTTTGATATGAAGGTCGGTGATCTGCGCAACGATCATCGAGCTCCAGCGTACCCTACGCACGTTATGCGGATATTAACACGAGAGCCTCAGATGTAGCCTTTGCGCAGCGCAACAACGGCCGCTTGCGTTCGATCCGAAGCCGCGAGCTTTTCCAGAATGTCGCGCACGTGACTCTTGACGGTGCCAAGGCCAATGTGCAGTTGTTCGGCGATCTCGTTGTTACCGGCCCCCGCGGCAACCAATCGCAACACCTCTGTTTCGCGCGGCGTCAGCGGCGACAGAGCGGACGTTTCGTTTTTCCCGGAGATGCGCGAAAGAACCATATGCGCGACCTGCGGATCGAAGTATGCGCCTCCCTCACCCGCGATGCGAACCGCCGCGGCGATCTGATCCGGATCCGAGGTTTTTACACAGTACGCATCTGCGCCGGCAGCTAGAGCAGCAAGCACTTCGGTTTCGGCATCCAGCATCGTGACGATGACTACGCGCGTTTGCGGAAGCTCTTCGCGGATACGCCGCGTCAGTTCGATGCCGTCCATGCCGGGCAGACCGATGTCAATCAGTGCGACGTCGGGATGTTCGCGGCGCGCCAGGTCCAAGCCGGCAATTCCATCGGGCGCTTCGCCGGCGATCGCAAACTGCTGCGCAAGCGCCGTGCGAAGCCCCGCGCGCGTGAGCGCGTGATCCTCGACGATGACGACACGAGGGCGCTGCGTCACGCCGGTTGCCTCGAGCGGCTGAGCGGGATCGTCATCAAAAAGATGCTTCCGCGCGGCTCGCGCGGCCGGTATGTCGCGCTGCCGCCGAGCTTTTCGGCGATGAGCCGCACGATGTATAGACCCAGCCCCGAGCCACTTCCGAGCGTACGCGCGCTGGTACCGAAGCGCTGAAACAATACATCGCGCTGCTGCGGCGCTACGCCATAACCGTCATCCTCGACCGTCAGCGAGGCTTCGCCGTTCGTAGCGGTAACGCGCAGCCAAACCGTTCCACCGGCGGGCGTTGCCGTAATCGCGTTCGAGAGCAAGTTCGAAATCGCACGGCGCACTTCGGACGGATCGCCGGAAATGCGCACACCTTCGTCCACCGCTGCTTGAACCGAAACGGGCTTGAGTCTTGCGATCGATTCCAGTTCGCGAACGACCCGCTGCGCTTGTTCACCGAGATCGAATTCCTCGCGTAGTGTAGAACTCTCGCCCGATTCGAAGCGTGCAACGACTAACAACGTTTCGACCAGATGCCGCAAATCGGCGTTCGTTTGCAGCGTCGTTTCCAACACCTCGCGATAACTCGCCGGTAAATCACCATAGGCGCCACGGAGCGCTTGTTCCATCGTCACGTGTTCGGCCGTCAGTGGCGTGCGCAAATCGTGCGCTAGCGCATACACGATATCCCGAATAACGCGGCTGCGCTCCTCGAGCGCATTACGCTGGCTCGCGATTTCTTCGTTGCGGAAGCCGAGCTGCGTAAATAGCCACGCTTGCGTTAACGCGACCGACGCACCGTCGGCGAACAGCTGCAAGAGCCGTTCCAATCCGGGCCGGAAGCTGCTAGAAAATAACAGCAGTGCTGCCGGCGTATCGCGCGACATGATTCGTACGGCGGCCATTCGTTCTGCGTTGCGCTGCGAGAGAATCATCCCGGCCACCGGTTCATCGACGCTTGAAAACGACGGGGTACGCATTTCGATCGTGCGCTGCACGATAGAGCTCGTCGCGGTATCGAGCGCGCGCCGCTGGAACGTCGAGTCCACGGCGCCTCGTTTGAATTCATACAGCTCCGGCATTTCGAGCGTTGTGCGCACTATCAGCAGCGCGTCATCGCAGCCGGTTAGCAGCTGCGCTTCGCGAACGATCGCGCGCAGCACCAAATCGACGTTCAGCGTCGCGCGAACGGCTTCCAAAGCACGCCTCAGCGCCGCTTCGTCCATTGCGAGTTGCGCGCGTTCGCTCGCCGAGCCGGCGGCACGTGCGTTTTCCTGCGCGCGTATCGTTAGAAAACCGACCAGCAAAAACGACGCGCCCAGCAGCAAGCGGTCTCCGACAGCCACGGAATCCCAGTGGTAGCCGGCCTGGACGCCGTTGACGTAGCCCGCGATAACGTTTGCGATCTCAGCGAGTACGACCATACTCGTCGTCAGCCGGGTGCTGAGCGCAAGCCCAGCCAGTGCAATCGGCGCGTTCAGCAAAATTGCCGCGACGAACAGCTGCGGCGTGACCAGGTCCAAAACAAACGCGGCGGCGAGCAACGCATAACAAGCGGCGGCGAGATAGGGCGTACGTTTCATTGGGTTTAACCTGTGATTTATGGCTACGCAACCGCCGGACCTTGAGGAACTACGGCGGCAAAAAGCCCAAGAATTTGCACGTGAACTCGGTTCGCGCGCGCGTCTGCTCGTCTATATTGCCGCGGCGCCGGGGGCCGGCAAAACGCGGCGCTTGCTCGACGATGCTCGCCGCCTGCGAGCCGCGGGAAGACGCGTCGCAATCGGCTGGATCGATCTCAAAGGCCGCGCCGATCTTACCGCGCTCGCCGAAGGCATCGAACTGATTCCGCCGCTGATCGCGGGCGACCGGTTTCCCGAATTCGATTTTGAACGCGCGGTTGCGCTGAAGCCGGACGCGATCGTCTTGGACGAACTTGCGCACGACAATCTTCCCGGAGCGGCGCACGCAAAGCGCTGGCAAGACGCGCTCGCACTGCGCGAACGCGGTATTTCGGTGCTGAGTGCCTTCAATATCGCACATTTGGAAACTGCCGCGCCGGTCGCCGAAATGGTGCTTGGTCATCCGGTACGCGAGATTGTGCCGTTGTCGTTTTTGAAAAGCGCCGACGAGGTGATCGCGCTTGACATCTCGCCCTCGCTGCTCAAAAGCCGGCTGCGATCGGGAAAAGTCGTGCACGAAGATGACGTCGATCGCGCGCTGGACGGCGCATTCAGCGATCGCACCCTCTATGTGCTGCGCGAATTGCTGCTGCGCACGGTCGACGAACTTACGATTCCCGCCGTTTCCCCGGGCAGCGCATCGACGGCAGCAGCACTCGTAACACCGGGCGTACCGGTCGAACCATTCTTGCGCCGCACGGCCGCCATGGCCGAGGCACTCGACCTTCGCTTGGAAGTGTATCGCGATCCCGATGTTCCACCCGAGGACGTCGAGCCGATCGCGCACGAGCTCGATGTCGAAACATTGGCGGCCGACCTCGAGTGGCCAAACCCGGATCTGCGCAATCTCTCTGCATCGCTGATTGCCGTGCCGCTGGGACCACTTGCATTGCGTTTGGCATCGCGCCCCACAACGCGCGATATTTTCGTTGCAGGAGTTGGACAAACGTTTTTATCGCCGCGAACCGACGCGCACGAACGCGCGCAGCGTGCGTTCGGCGATCGCCAGCGTTCGGGTTACGGAAAGCTCACAGTGTTTTTGGGCTCCGTTGCGGGAAGCGGAAAGACGTACGCCATGCTTGATCGCGCCCATCAGTTGAAAGCCGAAGGCGTGGACGTCGTCGCAGCCTTTGTTGAAACGCACGGGCGCAAAGAGACGGCAGCGCTCCTTGAAGGTTTGGAACTGCTGCCCCGCAAGCGCGTAACCGTCAACGACAGAACATACGAAGAACTGGATCGCGACGCCGTTATTGCGCGCAAACCGCAGGTGGCGCTGGTCGATGAGCTGGCACACACAAACGCGCCGGAATTTGCAAGTCAAAAGCGGTTCGAAGACGTGCTAGCGATTCTGCGTGCAGGTATCGACGTGCTCACAACGCTCAACGTGCAGCATCTGGAGGCGCTCGGCGACGCGGTTTTTCGCCTGACCGGCACTCGCGTTCGCGAAACGCTGCCCGACGAGATTCTCGCGCTTGCGGACGAAGTCGTGCTCATCGACGTCACACCGGAGACGCTGCGCGATCGCCTGCGAACAGGAAAGATCTATCCACCGGAACGGATCGACACGGCGCTCAATCATTTTTTCCGCCTCGACAACTTGCGCGCGCTGCGCGAACTGGCGCTACGTGAGGCGATTGCGGCCAAGGATCGCGAGCGCGTCGGAGCACCGTTCGAACGGCTGTTGTTGAGTGTCGCACCTCGCGAGGAGGATGCATCGTTCATCGGGCGCGCCGCAAAAATAGCGCGCCGTCTCGGCGTGCGTTTCGCCGTTGCCTGCGTGAGCGAATCGGCGCCGGCGAATAAGAATGTGCTGGAGATCTTGCGGGTGCGCACCGAACAGAGCGGCGGTGTGTGGATGCAAGAGACGGGGCGCGACGTGCCGGCTACAGTTCTGAACATCGCACGCTCTGAAAAAGAAACGACAGTCGTGGTTGGGAGTGCTTCGCGCGAGAAGCGTTGGTTCGAACACGGACCGTTCGGCCGCCGTCTGTTGGATGCAGGCGCGCGCGAACTGCTGATTCTCGCGCGCGAGTATAAGTAAGGCGGCTCAGCGGGACAGAGTTAGCATTACCGCTTTCCGTCGAGCGCGAGATTGAGTTCGAGCACGTTCACATGCGGTTCGCCTAAAAAGCCGAGGTCGCGTCCGTGTACATGCGATGCGACCATCGCGCGAACCGCATCGAGCGTCAGGCCGCGCGCTTTTGCAACCCGTGGCGCTTGGTAATATGCGGCTTGCGGACTGATGTCCGGATCGATGCCGCTCGCGCTCGACGTCACCAGATCGATCGGCGGAGGACCGGCAGCGTCGGGGTTTTCTTTCTTGAGCGCTGCAATGGTTGCGCGCGTCGCATCGATCAATTTCTTCGACGTCGTTCCCAAATTCGTTCCACCGGTAGCGGTAGGATCGTAGCCCTTCTTGCCCGCGGCAGAGGGACGCCCGTGAAAATATTGGGGTTTGGTGAACAGCTGGCCGATGATCGCGCTGCCGACGACGTGGCCGTTAAACGACACCATCGATCCGCCGGCCTGCGCCGGAAAGGTCAAGCGCGCAAGACCCGTCATGACAAACGGATAGACGAAACCGAGCAATACGATCGAAACGATCGTCATTCGAACGGCAGCGCCCATATGTGCAAACATCAGATTCTCCTTACGTTAGATGCAGCAGCGTCAGAATGACGTCGATGATCTTGATACCGATAAACGGCGCAATGATGCCGCCCACGCCGTAAATCAAGACGTTTTCGCGCAAGACCGCGTTTGCGCCGCGCGGCCGGTAGGTCACTCCGCGCAGCGCAAGCGGAACGAGTGCAATAATGATCAGCGCATTGAAAATAATTGCCGACAAGATGGCGCTTTGCGGCGTGGAGAGCCGCATGATATTGAGCGTCTGCATGGCGGGATACGCAGCAGCGAACATCGCCGGCAGGATCGCGAAATACTTTGCCACGTCGTTCGCAATCGAGAACGTGGTCAGCGCACCGCGCGTCATCAGCAGCTGTTTGCCGATTTCGACCACTTCGATCAGCTTCGTCGGGTCCGAGTCGAGATCGACCATGTTGGCTGCCTCTTTAGCCGCCTGCGTTCCGCTATTCATCGCAACGCCGACGTCGGCTTGTGCCAACGCAGGCGCATCGTTGGTGCCGTCGCCGGTCATGGCAACCAGCCGGCCTGCGCCTTGCTCGCTCTTGATGAGATCCATCTTGGTTTCAGGCGTTGCCTCGGCGAGAAAGTCGTCAACGCCCGCTTCGTTTGCAATTGCCGCAGCCGTAAGCGGGTTGTCGCCCGTAATCATGATCGTGCGGATGCCCATTGCGCGCAGGCGATCGAAGCGCTCGCGCATGTTTGGTTTGAGAATGTCCTTGAGGTAAATGACGCCCGCGATTTGCTTATTGCGCGCCAAGAGCAGCGGCGTTCCGCCGGAACGCGCGATGCGCTCCACATCCTTGGCCAGGGCCGTATTTGCTTCGCCGCCTTGCTCGCGCACAAACGTGGAAATCGAGTCAGGCGCACCTTTGCGAATCGACGTTCCATCAAAATCTATGCCGCTCATGCGCGTGTATGCGCTGAACGGAACGAACGTTGCATTGGAGGCAGCGCCGTTGCCGGTCACGCCGTTACGCTCGGCGAGCGCCACGATCGAGCGCCCTTCCGGTGTCTCGTCGGAGAGCGAACTCAAGTAAGCGATGCGGTACACGTCGGCGAGATTGAACCCCGGCGCCGCTATGATTTCGACGGCTTGCCGCGCGCCGAGCGTGATCGTTCCGGTCTTGTCGAGCAGCAGCGTGTCGACGTCACCGGAGGCTTCGACCGCGCGGCCGCTC
>CAZERJ010000098.1:0-11084 GCA_964514445.1 uncultured bacterium | reverse complement strand
CCTGCCGGGGGCTGCTAGACTCTTAGGGTTGTGCGCCCATCCGGGCCTTCTTTTTTTCCTATCGGTACGTAATGAGCTGGAACAGATACAAAAACCCCATAAAACTGGTGCTGGTCGCCGGGATTACCGCGCTGAGCCTTTGGGCGGCGCTTCCATTAGAGAAGAAAATTCCTCTCGGTTTGGACTTGCAAGGCGGCGTGCATCTGTTGTTGCAGCTCAGCCCCACGGCGGAAGTCAAAACGATCACGCCCGATATCCAGAATCAAACAATTCAGGTCATCGACAAGCGTATCAACGGCTTGGGCCTGACCGAGCCGCAGATTAGCAAAGTCGGCAGCACGCGCATCGCGGTCGATCTGCCGGGTGATAAAGATCCCGCCAAAGCAGAAGCTGCGCTCAAGCAAATCGCAGTGCTCGAATACAAGATCATGCCGGAGCAGGTACGCGCAGCGGCAGATCAAGCGCTGGCCGCGTGTCCGACCGGCGTGACGAAAGACAAAGCGCTGCAAAGGGCGTGCGATTTCGTCAATGAAGGCGCGTACAAGGTCAGCGGTCCGGTCGTCTATTCCGGTAAAGATTTGAAATCCGCGTCCGCAGGCTATACGCAGCAAGGCGGATCCCCGATCATTCTGTTCACCACAAAAGACCCGAAGAAATTCTACGATCTCACCAGCAAGAACATCGGCAAACCGCTTGCGATGTTCCTCGATCATCATTATCTGTCCGCGCCGACGATTCAGAGCCCGATCTCCAGCGACGGTCAAATCACCGGACAGTTCACCGAAGATCAAACGATTACGCTGGCCAACAACTTGAACGCCGGCGCGCTTCCTGCCAAGATCGACTTCATCGAAAACGACACCATCGGACCGACGCTCGGCAAGATCGACCTTGTGATGTCGCTCAAGGCCTCGATGCTTGGTTTGGGTCTGGTGCTGCTGTTCATGATCGTCGTGTACCGTTTGCCCGGTTTGCTTGCCGACATCGCGCTGATGATCTACGTCTGCATGATGCTCGGTTTGCTCGCGGCAGCGCATGCAACGCTCACGCTTCCGGGTATCGCGGGCTTCGTGCTCTCGATCGGTATGGCGGTCGACGCAAACGTCCTAATCTTCGAGCGTCTGAAAGAAGAACTGTGGGCCGGCAAAACGATGCGCGCCGCGGTTCGCACGGGCTTCACGCGCGCGTTTTCCGCGGTGTTCGACAGCCACTTCACCACGATCGTCGGTGCGGGCGTACTCTACATGCTCGGTACCGGAACCGTCAAAGGTTTCGCGTACACGCTGTTCTGGGGAACCGTGTTCTCGCTGATAACGGCCGTGTTCATCACGCGCTTCTTCGTCGACTTGCTCGTCGATAACAACATCGCGGTCAGTCCGCCGCTTTATGGCGTCAACACCAAAGACGTCGGTGTCTTCCAGAAGGCCAACTCGTAATGTTCTTCCGTAGATTGAATTGGAACGTCGTCGGATGGTTCCGCACCGTCTCGTTCATTTCGTACCTGATCATTGGCGCCGGTATCGCGTCGATGGTCTATCACGGCTTCGCGGGCGGCGACGGCTTCCAGGCGAACAGGATGCTCCAGCTCGGGCTCTCGTTCACGGGCGGTACGTCCGTTGACGTTACGTATCAGAAGCCCGTTACGCAACCCGCACTGCGCAATGCCATCGCTCCGCTGAATCTGGTCGATGAACAGATCCGCACCGTCGGTAACCCCGATGCAAGCGGCGCGTATACGCGTTTCCGGATCGAAACGCAAACGGCGCTGGCCAATAACTCCGGCTCATTGTGGAATGCGCTTGGAACGGCGGCGCCGGTCGATCAAGCGAAGTCGCAGATTTCATCGGTTGGTCCGACGCTGGGCCGCGAATATTTGATGAATGCCATTTACGCGCTCATCATCGCGCTGGGCATTCAGTTTATTTATATCGCCTTCCGGTTCGGCTGGAACTACATCTTCGGTTTGGTTACGGTTATCGCGCTCGTGCGCGACGCCGCGATGATGATCGGCATTTATGCGCTCGCCGGCAAACGCGCCGATGACGCATTCTTAGCGGCAGTGCTAACGGTTATCGGTTACTCCGTGATGGACACGATCGTGATCCTCGATCGTATCCGCGAGAACACGAAACTGATGGCCGGCCAGGCGTACGAGAAGATCGTGAACACGTCGATTCTGCAGACGATGACGCGCTCGTTCAACACGCTTGCAACGGTCGTCATTACGCTCGTTGCGCTGCTCGCGCTTGGCGGCGTCTCGCTGAAGAACTTCGCGTTCGCCCTGCTCGTCGGTATTTGCTCCGGCGGTTATCACTCGATCTTCTACTCGGCGCCCCTGGTGCTCGTGTTCCGTAAACGGCAGATGGAAGCGGCCGCGCGTAAACGCGCCGCCGGTCTTGCATCCGACACGTCGCGTTCGTCGCGTAGCGTCGCGCAAAACCGTTCGCTCGGAGCCTCGCAGAGCGGTCTGGCCCGCGAAGATATCGTCGCTGCCCGCCGTGCGCGTCGTGAAAAAGCCAAAGCAACCCGTGCGCCGAGCACCGGCCCGGCCCGCTACAAGCGCAAACGCTCCGATTCCGGCACGTCGACCGCGATTGCGGATCAAACGGCGGAAGAGACGTCGTATGACGAAACGGCGATCGATCCGCTCGATGTGCCCGCGGACGAAGGATTCGATCAAGGCCACGAAGCGATCAATCTAAACCTTGACGAGTTCGAACCGCAGCAACCCACGCCGCCGGGCGGCGATGAGTCCGAGCACCCGCAAGAACACTAAACCCCTGCCGCCTCCGACCCCTTCGGAGGCGGCTTTCGAACGTTTACTGCGCGAGTGGGATTCGCGCGGCGCATCGGAACACGAGGCCTCGACAAGCTCGGCCATGGTTCGACAGGCTCACCATGACACGACGCAGAGCGCGTCGGCGGGCGATGCGTCGTCGCTTTTTGGTGGGGTGTCGACGCGTCATGGTGAGGTATCGAACCACGGGCGAGGCATCGAGGCCCTGTCGTCGCTCGAGGCCTTCGTCGCCTCGACCTTCGCAAAAGCGCAAACCTACCTCGAACGCGATCCCTTCGAAGGCATCGCCGACCGCGACGAATTCGTCACCAAAGTCATGGGCGTCTCATTCGAAGGACGCCAAAACATGGTCGCCGGTCTGCAGCCGGGCCAAGAGCTTCAGCTGCGCCGCCAACCCGACAATCCGGTCGACGCAAATGCGATCGCGCTGCACTACGGCACGTTCCACATCGGCTTTCTACGCAAAGAGATCGCGCTTCATCTCGCGCCCCTCATCGACGCCGGCACGATGTACCGCGCGACGATCGAACACGTTACCGGCGGGCGCGACAACAAGCATTACGGCATCAACATTCGCGTCGAGCGCGTCACGATGCGAGCGCCCGACGCTTTCGCACTGCAAACCCGTGCGCAAGCCGATAGCGATGCGATCCGTCAAGCCTTAATCGGCTCTGCGCAGCCGCACGAAGCGCAGCTCGCCGTTCTCGCACGCGTCGAAGCCGGAAAAAATACACTTGCGATTTTTGGCACCGGACGCGGCAAATCGTACTGCTTCCAATATTCGGCCGTGCAGCGCGCCCTGGAATCGGAGCAGAAGACGCTCGTGCTCTATCCGCTGCGCGCGCTGGCGAACGATCAATTCGACGCGCTCACACGCCGCCTCGATCCCTTCGGCCTTCGCATTTTTCGCGCGAACGGTTCCATCTCGAGCGAAGAACGCGAAGATCTCATGCGCGCGCTCGATACCGGTGCGTGGGACATCGTTCTCGCCACGCCGGAGTTCTTGCAGTACCACCGCGAGGCGTTCAGCGGGCGCAGCGTACCATCTCTGGTGGTCATCGATGAATGTCACCATATTTTCGAATCAAAGCACCGCGCCGCGTACGGGCAACTCGGCGCCACGATCGCCCAGCTGGGCTCGCCGCAAGTGCTCGCGCTTACGGCGACCGCAAACGACGATGCGTTCAAAACGATAACCAGCGATCTCAAGATCGATGCGTGGGTGATCGATCCAACGGTACGCGAAAATCTGCACGTCGTCGACGCGCGTGGCACACGGGAGAAAATCCGGTACCTCACGGAAACGTTCTCGGGCGGCAACAAAGGCATTGTTTACTGCAACTCACGCAGCGAAGCGACGAAGACCGCCGAAGCGCTGAGCAAACATTTCCGCAACGCGGTGATGTTCTACCACGCCGGCATGCCGAGCACCGAACGCACCGCCGTTGAATCGTACTTTCGTGCAGGCGATCTTCGCATCGTCGTCGCGACGTCGGCATTCGGCGAAGGCATCGATCTCCCCGATGTGCGCGACGTTCTGCTTTACCATCTGAACTTCGATTTCACCGAGTTTAATCAGCAGGCGGGCCGCGCCGGCCGCGATGGTGAGCCCGCGCGCATTCATCTACTCTTCGGCGAGCACGATCGGCGGATCAACGAATACATCATCGATCGCAGCGCGCCGACGCTGCCATTGTTGCGCGCCATCTACAAAGGCTTGCGGCACATTGCGCGCGACGGTGAACTGCGCATGACGTTCGTCGATTTGGCGCGAACACTGGAACTCGACAAGGCCGATGAACGCACGATTGCCGCCGCCATTCACATCTTCGAGGATGAAAAGCTCGTCGAGACCGGCGTTGATGACGACGGCCGCTACGTGCGGTTTCTTCCGGTTGACGGCAAAGTCGATATGGCGCAAAACGAGCGTTTCGCCGAAGGTCAGGCCGTGCGCGAAGACTTTGCAAAATTTGCCGAATTCATTGTTTCCGCCGACGCAAAGACGCTCGAGCGAATCATCAACCGTCCGATTTATCCGCAGCGCATCGAGCTTCAGCGTTAGATGATGGTGCGAGCGGCGTGGATTGCGGTGGCCGCCGTCACGGTGCTGCGCTTTGCGTTTGCCGCATCGCTGCCGATGACCGGCGATGAGGCGTATTACTGGGAGTGGAGCAGGCGTCTCGCACTTGGCTACATCGACCATCCACCGGCCGTTGCGTATACCATTGCTGCATTTGGGTGGCTTGGAAAATCGGCGTTTGTGCTGCGGTTACCTTTCGTGCTCTGCGGCGCCGGAACGATAGGCGCATTAGCGGCAGCAGCGTACGAATTGTGGCGTACGCGCGAATCCGCCGCAATCGCTGCATTGGCGGCCGCACTTGCGCCTATCCTGAACGTGACCGCCGTCACGGTTTCCCCCGAAGGCCCGGCTGCGCTTGGATGGGCGTGCACGCTTTGGTTTGGTTTACGTGCGTTTCGCGAACGCACGGTCTCGTGCTTTCTGCTTCTTGGCGTTGCAATGGGCGGCGCATTGCTCTCGCATTTTTTGTGCTGGGCACTCACATTTGGAATCGTGGCGGCCGCAACGATGGTGCCGCAGCATCGCCCCGTGTGGCGTGGCGGCTTGTGGATCTCGTTTGCAGTCGCTGCGGCGATCTATGCACCGTTCGTTGCGTGGAATGCAATGGGCAATTGGCCATCGTTCGCGTTTGCCGTACTGAACCGCCATCCGTCCGACGAAGTGCAGTTCACGCGTCCGCTCCTCACGTATGCGCTTGGGCTTGCCGCGTTTTCGCCGGGTCTTTGGGTTGCCGCGACAATTGCCACGCGTCGCCCGGGTCACGCTATCATCGCGTATACGGCTATCCCGCTCTCGATCGCGCTGCTCGTTATTGCCGTTCACGAACGCGTCGAAGCATATTGGTTCGAAGGACCATTCTTTTCGCTGTGCGTTGCACTGCCGGCGACGGAACGCAGCTTCGCTGCTCGGGCGTGGACGTTCGCGCCGGCGGTCCTGATGAGCGGGCTCTTATTTGCGGCCGGCATCGCACCGCTACAGCTGTACGGCGCTGCACAACGTATGGGTCTGCATTTGCGCAATGCCGGTCCGTTTGAAATTTTCACGTACGCCCCGCTCGCGGCCCAAGTGCAAGGTCTAGCCAAGCCGAGCGGCGCGCTCGTGATGACCGATGGTTACGGATTTTCCTCGTTGCTTGATTTTTACGCCGGTATTCGGCCGGTGTACATTGGCTACGATGCGCAAGGTCAAGAAGCGCGCCGCTGGTTTACCGAGAAGCAAGACGCCCCGGCGTTGTCATTATTTCTCGATAAGGCGCCGCTGCAGCAGCGCCCCGACTTTCAAAAACAACTTGCGCGCGCCTGCCGCACAGTGAGGCCAGGCCCGGTGTTTCAAACGCAGTACCGAGTGTATTACTCAACGTGGTGCCTGCAAATGCGCTCGGACGGCATTGCCATTTTGCGTTTTACCCGTTGAAAAGGTCCGCCGCGTCGACGCGCGACGGAAGATCCGTCGCGGACGAATGAGTCTAGCGCTGCTCGAGAACTTCGACTCGCTCTTCGATTCTGCTCAGGCGGCGATCGATTGAATCTAGGCGGTATCCATGTTGCTCGAGGATGCGGCCGTGTTCACTCAGCGTGAGCTCGACTTTATCGAAGCGATGGCTCACGGCATCGCGAAAGTCCAGCAACGCATCCAGGATCTCGCGCTTCGTCGGTTCCAACGGCACAGATGCTCCTACCCTTCCTTCGGCCTGCGCTCCTGCGCCTAAGCAACAACGCGTTCAGCGGCAGCGGCATCAGTCTCGTTGAAGAACCGGTTTTTCGTTTCGCTGATTTTCGGTGCCCATGGATCGATCTGTCGCGCGCTCACCGGAAAGTGCACCGTCGGGCCGATCGCATCGGTATACGAAGTGCCGCCGAACGGTTCGAAGTGTGAACTTTCCTTGTGCGCGATGACGATCTTCTTAACCGCCGCCTCCGCGGCCACAGCCGCGCTTCGAATAGCGGCAGTGAGCCGCGTGTCGGCAGCGATCTTGTCGTAAAGCGCAATAGCGGGACGATCGGCATGCCATGGCATGTCAGGTGTCGCCTCGGGGAAGCGCACCATGCCGTCAACACGCAAGGCATCGTCGCGCAATGCGCCGATCACTCTTGCGTCGCCCTTGCTGGCGGCAATGGCATCATTCAGTGCGCGCACGGACGTTTCAACCGGCGCCATCGCAGAGCGGCTCGTATCGATTACGTCAAACGCCGCCGCAGTGCCGTACGCGTATTTTCCGACACCGTCGCGGTAGTTCATCGCATCCTTGACGATGGAACGCGCCATGTTGACGACGTTGCCGTTGCTGGCGGCTATGTCGTGCGCAACGCTCGAGGGAACGCCCGGTGAGACCATCGTTTCCGGCGAAGCGGCCAGAAATTTCACGCCGGCGTGCGAGAGAGCGTCCGCAAAACCGAGCGAGGCCATCAAACACTGATTCGCGACGACGCCGTCGACGGTGCGGCCTGTGTCTTCCGGATGCGCTTCTTCATGCAACTTGATCCCGTCGGCAATCGCTTGCGCCATTTGCGGCATCGGCATGATCTGCCGCCCGAAGCTGTCCGCTTCCAGGCCGCCGCCGTCACCTGCGCCGTGGTCGACTAGGTCGATCCACGTTTGCGTCGCGCCGCATTTTTCGGCGTTGTCGAGCGTGTGCGCAACGAATTCCGCCAAATTACTTTCCGATGCCATGTTATTGCGTCCGGACAGGTAGTCTGGTCCCGTGGTGTCGCCGTCTTGAATGGTAAACAGATCGGTCGGCATGCCATCGTCGCCGGCATCGGTATTTTCGACCGTGAACTGAATACGTCTGTCTGCATTGCTAACGTCTATCGCCTGTGCAACGACCTCGGATTGCGATTCGTCTAAGTTATTGTCCCCATCGCGGTAAATTCCAAATTCAACTGTGCGCGCACGCTGCGCGCCAACTACTTGTAACAAAAAAGCCTCCCACAAAGAACGTTGTGAGAGGCCTATACCGACGGATGATTGAAGCCGCTAGTGGGACGGCGCCGCTATCGCCGAAACCGATCCTCGACGTTATGCACGCCGGTGGAAACTGCGGTTTCCGTGCGCCGCACCGCATTCACGATCCAGCGGATAATCGCTACGACGCCAATGAATGCCAAGATGAAAATAATAAAGAAAAACCAGAGTGCTGCGTGGGCTAGGTGGACGAGGGTTTGTTCCATGGTGTCCTCCGTGTAAGTGCAGTTATTGTGGCGAGACGGTGATGCCACCGCTGATGGTGGAGAGGTCCATCGAGGCGGTAGCTTTCCCCAGACGCGCCTCCGCGCGTGCGCCGACGGTCTCGCGAGTGATCGAAACGCCTGCAAACTCGGCAATGTCGCCGCTGATCGTGCTTGCGTGAATGCGTACGTCGCTGCTCTTTGCAATGCGGATGTCCATCGCGCCGCTTATTGTGTGCAGCCGCACATTGCTGTTGCCGGCAATGCGGGCGAACTGCGCGTGCAGCGCACCGCTGACCGTGCTTGTGCGCACGTCGTTTTGCATTCCGGACACGGCGACATCGCCGCTCACGTTCGTCGCGTCCACCGCAACATCGGATGGAATTCGAACGGTATAATACACAGACCCCCCGTTGCTGCCGAACCAGCCGCTGCGATCGTACCTCGTGCGAATCACCAATTCGTCGCCACGGCGTTCCGTGACGACATGCGTGCGTGCAAGCTCATCGGAACCGGATCCGCGCTTGTCGGCGTCAACAGTGATTTGTTTTGCGCCGCCATCGATCGCAATACCGCCGGCGACGTTCGAGACGACGACGCTGCGAACGCCCGCAGCGTTAAACGCTAAATGCGAGTGCTGGTGAACGTTCTCCGATGCGCCAACGCTGCAGCCGGTGAGTAATGCCAGCGCCGCCACCATGGATGCTCTCATGCGTCCACGTACGGTTCAACGCCGAGCGGAGTTTCACTTCGGGCACTCTTTCAGGCGCGTCGTGCCGTCCGAACGCGTGTGAGCCATCACGTATTGCACCAGGTCCGGTTCGTTGGCTCGCTGCCCGCTCGGTGGAAATTGGAAGTATGCCTCGGTCTTCGATTTGTCGGCGAACGGGTCGACGGCAATGCTCGGATAGTAGAACGGATAATCTAATGGCTGCAGCTGCTCGGTACCGTCGGGGAAATGCACCTTTACGGCGATCTTCTCCCAAACGCGTCCCGTGTTCTGATCGATCTGGGGCTGATCGGTTGGAACGAACTCAACGTATCCGCACGGTTCATGCGCGGCCGGGGCGCCGCCGGTTCCATTTCCGTTACCGTTGATGCCCGTGCCGTTACCGCCTGGGCCGATGCCGCCTACGTTGGCCCGTGCGGTCTTGCTGGTTCCCGTGCCGTGGCCGCCCATAGGCACGTGCACGTGCGCGGGTTTACTGTGGTACTTCGTATGCACGAGCGGTCGCGCGGAGGCGATCCTTCGGATGTGGTGATTCTGCGACGGGGATCCGGGATTGACGATCGGTGTCGGCGTGTGCGTTTCAGCGATCACTTTGGTGTGCACGACCGGTACGGGCGTGGGCGATGGCCGCGGTGTGGGCGTCGGGCGCGGCGTGGGTGTCGCGCGGTGTTCGATCTTGATCATTTTCGCGATGGTGATCGTCTCAACGGGCGTCTCGCGGATCGTCGCCTGGCGCAGCGGTACGAGTGCGGCAAAGAGCTCATGAATCGCGATCGCGGCCGCGAACGCAATGATGACTCTCTGCCAGTCCTTACTCTTCACCGGTATGGTTTTCCCCAACCGGATTAACGAACCGGCGCAATGGTATGTCAGCGTGGGCGGGGAACGTAAAGCGCCCGTGGACGTTCAAACGCATATTCGCGCGATTCCGGATTTTCCGATTCCGGGAATCTTGTTTCGCGACATTACGCCGCTGCTCAAGGACAGAACCGGATTCCGCCAAGCGATCGACCTGTTCGTAGACGCATATAAAGACCAGGGAATCGACTATGTGGTCGGGATCGAAGCGCGCGGATACATGCTCGGAGCGCCGCTCGCCTACGCGCTTGGGTGCGGGTTTATCCCCGTCCGCAAGCCCGGCAAGCTGCCGTACGACAAGTTGACCGAGTCCTACGCACTCGAGTACGGCACGAATTCCTTGGAAATCCATTCCGATGCCCTGGGGAATGGCGATAAGGTGGTCGTGGTCGACGATCTCCTTGCCACCGGCGGAACGGCCGCTGCGACCAGGCGCCTGCTCGAACGCTTGGGAGCTCATGTCGTCTCGTTTGCCTTCCTTATCGAGCTCGAAGCGCTCCACGGCCGTGACGCTTTGCAGGGCGTCGACGTTACTACATTCATCAAGTATTAATCCCCGGGGGAACCATGCGTCCGCATCGCCTGCTCGCCATTTCCATCTTTGCCGCCCTTGCTGCCGCCGGCGGGACTTATCCCGTTCAGGCCCAGCAGACGCCCGCGCCCATCGACGCCAGCGCGCCACCCGCTCCCGCAGAATCGCCGCCGCCGATCCCCTCGCCAAAACCCACCGCGGACGACCCGAAGATTCACAAGCTCGCCGTTCAGCAGTTCCTGGCCTGGCAGAGCGGCACGATCAACCGCGATCTCTATTCGGATACCGTCAATGGCGAGCTGACGGATGACGTGCTGGACCGCGGCACCAAAACGCTCGCGCGCCTCGGCGGTTTGCAAGAAGCCGACTTCCAAGGCATCAGCCAGGCGAATAAGACCTCGCTTTACGTTTATACGATGAAGTGCCAGAACGGCTCGGTCAACATGGACTTCTCCGTGGATCCGCAAGGTAAAATCGGGCTCATCTTCTTCGTTTAGCTTTGCGCCTTTTTGCGCGCTGTGGCAGTATAGACGGATATCATGACGATCTCGGAACTGACCGCTAAGCTTCAGGCCTACGATCCGTCGCTGAACGCGGGCTGGCTTCGGCGCGTCTATGAAGTTGCCGAAGGCGCGCATGAAGGACAGCGCCGCGCGTCGGGCGAGTCGTACATCGAACACCCGCTTGCAGTGGCGGGCATACTGGCCGAGCTCGAAATGGACCGGCAGACCGTTGCCGCCGCGCTCTTGCACGATGTCGTCGAAGACACGACGATTACTACCGAACAAGTCGCCGCAGAGTTCGGCGACGAGATCGCAACGCTGGTCGAAGGCGTCACCAAACTCACGCGCATTCCGTATCAGTCGAAAGAAGAAGCGCAGGTCGAGAATTTGCGCAAGATGTTCATGGCGATGGCCAAG
>CAZERJ010000097.1:0-11151 GCA_964514445.1 uncultured bacterium | reverse complement strand
CTTGAGCAGCGTCGTCTTACCGGCTTTCGGCGGCGAGACGATCAGCGCGCGCTGACCTTTGCCGATGGGGCAGAACAGATCGATGACGCGCGTGGACAGCTGCGTTGCACGCACTTCCAAACGATATCGCTCGTTCGGGTAAATCGGCGTGCCTTTTTCGAAGACGCGGCGTCCGCGGATTTGTTCGGGCGTAAACCCGTTGATGCGATCGACGCGGATAAGGCCGTAGTACTTCTCGTTATCTTTTGGACGGCGCACTTGGCCTTCGACGAGATCCCCGCGGCGCAGCTCGAAGCGGCGGATCTGTGATTGACTGACGTAAATATCTTCGGGGCCGATGATGTATCCGTCGCGCCGTAGGAAACCGTAGCCTTCCGGTAACACGTCGAGCACGCCGTTGGCGACCTCGAGGCCCGAGCGCTGCGATTGAATCTCGAGCACTTTGGCGATCAGTTCGTCTTTTTTCAGTTTGAGCGGTGCTTCGATCTCGAACTCTTTTGCTATCGCGTTGAGTTCGGTTTTCGTTTTTTCGCTCAGCTGTTCCAGCGTGAGCATCGGCGGTCCCGATGCTTCCATCTCCGGAAATTGACCGCTGTTGTGCTGCGGGTTTTGTTGGTTGAAATGCCGGTGTCGCCGTGAGCGCCGGCGGCGGCCTCCGCCTTGGGGCCGACCATCATTTTGGCGATTCTCGAATTGCAGTGGAGTATCTCTCTCGTAGAGCAGCCGCACGCTGCATGTACAAAAACTGCCGGCGAGGCTGCCGCAATTGGTACTGTAACGTGAGCGGTGGGGGTACTGCGTCGCGGTTGCGACGAGCAAACTATAACATACGGCTTGCTAGCCGTTCAAGAGTGGGCGCTTGCCGCTCGCGCCGTCACGGTGACAATGCGCGCGGGCCTGAGACAAAAGGATTACCGCGTTCGTAAAACCGCAGCGCGCGGTGCGCGGCCTTGGTGATGCCGATGCGCGTACTCTTTCCTAAGCTAACTTTTAACGTACCGGCGGCCAGCCAAAGTTCCCCGCTCTCGAGCATGTGCACGCCGTCCAGCGCCCGCCCAATCGCCATCGCCTGACAAAGCCGCCCCGGCCCGCGCGCAAAGTCGAGCATCCGCGAGGTGCCGCGCCGCGCCTCCATGAGGCGCAAGCCCTCGAGCGGCTCGAGCGCGCGAAGGAGTACCGCTGCGCCGCAACCTGCCTCTTCGCTCGTGACGTTGACGCAGAGCGACGTTCCATAGATGAGGTAAACGTACGCGTGAAACGGGCCTAAGAACATGGAGCGGTTGCGCTGAGTCTCGCCGCCGAAGGCGTGTGATGCCGGATCGCCCGGGATGTACGCCTCCGTTTCGACGATGCGCCCCGCCGTGCGGCCGCTCTCGTCATCGCGCACCAAAACGCAGCCGATAAGCGCGCGCGCCAAAGCCTTTGTTTCGACCGGCAGATCCGCCGCCGTCAGACGGCGGTAGACCGGCACGGATCCTTATGCAGCGATGTGGAGTGCGATCTCGCCGCGCGCCCGCGCCGTGAGGTCACAAGCACCGACGTGCGGCTCGAGATGCATGCTCGCGAAGCGATTGAGCGAGCAGCGCAGGCGGACATACGACATCGTGAGCGCCGCCGGCACATCGCGGTGCTCGAGTAAGTCTCGCACGAGCGCTTCGTCGTCGATCTGCAATCGCACGCGCTGAGCGCCGCGGCGATACAACACCGCGGCAGCGGCTGCGAGGGCTGCGTAGCCGACTTCACGTCCGCGTAGGCCCATGAAGCGTTTGACTTGGAACGGAACGCGGAGCACGGCGGCTTGTTCGCCGGCTCCGCAGCGCACATAGGCTACGCCGTTGCCTCGCTCGTCGGCCGCGAATCCGATATCCGCCTGATCCATGCCGCTCATGACTATAGTGTAGATCGAACATATGTTCGAGTCAAGTCCTCGTAGATCGTTTCCATTTTGCGCGCCTGCTCGAGGTGCCCGAACCGCTGCGCCGCCGCCCGCGCTCGTTCGGCAGTTTGTGGCGCGGCGAAGTGAACTGCCTCGAAGGCGCGCGCAAACGGCTCCGCGGTTGGAGGCACCAGCGCCCCCGCGTTGCCGACGACATCGCGGATTTGCGGCGTGTCCGGCGCGACGATCCAAGCGCCGGCGGCGAGCGCTTCGGCGAGCACCAAACCCTGCGTTTCCGTGACGCTCGCGAACACGAATGCGTCGCACGACGCGTACAGCTGCGGCAACTCTTCCCGCGGCACGTTCCCCAGGAACGTAACACGCGGCGCAACCCCGAGCTCTTGCGCGAAGGCGCACAGATCATCAGCATGCGGCCCGTCTCCCGCGATCGCTAAGCGCAGCGATCCGCGAGCGTTCGCAAGCGCGTACAAAAGAAGTTCGATATTTTTCTCGCGCCCCAGACGCGAGACCGTCAGCAATAGCCGTTCGCCGGCGCGCACGCCGAGCTGCGCGCGCAACGCTTCACTGCGCACGCCGGAACCGAAATAGGCGACGTCTATACCGCCGGCAACAACTTCAATGGGAACTTCAACGCTCAGTTCCAACAACCGATCGCGCATTGCAGCAGTCGGCACGATCACTGCGTCGGCAGTGTTCGCATACGTGCGCGTGAGCGTTTCCGCTGCGCGTTTGGTTGCATTCGGTTCGAACGGAACGTAATGCGAATACTCTTCAAGCCGCGTGTGATACGTGTATATCAGAGGAACGCGCAAACGGCGCGCGCTTCGCGCTGCCATCCATCCCGTTACGAACGGCGAATGCGCGTGCACGATCTGGAGATGATCGAGCACGCGTTCGCGCGCGCCGCGCGGTACGTGCGGCAACGTTAAACGATACGGCGAAGAAATCGGAAGCGGCAACGATGGGATGCGAAACACCGGCGGTTCATCGTGCTCGTAACCCGGTGCGCTCGGTGCGAAGACCGATACGTCGTGACCTCGGGCGCGCAGGCCGGCGGCAAGGGCGTCGATCGACGCCACGACACCGTTGACGACGGGGCGGTAAACCTCCGTGAAAAACCCCACGTTCACGCGGCCACCTTCGTGCCTGGGAACGGTGCTCCCCGGAGGTGCTTGCCAGGCCGACGGTCCTAACGGGCTGCGACTTTTGGCGTATCCCTGCGTTTGTAAAGCTATGTTATAGTGCGCGGGTCATCTGTTGACCGGGCGACCGTGTTCGCCGTTCATGACGTTTCCGATCTGGATCCGTCAACCATTGCCGCCTCTACAGGCTCTGATGCTTCCGGCAAGTTCGCTTTTTGGCGGGCTCTGGTGCAACATGGCCTCTCCAAGGAAAGGAATTGGGTTGATAGGACGCTGCGTTTACCGCTTTCGTCATCTTCTCGCGGCCACAGCCTTTGCGGCCGCAACCCTCGCCGGCGGGTATCTCACCCATCCCGCTGCCGCTCTCGCTTCCGCGCTTGACGTGCACGACGTCACGCATGCCGTGCTTTTTCAATCGCGGGGCTCGCAGACCGAACATGTCACCTCCGCGACCACCGTCCTGGGCTTCCTCAAAGAGCGCGGCATCGTACCCGGCCCCGGAGACTACGTTCACCCGGCGCTCGACACGCCGCTTGTCGATAATCTCATCATCGAATACTCACCGGCCATTCCGGTAAAAATCGTCACTCCGTCCGGATCGCGCGTGATTCAAACAACCGCTTCCGATGTCGGATCGCTGCTTGAAGATCAGGGCATCGATCTGGGCGATCACGACGTTGTCCGCCCCTCGCTTTCTGAACCGCTTGTGCCAAATGCGGTCGTTCGCATTAGCCGCATCATGCAATGGGTGCACGAAATCAAACGCCGGATCGCGCAGCGCACGATTCACGTGATCGATTTCTCGCTGCCGCCCGGCAAGACGCGCGTCGTTCGCCCGGGCATTGACGGCCTTACGCTAACGATGATTCATTACACGCAGACTGACGGCGTCAAAAAATCCGTAACGGAACGGCGCATCGTTCGCAAACCGCAAGCTCGCGTTGTCGCCGAAGGCGTCGGCACAAGTGCAGCCATTGCAGAATTTGCGCACCGCGGATTGCAAAAGACCTCGTACATTGCATCGAGCGCGATCGACATGCTCGCAACTGCATATACCGCCGAATGCATCGGTTGCACGGGTTATACCGCAAGCGGCTTTCGCGCCGGTCACGGCATCGTCGCAGTGGATCCGCGAATTATTCCGCTCGGCACGAAGCTGTATATTCCGGGTTATGGATTTGCAATCGCCGGTGATACCGGCGGCGCGATCATCGGCAACCGGATCGATCTCGGATTCGATTCGCTCTCGGAAGCTCGCGGCTTCGGTATGCGTGCGGTAAAGGTGTATACGCTCAAGTAACCGCACATTGCAGCGTGCATCCCAAAGCGCTGCTCGAACGATTCGGCTACCGGCCGAAAAAAAAGTTCGGTCAAAACTTTCTGGCCGATGAGGGCACGGCACGGCGCATTGCGGCGCTTACTTCCGGTTCGCAGCGCATCGTCGAAATAGGGCCGGGCACCGGCGCGCTGACACGCGCGCTGGTCGAGACCGGTGCGCGCGTCACCGCGATTGATTTGGACGAAGACATGATCCGGATCTTACACTCGCAGCCCGATCTCGCCGCCGCGGAGATCGTGCACGCCGATGCGCTCACCTTCGATTACGAGCGCTTTTCCGCCGAGCAGCCGTGGAACATCGCGGGCAATCTTCCGTACAACGTTGCAACCCCGCTGATCATGCGGTTTATCGAAATGTCCGGCGGTCCGGAACAGCTCGTCGTCATGGTGCAAAAAGAAGTCGCCCAGCGCATCGCCGCACGTCCCGCAACGCCCGCGTATGGCAGTTTGAGCGTTGCCGTTCAATACGCGATGACCGTTGAACGCGCATTCACCCTTGGGCCGCAGGCGTTCTATCCTCGCCCGAAGATCGATTCGACGGTCATCGTGCTGCGCCGGCGGGCGCACAAAGCGGTTCAAGTTGCGGACGAGCGCCGTTTCCTGAAGGTTGTCCGCGCGGCATTCGCGTACCGCCGCAAAACGCTGGCAAACAGTTTATCGCTCGCCCTGGGCGCTCAGCGCTCCGACGTTACGCGCGTCTTGCAAGATCTCGCTTTGAGCACGGAGATTCGTGGAGAACAACTTGGCCTCGCAGATTTCGCCAGACTCGCCGATCGCTTACCGGCCTAACAGCTTCGCCGCCGCCCGTACCGTCATCGTACTGCTTGCGGGCATCGGCGTTGTTATCGTCGCGGTCTTGCTCAGCGTCATAATGACGCTCGTTGCCGTTCACGGCGACGTCGTTCTCATAAAAACCAACGCCGTTATTACCGCCGTGGGCATGCAAGGCATCATCGACATCGCGGTCGTCATCTTTTTGCTGCTGGTGTTGCCGTGGCTGGCGGACATGCCGTTATCGGCACTGGGATTCAAGCCGCCGGATGCGCGCGTCATCGGCATCGCGCTGCTCGGTGCCATTGCGATGATCGTCGTCGTTAATGGAACCGGTGCGCTCATCGATACGCTGCTGCATACCAAACATCAACAAGCGGCAATTCAGCTGTTTCTCGCCGAGCGCAATATGGGCGTAAAAATATTGTTTGCCGTTCTGGCCGTCATCGTTGCGCCCATCGCCGAAGAGATGGCCTTCCGGGTATTCGTCTTCAATGCGGTGCGGCGCTATCAGCCTTTTCTGCTCGCGGCGCTGGTCAGCGGCGTGCTCTTCGGCGCTGCCCATGCCGATAAGTTTGCATTCATACCGCTCGTGTTCGGCGGCATGATTTTGTGCACCGTGTATTCGCGATCCAAGAATGCGTTCGCGTCGATGATCACGCACGGCATCTTCAATGGCGTTTCGGTTGCGCTGCTTTTCGTGGCTCCAAACCTGGCGAAGTGAACCTCGGCGTCGACGCCATTAACCTTGCCGCGGACCGGCGCGGTATGGGCCGGGTTGTGCGTCAAACGCTTGAAGGGCTGAGCATGCTGGGCGCAACGCCGGCGCTGATCGTTCGCGATCGCGCCGCGGCGCAAAGGCTGCAAACCGAAATTGCTGCACCGGTCGTGCTAGTGCGCGACATGCTGCGACATCACTTCGATGCCGTTTGGTATCCGTGGAACGGGATGCGCTTCGCCCCGCGCGCCCCGAGCATCGTCACCATTCACGATCTTTTCGCGTTTTCGTTTCCGCACCGCAACATCGTTGCGCGAGTACGCGAGCAAGGCCCGATCGGGCGCGCGCTGCGCTGCGCAGATACGATCTTTGCCGTTTCGCACTGGACAGCCGCTGAAATCGCACGTATTGCGCCTCACGCAGCAGCGCGCGTTCGCGTGGTGCACAATGGCGTCTCGCGCTTTTTTCATCCCGTGCAGCCCAGTTTTGGCGGTTACTTTTTCTTTCTGGGCGGCAAAGAACCGCGCAAGAACGCCGGCATGTTGCTGCGCGCATATGCGGCCGCATTCGGCGAGGATGGACCGCCGCTGTACATCGCAGGCGAACTGAACGAAGATGATAGCGCGTTTTTGCAAAGCACGCGGTTCAAGCACAAGCATTTCATGCCCGACGATGTTGCGCTGCGCGACTTATACAGCGGCGCAATTGCCGTGCTCGTGCCCTCGCTCGCGGAAGGCTACGGATTACCCGCTGCCGAGGCGATGGCGTGCGGTGCTCCGGTCATCGCTTCGAATACTTCAGCGCTACCGGAAACGTGCGGTGATGCAGCGGTACTGATCGACCCGAACGATGAGGCGGCATGGGCGGGCGCGATGCAGGAACTCCATCGCGATGATACACTGCGCGATGCGTTGCGCGAGCGCGGTCTTGCGCGGGCGGCGCAGATGGACGCTTTCGAAGGGGCGCGTGCCTTAGTGCAGGCCGTGAGCGGCGCGCACGTCGTCGACGATCGCCCGTAACCGCTCGATAAAGCGCTGCGGCGCAAACTGCTCGGCATGCGCGCGCAGACGTGCCGGAACAAACGCCGAGCCGTCAAACGTACGCAGAACATCTGCAAGCGCGGCGGAGGTTCCATCAAAAAACACGCCCGTCTCGCCCTCCGCCACGGTTTCCAATGCACCTCCGGCGCGCACTGCAATCGCAGGGCGACCGCACGCCGCCGCCTCCAGCGGCACCAAGCCAAAGTCTTCTTCACCCGGCAATACTATTGCGCGCGCATTACCCATGAGCTCGTTCAACCGTTCATCGCTCACAAAGCCGAGCATCGTCGTCGTTGTTCCGGCCGCGAGTTTGCGTAGCTCGTCTTCTTGCGGACCCGTGCCCGCAACAAGCAAAGGAACCTTCGCCGCATTCGCCGCTTCGATCGCAAGATCGATGCGTTTATACGGCAGCAGCCGTGAGGCTATGAAGAAATAGTCTCCGCTCCCGGCACCGACGGAGAAGCGATCCACGTCAACGGGGCAGTGCAACACGGCAGCGTCGCGGTGATAGTATTGGCGCACGCGGCGCGCAACGTTTTGTGAGTTTGCAACGAAAAGCGTGGGCCGCAGCGCCGCCTTGAGATCCCAACGCACCAGCGGCGTGATGAGCGGGCGGAGCAGCGCGCTGCGCACGTAGCGGTCGTACGCAAACGTAAAACGGCTGACCGTGTTGATGTAAGACACATGCACGGCGTGCGGGGGGACGATCACGCCTTTGGCCCACGCTGTCGTCGAACTCACGACGGTGTCGAATGCGCTCAGATCGAACGATTCAAAAGCGCGCGGATAGAGCGGCGCAAGATACCGGAAATACTTGTTCGCATTCGGGACTCGCGCTAAAAATGACGTGCGAACGCGATCGGGCGAAACCAGATCCGCGTTACGGCGATCGTAGAGGGCCGTGTATACGGGTGCTTGCGGATAGGCCTGGGCGATATGGGCGAAGACACGCTCGCCCCCGCCGCGCTGATTCAGATAGTCGTGGACGAGCGCAACGCGCAACTATTGACTGGAGCGTGGAAGAACGAGCGCAATCGTCGGCGCGTTCAGGTATCGCGAGGCCACGCGCTGCAAATCCGATGGCTGCGCGGAGTTGATCGCTTTGACGAGGAGCGCGAGCGGATCGCCCGTTTTGTGGTTCGCGGCAAAAACAGCGGCAAGCAGCGCGTGCTGCTCGAGTGACTGCGAATCCAGCAGCAGTTTTCCCGCGGCGAAGTTCTTCATTTCCGTGAGATCGCCCGAGAGTTTCGCGTGGCCGATTACGTTCACGACGCCAAGCGCCGTGGAGAACGCGCGGACCGGATCGCCCAGGCCACCGTCGATGTACACGATCACATTTGAAGGCGAGGCGTCAAAGTTGTACAGCACGCCCGTGCCGCGTTCGGCGGCCGGACGCGTTGCAATACCCGGCACGTCGGAAACTTCGCTCAGCGTACGTTGCAAGAACTCCGTGAGAATGAGCATTGCACCGAAATCTCTGCTGCCGAGCTCCGGCGCCGGATACTGCGCCACGAGCCACGGCACGGGAACGTCGCGACGGGCGATGAGCTGGTGGGATTTCGAAGGCGGCGTTGCACGCAACGTTAGCGGTGCCGACGTTCCCGGTGCAAGGCCTTGCACGATGCTTATGGGGTCGCCGGCATGCGCTACATCACCGGCACTGCTGACGACGGCGTCGCCGCGGCGGTAATGCGCGCGATAAAACGCAGCCGCATCATCCGGCGAGAAACCCGTCAACGTTTGCGGCAAACCATAGCGCGGGGATCCGGCTTGCGAGTTCGGATAGAACGCGTGGCTCAGCATGTTGATGCCCACGCGCAGCGCCGAACGTTCGTCGCTTGCAATGCGGGTATCCAAACGCGACCGCGCGTCTGCGAGCGTTGCGGCCGTGAAACTGGGATGCGCAAACGCGGATCCAAGCATCGTTTCCATGGCACTATACCGATCGGCGGTGCCCTCGAGATAAAAACGGACGCGATGCGCTTCAACGGCAAACGTCAGGTCGCCGCCTTGCGCTTGCACCGCATCTTGCAACGGCACGCCGTTCACCGGCGTGCGTAAAATCGTTTGTGCAACGAGCGCCGACAACCCGTTCTGTGAGGACGATTGCCGGTCGAGGCCGGCATCAAGAAAGATCTCGGTGCCGACAAGGCCGGATGACAAATCTGCCTGTTGCACCGGTGCAGGCGGCGTAGGCGCAGCAGCGAGCAGCAACGCGGCAAACGCGAGACTCATGAGGCGGATCACGTGGACGTTCCCCCTTGGGGCGCCGTGAGCGCTTGCACGATTACCGGATTTTGTAGATATTTCGCCGCAATCGACGCAACGTAGCCGGCGTCGAGCGATTGAAGCGCCTGTAAATACATCGCGGATACGTCGCCCGGCGCATACGCAGCATTGCCTTCTGCCGCATACCAGCCGGCGTTGTCGGCGATACCGCCCGGCGTTTCCAACTGCTGGCGAATGTGGTACTCGAATGCGTTCTTCGCTGCCGTAAACGCCGCCGGTGAAAGCGGCGTCTTCATCGCCGCAATCGATTGCAGCACCTGATCGCGCGCGCCGGCGGGAACGTTGCCCTCGAGCGTTACGATCAGCGCTCCGGGATTATGCAGCGTGATGTAATTCCCGTCGACGAACGGCGCTTCTGTGCTCTTCGAATTTGCAGCCATCGTGCGTGCCAGCGTGCCGGCGTCCGGATCGAACAGATAGTCACCGATGAAATCCATCGCTGTAGCGGCCCGCGCGTCGGAGATCGGCGGCCCGGCCCATGCAAAACCAAGTCCGCCCACGCGCGCAGAAATCGTCGCTTGTGCGCCAGCCGACGCTGTGGAATCGACCAGCGGCTCCGCTGTTGTGTTCTGCGCGATGCCGGTGCGCACCGAGGAGAGAATTCCGCTCTCCACATTGCCTGCTATCGACAGAATCGCATTTGGCTGGCGAAATGCGCGAACGGCGAAGTTACGCACATCGGCGGCGCTAATTTTTGCAAGAGTTGCCGGGGGAGGCACGGGCGCGTAGTGGGCGGGCCCGGTCGAAAACAGGCGCGCAAATAATGCATCGCGCAGTACTTGGCCGGCGTCGTACTGCCGCGCCGTCGCAACGATCACGCTATCGCGCACTGCGGCTCGCAGACCCGAATCCGTCACGGCCGGCGCGAAGAACGTTGCGGTCATCGCATGCGCGATCGAAGTTGCCTGCCATGCCGGCACGGTCGCACCGATCATCTCGATATCGGTATACGCTGCAATCTGGAGGGCGCCGCCGTCGCGTTTGACCAGTTCGGCGAGCGAACTGCCATGCGGTGGCGCCGAAGCAGCGAGCGCCGCCAGCGAAACGCGCGCGATGCCGGGCGAGTCGTAATTGAACCCTGCCGACGGGGCGCGGAACCACAGCTCGATCGAAGCGGTGCGCGCAGTCGTATCGCGGTGCACGATGTACGTGCCGCCACCCGGAAGCGCGCCTGCGGTTTGCGCCGGCGCAGCTAGGGCTGCCGCCAGCGCAACTGCTGCGATCACGCCGGTTCCGGCGAGATGTTCGGCGGAATGCGCTTGGGTGGTGCCTCGGTACGCTTCGGTTCTTCGGGTGCGATGGTTGTACCGGCGCTCGGTCCGGCGGTGCCGTCGCCGCCGCGATGGAACGGACGGCCCTCGAGGATCGCGCGCACTTCGTCGGCTTCGACCGTCTCGTAATCGAGCAGCGAGCCTACCATGCGTTCGACCTTCTCCCAATTTTGCGTGAGCAATTGACGCCCGCGCTCGTAACACGTTTCGATGATGCGGCGCACTTCCGCGTCGATCTTGGAAGCGATCTCTTCGGAGTAATTGCGCTCTTCGCCGAGGTCACGGCCAAGGAACACTTGGTGATTGCCTCGGCCGTATTGAATCGGTCCGAGCGCATCCGACATGCCGTACTGCGTGACCATGCGGCGCGCAAGCTCGGTCGCTTTTTCGAAGTCGTTGCTGGCGCCGGTCGTGACGTCTTTGAATTTGATCTCTTCCGCCAAACGTCCGCCGAGCATGCGCGTAATGACGGCCAGCAGCTCTTCTTTGGTTTGGCTATGCCGATCGTCTTCCGGCAGCGACCACGTGATGCCCAGCGCCATGCCGCGCGGAATGATCGTCACCTTGTGAATCGGATCGCCGTACTCGAGCAAGCCGCCGATGATCGCGTGGCCCGACTCGTGGTATGCGGTATTTTCTTTTTCTTTTTGCGACATCACGATCGACTTGCGCTCGGGCCCGACCA
>CAZERJ010000096.1:0-11264 GCA_964514445.1 uncultured bacterium | reverse complement strand
ACGGACGTGACGGGCACGATCAAACTGCCGGAAGGCGTTGAAATGGTCATGCCGGGCGACAACGTTGCGATGGAAGTGGAGCTGATCACGCCGGTTGCGTGCGAAGAGGGTCTGCGTTTCGCAATTCGTGAAGGCGGCCGCACCGTCGGTGCAGGCGTCGTTGTCGGAGTGCAAGACTAAGTCTCATGGCAAAGCAGAAGATTCGCATCCGCCTCAAAGCCTACGACCACAAAGTCCTCGATCAATCCGCGGAGCGAATCGTCGATACCGCTAAGCGCACGGGCGCGTTTGTGAGCGGACCCGTTCCGCTTCCGACCGAGATCAACCGGTTCTGCGTGAACCGCTCACCTCACGTCGACAAGAAGTCGCGCGAGCACTTCGAGATGCGCACGCACAAGCGTCTGATCGACATTCTGCAAGCCAGCCCGAAGACGATGGATGCCCTCATGCACCTCGATCTCCCGGCAGGCGTGGACATCGAACTGAAGGCTTAACCCTTCAACCTAGTAATGCGAAAAAGGCGTGGAGCAATCTGCGCCTTTTTCTATTGGCATGGTGAGGTATCGAACCACGGCCGGGGAATCGAGGCCACCACAGTAGAGAGTAGTGATCGGTGATACGGGTTTGGCGCCATCGGGCTTGAAGAGTTTTGATGTGAAGTGATGATGGTGCAAGGATGAAACGAGGGGCATGGATCGCCGGTGGTAGTGCTGCGGTTTTGGCGGTCTAAAAACCGGATGCACGCCGGCGCCCGCGCCGCCGCCGCATGCAACCAACGTGCGCGTACTGGCGTCAACGTTTCACTCCCGCGTGCTGACAAAGACGTTGGTATAGTCGACATCTGTTCGCGGGCAGCAAACCCCGATGCACCCCGTTCTTTGATCTGCGCACTTCCTGGCCGCGGCGGCACAGCTTCCGATCACGTCGACGGGTTGAAACTCGCTGACTATCTCGGTGCAACGATGCGTCATGCGAAGCGTCCCGTTCGTCTGATCGCGGTCGACGGCGGCGAATCGTATTGGCATCCTCGTCGATTAGGCGAAGACCGTATGCGCATGTTGATTGAAGAAGCGGTGAAGCCGGCGCAACGACGACTGCGAATCGGTCGCGCCAATACCGGAATCATCGGACGGTCCATGGGCGCATACGGTGCAATGCTCGCTGCGCAGTTGTATTCCGAGCTGTTCGGAGCTGTGTGTGGAGTCAGCGTGGCAATGTGGTGAAATGCCGCCGAACAACGTAGCGCCGTGCCCGACGCCTTCGACGATGCGGCGGACTTTGAACGTTACGATCTTACGCGTCGGATCAAGGTGCTTAAGAATACGGACGTTCGAATTGTTTGTGGAACGAAGGATCCGTTCTTTGAAAACGATCGGTTCTTCGCGAACCTGCTCCGCGCACGAGGCATTCATGCGCAGGTGGCACTTTCAGCAGGTTACCACGACGACGCGTTCTGGCAACGAACCGCGCCACGAGACCTCGAGTTTCTGCTCGAAGCAGTCGGTTAAAGGACGCTCCGGGGCTGTGCCCCTTGTCGAACAGCTGCCTTACAAACCGCCGCTGCATTCGCAGTACTCGCGATGTTGCACGGGAAGAACCTGTAAGCAGATGGCGCAGTTGTACGACAGCTGCTATCGCGCTCGCCGTAATGACGACAAACGTTCCCACGTCCGCGAGGGTATTGAGCGTTTCTAACGCCACGGGGTGCGCTACGCTACACGATCGCGGTGCCGATTAGTCCATTTCGCGTCACCATCGCGGCAAGTTCCGTTTCATTCATAGCATCCGTATGCGGCGGCCGCTGCGGCAGGACCATATACCGCGCCTCGGCCGTGCTGTCCCACACCACAATCCGTTTGTTCTCAGGCAGTTCAACTCCGAACTCTTGCAGAACCCCGCGCGGATCCGCAACTGCACGCGCCCGGTACGCTTCGCTCTTGTACCACGACGGCGACGGGCCGAGCAGCGCAATCGGATAACACGAGCACAGCGTGCACACGATCATGTTATGAACGTCATCGGTATTTTCGACCACACGTAGGCGCACCGGCGCCCAATGCGAAAGGTCGACGCCGGCTTCGGCAACCGCCGCATTGGCATCGTCCAGCAATCGTTGTTTGAAATCCGGATCACTCCATGCACGCGCGACGATACGATAGCCGTTTTCCGGCCGCGCCTTTGCCAGAAACGACTCAACGACCCCGTCCAGTTCGCGTTCGCTCGTCACACCTTTCGTTTCGAGCTGCGCAATCAGATCTTTCACGCGGCGCGACACCTGCGCGCTATGCTCGTGATCGTGAATGTGCACGCTCATGCGTCACTCTCCAAATACGATTCAAACAGGTCGGCGCGCACCGTGTGTCCCTTTAACGCAAATTCGACGGTGTACAGCGTCTGCGCGCGCGCCTTTATTCCAACGTGCGCCGCATCGTCAGCGAAGCGAAAATCTCCAAGCACGTGAACGATTCGTCCGCTACGCCGCTCCAGATAGCGCGGCAGCCGCGTATGGCCATCGGGGCGCTGCTCGCAGGTTCGCACGCGTGCGCCCACCTCAAACATCCAGCACGCCTTTTCTGTGCAAGATCTGCTGAATCGCGGCCAGCCATCGTTCGTAATACGAACTCTGGCGATATTGTTTCGGGTCCATACGTTCGATCGCGTCGCGGAATTCGTCCAGCGTATACAGACCCTGTCGCAGCAGTACGCGGTTGAGGGCAAAAACGCGCGCCTCCCACTCATGGTGGAAGGGCTGCGGGTCCTCGGCTACGTCTATCGCGCCGAAACGGTCGAGGGCGCCAATGTCATGAGGCCGCTCCATACGGTATGATTAGACAAACGATTGGAGGGAACCCGTGGAAGTCAAACCCACCTATCTCGGCACCATGATCGCCCTCGCGACCGCCGCCTTCGGCCTGGTCGCGGCACTCGCGTGGAACAAGTTCATCACGGACCTCATCGCGCTGTTCCTCAAACCCGGCAGCGGCATCTGGGCGGAGTTACTGTATGCTGTGATTATCACGATCATCGCGATCGTGGTGATTCAAAATCTCGGAAAACTCGCGGAGCGCTCCGGTCCCGGCGCCTAGGCTTTTAGCGTGGCGGCGACGTGATTGCCGAAGCCGGGAATACGCTCCACGCGAACGTTGCTCGCTAACCGGGAGATGATGTACATTCCGCGGCCGGACTCGCTGAGCGGGTTGACCGGCAGCGCAGGATCTCGTACGAATCCGCGTCCGCGGTCGACGACGTGCAAGACGGGGGAACTCCCCTCGAAATCGAGCTGCACGTCGATCGGCCCGGGCGCGTGCCGTACGACGTTGCCCACGAGCTCGCCGAAGATCAGTTCTGCCGACTCGAATGTTTCACCGAAGAGTCCCGTGTCGTGGAGTTTCTCGACGAATTCGCGGCGCGCTTCGCCGGCGGCTTGCGCGTTCTCTGCATCGAAATGCCAGTATGCGCGTTCACCGAACCGCACAGCGAGAACCGCTGTGTCATCCTGCGCGTCGCGCGGCAAGCACGCATCGCACAGCATGCGCGCAGGACTTGCGACGTACAGCAACGCTTGCGAACCGACCACTTCCATCAAGCGCCGCTCGCCGAACGCAGTGTCGCGCGTCGCCTCAACGAGACCGTCGGTGTACAGCACCAGTACTTGCGCATCCTCGAGCGATACTTCGTGATTCTGTCCAGGTGCAAAATCGCGAAGGCCGATCGGCAAACCGTCACCGCGCAGCTCTTCGATGCTACCTTTGCGGCGTAACAAAGGCGGCGGATGACCGGCCGTTGCGTAGCGCATAACCTTGCGGTCCTTATCGATGATGCCCAAGAACGCGGTTGCAAGTGCCTCATGACGGCGCGAGCGCACGTACTCGTCAACGGCGTTTAAAATGGAAGCCGGTTGTGTTTCGTAAATTGCGGCAACGCCGATTGCTTGACGCAGTTTGCCCATGAGCCCCGCAGCGGCGAGGCCTCGGCCTACAACGTCACCGACGCACACCACAAGCGATCCGTCCGAACGCGCAAACGCATCGAACCAGTCGCCGCCGACCTCCGCTTCGGTCAGGCTTGGCCGGTATTCTGCATCGAATGTCAGGTCGGCTTCGTGCGGCAGCATTGCGGCCGTTGGAAGAAGCGCCTGCTGTAACTCCGCTGCAATGCGGCGTTCGCGCTCGAATGCGGTGAAGTTTTCGATGGCCACCGATAAGCGTCGGCCCAAATCTTCGAAAATCGGAACGTCGTCTTCGGTGTACTCGTGCTTCGTATCGCACCAATACACGACCAGCGCGCCGAGCGTCTCCCCACGCGCGAAGAGCGGCACCGTAATCGCCGAGTGAACGCCCAGCGACCGCACATCGTTGGCGAGATACTCCCACATGTTCGGTAGCACTTCGTCCGTCGTGAACTCACGCTGCAACATCGTTTCGTGCTGAGCAAGAACGCGCGCCGCGAGTTCTTCGGCTTTGGGTTTGAGCGTGCGCTGACCGCAAAGACGTTCGGCGATTGGGCGTTTGTTCGGATCGCGATGTGATGCGGCGACGGTCCGAAGCGCGCCGTCGCGTTCAAAGCGCATGATGAACGCCAAGTCCGCCATCTCGTTGACCAAAAAGTCGCAAAGCTTATCGAAACTCGATTGAAGGTCGAGTGATTCGAAGACCAATTCGCTTGCACGGGCAATGAAGCGCAGCCGCTGCGTCCGTTTACGTTCCAGTTGAAACTCTTGCGCGGTTTCGATGGCCGTCGCAGCACGTTTCGCCACACGTTCGGCAACTTCGAGATCTTCGCTCGTAAACTGGCGCGCCGACTCGGACGAGATCGTCACGACGGCGCCATAGGTAATGCCGGAATCGGCGGTGAGCGCGATGCTCATCGCCGAACGCATGCGCAGTTCGCGCAAAATCTCAAAATGTTGCTCGTCCTCGGCGCCTGCTCGCAGATCGTCGTCCGTGATCGACGGCGTCAGAATCGAAATGCCTTTGCGAGCGACGATATCCGTTGGCGTGTTCGGTCGAACCGGATAGCGGTTGCGGTACTGTTCCAGCCATTTGACGCGGCTTTTATCGCGGTGTGCGATCGCCGGCACATCGTACGTGCCGTCGGCGGTGCGCAGAACGACGAAGCACCAGTCGGCGACGCTGTCGATCGCAATCTGGGCAAGTTTCTGCGCGATCTGGTCGACGTCGTAGAGATTTGAAAACGCCGAAGATGCGTCGATGATAAAACGCAGGTTGTCGTTTGCGTGACGCTGGGTGTCGATGTCCGTCGCCGCGCCGATCCAGTGACTAATGCTGCCATCTTCGGCGCGCACCGGCATCGCGCGCGCTACGAACCACCGGTATGTGCCGTCATGCACGTTTCTCAAACGATACTCTAGTTCGTACGGCTCAGATGTCTGAAGCGCGCGTTGCCAGCGATCCACTGTCGCCGGGAGATCTTCGGGGTGCACGACGTGACGCACCGGCTCTTTGCTAGGGTTGGCGCCGTGACGATCGGGTGAGCGCGTGAGCGGAAGATCGTCGACGGTGATACCCGTATACTCGACCCACTGCTTATTGAAATACGTGATATTCCCGCGCGGATCCGCAACCCAGACGAGATTCGGCATCGCCTCGGCAATCGTCCGGTATTGTAGCGACTCGCTCTCGAGATGGGTGACATCGGTCACAACGCCGACGCACCCCCGCGGTATCTCCCCCGTGGCTTCCGCCGGTGCGAATAAAAATCGAAGCCGGCGCACATCGCCGCTTGTTGTGCGCGCGTGGCATTTCAGGTCGCTGGCCGCGCGCGCGGCGACTGCGCTCTGCCATCGGATGCGAAAATCCTCGCGCTCCGCCTCCATGACGGCGTGCATCCATTCGAAGCCGCGGGCCGACTCCGGCTCGATGCCGGTGATGTCAAACCACCGGCCGGAAACGAAGGTGAGAGCACCATCGTCGTCCGTCTCGAAAAGACCGACGGGCACGTGCTTAGCAATACGCGAAAGCCGCTCGTCCTGTGTAGCAGCGGAACGGTGACCTAAGGCCATTAGTCGAGTCTACCCACTTCGCGGCATGGATACGCCTGGTCGACCGCCGAAGCACGGACTATGCCGATCCCCATACTCGACAAACGACAACGCACATTCTCTGGAACGCGCCGCCGGATCTTCCAATTGTTGGTCGATATGGGAACCTCCAATGACATCGTATGGCCGTTTCCTTCGCAACCGTTCATGCGTTCGCCGGGACCGCTCGTTCCGGGCAAAACGGAGGAATGGCATAACGGATTCCACGCGGTGCTTGAAGATGTTGTTCCTGAAGAACGTATCGTGTGGCGCGTGCAGAACGAAGGATTTGACGGTACGCACGGCTTCTATCTGACCGGCGACGGGAAGAAGACCACACTCGAGCACCGCGTGGAAGCGACGCTTAGCGATACGGAAGGGCGGCTGCTGTGGCGCCGGCTCGAAGACGCAAACGAACGATCGATCGAAGCGCTCTTCGATAAGATCGCCAGGATCCTCAAACGATGAGTACCACGAATACGCGCATCACTGCGCCCAGCGCAACAGATTTTCTTTCCATCGATGCACTGCTTAGCGCCGAAGAGCGTCTCGTACGCGACACCGTGCGCACGTTCGTGCGCGAACGGGTGCTGCCGAACATCGCAGCATGGTTTGAAGAAGGCATGCTTCCCCGTGAACTTGGGCGGGAACTCGGCAGTTTGGGCTTGCTCGGCATGCACCTGCACGGCTATGGTTGTCCGGGCGCTAGCGCCGTTGCGTATGGACTCACGTGCATGGAGCTTGAAGCAGGCGACTCCGGCGTACGCAGTTTTGCATCGGTGCAAGGATCGCTGGCAATGTTTGCGATCCATCATTGGGGTAGCGAAGAACAGAAACAAGAGTGGCTGCCGCGCATGGCAACGGGCGAAGTACTCGGATGTTTCGGTCTGACCGAACCTGATTTTGGCAGTAATCCCGCCGGCATGCGCGCCTTCGCGCGCCGTGACGGCAGCGATTGGGTGATCAACGGCACGAAAATGTGGATCACCAACGGCGGTATCGCCGACGTAGCAATCGTCTGGGCGCAGAGCGACGAGGGCATTCGCGGTTTCGCAGTTCCGACAAATGCGAAGGGATTTTCGGCCCACCCGATCGAGCGCAAACTTTCACTGCGTGCCTCCGTAACGTCGGAACTGGTGCTCGACAATTGCCGCGTTCCCGATTCAACGGCGTTCCCCGAAGTTCGCGGCTTACGCGGACCGCTAGCGTGCTTGAACGAAGCACGCTTTGGCATCATCTGGGGATCAATGGGCGCGGCGCGCTCCTGTTATGAAACCGCTCTGGAATATTCCAAGTCGCGCTTGCAATTCGACCGGCCGATCGGCGCATTCCAAATAACGCAGGAGAAGCTGGTCAACATGCTCCTGGAGCTTGGAAAGGGTACGCTGCTCGCGCTGCACATCGGCCGCATGAAAGACGCCGGCACCGCACATTCATCGCACGTGAGCTTCGGCAAACTCAACAACGTTCGCGAAGCATTGGCGATCGCGCGTGAAGCGCGAACGATTTTAGGCGCAAACGGCGTGACGCTCGAGTACCCCATCATTCGCCATATGAACAACCTTGAATCGGTCCTAACGTACGAGGGCACCAGCGAAGTCCACACCCTCATCCTGGGCCAAGCAATCACCGGCTTAAGCGCTTTCACGTAACCAACCAAGCCCCCGCAAGAAATACTACCTCGCATCCCTGCGTTAGTTCTGTGTTAAGACCCCACGGGAAAAAGCGAGGTACTATGCACAACTCTTTTGCAAAACTGGCCAAGGGGGCGCTGGCAAGCGCGGTTTCCGCGTCATTGTTCTTTTCCGCGACCGGCATCGTCCTCGCCGGCCCTCACGAAAAAACGACCGCCACGTCTGCACCGAGGACGGAACGCACAACGAGTGCACCGCGCGCAGTAGAACGCTCCGCGCCTGCTCCCGTTCAACGTACGTACACCGCCCCGCGCGCGGTTGAACGGACGTACACTGCACCGCGCCCGGTGGAACGCACTTACACAGCGCCGCGCGCGGTTGAACGCACATACACTGCACCGCGAGCGGTCCAGCGCACGTACACCGCGCCGCGAGCGGTGGAACGTACGTACACAGCTCCACGTGCAGTCGAGCGCACGTACACCGCACCTCGGTCCGTTCAGCGCATTTACACCGCGCCTCGAGCGGTCGAACGTACGTACACGGCACCGCGATCGGTTCAGCGCACCTACGCAGCTCCGCGGACAGTCGAGCGCATCTATACGGCGCCTCGATCGGTTGAACGAACTTACACGTCTCCGCGCACCGTGGAGCGCACGTACACGGCGCCTCGCAACGTCGAGCGTACATATACTGCGCCGCGCAACAATGAGCCCATGTACACAGCTCCGCGCAACACGGAGCGGACATACACCGCTCCACGTAACGTTCAGCGTACCGAGAACGCACCACGTTCGTACGAACGCGTTTATAGCGCACCTCGTGGCGAGCAGCGGCAAAACACCGTGATGCCTCGCAGCTTCGAGCGGACGTATATTCCGCAACGCACTCGCGAAGGTTCGGTGCAGTACGTCAGCCCGTACCGCGCCCGCACTACTGCCTGGACCCGCGATCGTGAGATCGTTACCTCGCCGCTCGTGCGTGCCGTATACGCATCGCGTCCCGCGACGCGCCAAACCATCGTGTACCATCCCGCGTACCTGACGGGACGCGTCGTGCGCGTCACTCGTAACGAAGTCGTGCTTGCACCGCCGAGCGGCCCGCAAGTCGTCGTGACGGGTTACGTC
The DNA here is from genome assembly GCA_964514445.1 of uncultured bacterium. Classification (GTDB taxonomy): domain Bacteria; phylum Vulcanimicrobiota; class Vulcanimicrobiia; order Vulcanimicrobiales; family Vulcanimicrobiaceae; genus DASSRQ01. The sequence goes on along the minus strand of CAZERJ010000096.1, from coordinate 2,463 downwards.
CCCCCGACTTATGTTGTGAACCAGTACGTCACGGTGCCGGCCGTGTACAATAACGGCGGCTACACCACGTATCCGTATTCGCAGCAGTACTACCCGCAGATCGAACAGATCTTTACGAGCCTGTTCGGCGTGCCCGTACAGTATGCGAACGGCTACTACGTTCCGCAGAATGTGAACTCGTATAACGGTTATCCGTACTACACGAACAACGGCTACGCGTACAACAACGGTTATCCGTATTCGAACGGCTACCCATACTACGACAGCAACTACGCCAACTACAATGGCTGTTCGAACGGCGATGAAGATGGCGACGAGTACAACACCTGCGGTTACGACACGTCGTACTACCAGCAGACGCCGTACGACAACTGCATGTGGACTACGGATGCGTACGGCAATTCCTATTGCGCGCAGTCGACGCAATACGATTCGTACAACGGCTACCCATACGGAAACGCCGGTTACGGTTCTCCCTACGGTAACTATGGCGGCTTCAATCCGTTCGGCGGCAATTACGCCATGTACGGTCTGCAGCAAGTACAAGGCATTGTGGTCGCCAAGACCGGCCCATTGCTGATGGTGTTAGGTACGAACGGACTAAAGCCAATCATCGTAAATGACTCGTTTGCGCAACAAAACGGCTACACGATGAACGGCCCCATCACTACCGGTCAAGTGATCGACGCCTACGGCTTCTACAATGGAAACACGTTCGTAGCGACGGCACTAATGTAAAGTAAGGTAGCGGGTTCCGCTACCGCACCAACAGAAGGCTCCTCTCACAACGCTTTCGTCAGAGAGGGGCCTTTCTTTGTTTAGACGGTTCTCTACGATACTTCTTACTGCGGTGCTTACGACAGCGCCGGCGTTTGCTGCGCCGATGCAAGGCGCAATGCCGAAGCTGCCGCCGCAACCGAAGGTGCGTCCCGCCGGAATGCCGGCAGGATACGTGATGGTGAGTCCGTGCGTGCAAGGCATGGGCGAGCACTGGGCAAACCCCAAAGACTTGACAGCGCCGATCTACGGCACATTGAACGGCAAGGTCATTTTCAGCGAATCCATGATTCCACTGACGAGCCTGAACAAAGGTTACAACGAACCGAATCTGGCCGCATTACCCGGACACACGATCAATCACGTTTCGATCGAATGGCATCCTAAAGGTCATGAAGGTATGCCGGTTCCGCATTACGACATCCACGCGTACTACGTAACCTACGCGCAGCAGAAAGCAATTTGTCCGAACGGCATCCCCGATCCGGACGCCAAGATGGATATGAAAGTAAGCAAGTAACTTCGCACCGAGATGAAGCAAAGGGCCGCTACAGCAGCGGCCCTTTTTGTTTTACATGCTCTCAGATTGCTTCGACCAAGTTTCTGCAGCAATGAGCCACTTCGATCCGCGCTTCGTCAGCGCGAACGTCCATAAGCCGTTTTCACGGAACGGTTTTCCGTTGAGTTTCCCGGAAAAAACCGCCGGCACGACGATGTACGCAGCGTTGCTCGCGAGATCGAAATATTTCACCTGCTGCAGTGTTGCGTGAGCTTCGGTAATCTTGGCTTGTTTCGCAAAGGCGCTGAACGAATTGAGCCATGCCACCCCCGCGCCGGCGCCTTTCCACATGTAGGGCGCGAATTCGTCAACGACAACCGCGCCGTCTGAAAAGGGACCGCTTGTTGTACCGAACCCGTTCCCGGTATTGAGCGCATTTGCGACCGCGTTGATCGGCGCCATCATCGAGGCGTCCGGCGATTTTGCTGCGGCCGGTGAAGAGGCGGGCGCGGCCAACACGAGTGCGGCGAAACACGCCAGTGTGCGAACTGCAGTCATTTGAAGCCTCCTTAGAAAGCCAGTTTACGGTCCCCGGCCCTTCAACGCGAGCAGCGTCCCGCCATGCGGCCCCCGCGCCGACACGCGTGCTTGACGCCCAGGGGCGGACCTGGTAGTATTCCGAGGTTGTGGCCTAGCGGGCTGCGCGTTTTGCGCGTCCGTGAAAGAATAATAGCAGTACGCCAGGGTCCGTGGACTGCACCAGCACTTTAGGACGAGGATCAGAATGAAAAACATCCTTGGCCGCAAGGTTGGGATGACGAGCGTGTTCACCGATGACGGCCGGTTCGTGCCGGTTACGGTGATCGAAGCCGGTCCCTGCACGGTGGTCGAGCGCAGAACCAAAGACAAACACGGCTACGAGGCCGTCGCTTTGGCTTTCGGTGAAGTGAAGCGCTCGCGCGTCACCCGCGCCCTTGCCGGACATTATAAGAAGAACAACGCGGAGCCCAAGCGCCATGTGCGCGAGTTCCGCGACGACATCGACGGCGTCGAAGCCGGCCAGACCATCACGGTCGCCGAGTTCGCACCGGGCGATCGCGTGGACGTCGTCGGCATCTCGAAAGGCCACGGCTTCTCCGGCGGTATCAAGCGCCACAACTTCAGCGGCGGCGGCGCGAGCCACGGCT
>CAZERJ010000095.1:0-11481 GCA_964514445.1 uncultured bacterium | reverse complement strand
GCGGCTGCGTCTACCGTTCCGCCATTTCCCCGGCACCACGGCCTCGCCCGTTTCGCGACCGTCCGAGGCGTAGCCTCTAGCGGGCGAATGCGTCGTAAGCGCTCTGCGCGGAATCCGCATCCCTTGCGCGTGCCGAGCCGTAGCGCACACGAAGCTCTGTGCCTTGCGCATACGTGAGGGTCAGCAATGCGTCGAATTCGTGCTGTTCAACCGCCGATGCCATTGCGCCGGACCACGTCACAAATAGTGCGTTGTGAACTACCGGATCGTACATCATGCATCCGCTGCGCTCGTTCACAACGCTGGCGTGGTTGCGCCGGGCGAGCGATGAGATCTGTACTGCGCGCTCGCGCGCAGAGGCAAATGTCGCGCGTGTTACCGTGTCGAGCTCGTTCGCATTAAGCGTAACCGTCTTGGAGAACGACGCTGGACCGCCGGGCGCATCCGAAGCGGTGTATGCGTACGTGCCGGTGCTTGCACCTACGCGTGAGGCGGCGTAACAGCGGTTAAACGTACCGGTTACAATCGGGTGCGTGTACTTCGCGATGTAATCGCGCGAACTCGCTGGCAGCGAAGGCGTCCACGCGTCGCGCGCGCCACCGATGCTCGTAAAGGGCGGCGTAAAAATACGCGCACCGGCACATGCCGAAAGTTCCGCAATACGGTTACCTGTTCGCATGATCTGATGCGGAAAGCCGTCGCTGTTGCGAATGTTGAGGTCGTTTCCCCACGCGCTCGAGGATGGCGATACTGCAGTAGGCTTGCGCGTAATGCCGAGGGCGAGCAGCACACCGCTGCGCGGCGCCACCGTGGTGGGCGGCACAAACGCTGAGAAACGTCCGGAGTGTACGCCCGCAAGCTGTGTCGTTATTGCGGTGGTATCGTAGTTGACGATATCGAGAAATGCGTACTTCCGATCGCCGGAGATCAATAGTACCGCGTTTGGAATTCCACCGGCTGCCGGATGTGCAATGTGCGCTTCACCGGGTGAGGAAACGACGCGTCCGCCCGCGCGCCGGTACTGCGCCAGCGCGCGCTGCACGCTCGCCACCATCTGCGCTTTCACGCCCGATGTCGGCACGACGATGGCGGGGTAAAGCGACAACCGCGAAGCGTCATCGTAGCGCAAATCGACTAGTGCGCACGTTATGCGTACCGCGCGGCAGCCTTCTTGCGCCGACACCGTCGCGGCGGCAATCGCAGCGACATCGGCGCTGCTTAGATGCGACGGATCGTAAGCGCTTGTCATATACGCGACGGCCGCGTCTGCCACGGGATGCGTTTTTGCCAGAGCCGCTCCATACTGCCGGATGAGGTAACCGAAGCGGGCAGTCGGCGCCCAGCGTTGGGCGGGCGCGAGCGTCGTCGAGTAGGCGGCATCCCAGGCGTAAAGTGCGTTTGCCCATGGTGCTTCCCATCCCGATGGGTTCCACGTGTCTTGCACCGGAAAATTGACGAGGCCGTGCGCGCCCATTTGCAAGAACGAATGCAGCGCGAGCTCGGTGTTCGACGGGTCCGCGCGCCTTGGCCGCGATTCATCGGCGCCCTGTAACCACCCGGCTTGAAATTCGCTGATCATGATAGGCTGCGCCGGCGATTGCATTTGCAGCAGCCCGGTTGAAAATTCGATTTGCGCGCGGTCGTGTTCGCCGATGCTATACGCGTCGCTCTGATACCAGTTGCCCCACGCCCATACCGGCGTGGACGCGGTGACTTTCATTTGGTACGTGTTGATGAATACGGGAACGCCAGGCATCGCGGTGTTCGCTATGTCTCGTAGCCAATCGACGTACTGATGAAAATGCGTGCCGGGCCATGTGTCGTTGTCGATGTACGCGCCCTGATCGTCGTCCAGGGCGATAGAAACGATATCATCGCGATACCGCTTCGCTTGCGCATACACGTGTTGCAGCCAGCGCTTTGCATAGCGCAGGTGCGTGGCATTGTTTAGCCATTCGGCGGCTGCGGCATCGGAGTGTGCATTCTGATACGTTGCCGTCGCGGGATAACGCCCCTCGAGAATGTCGTGCATTGGCATGTTGTATTCGGGGCGCTCCAGCAGCCATGCCGGGTAGCCGCCGTTGCGCCACTCGTTGCGAATCACCGGTCCGGGCCGCAGGATCAGACCGTACCCTTCGTCGTGAATCATTCGCAACAAAGCGCGCAAATCGCGTCGGGGATTTGTGCGGCCGGTAAAATCGAAATTGCCGTCGCTCAGTTCGTGCCAATTCCACATGACATACAGGTCAATCGTGTTGATTCCGAGCGAGTGATACGCTTTGAGCGCGGGCAACCATTGGTTGCGAGGCATGCGTTCGTAAAAGAATGCGGCCCCGTAAACAAATGCCGGCTTGTGTCCCGCCGTCGCATTCGATGTAGCAGCGTGCGCGGGCGCCACGAAGACGAGACATGCGAATGCAGCCGTAGCCACAAACGGCCAAACGCGCTGAGCGCGCGCTAGCAGCACATAGACGAGCACTCCCGCCAGCAGCCACAGTGTGCCGAACAGCATCGCGTTCGGGCCCGTGCTATAAAATGCGAAGATCCATCCTACCGCAGCAATGACAGCCGGCAGTGGAAACAGCCACATGCGGAAAGGCGCACGTACGCCGCGCGCGCGCATTACGCCGAGAGCAACGATCTGCGGAATGCTGCCGCCAAGAACTGCCGCTGCCGTGAGCGCTGCAATGACCGTGTCAAGGGTAAAGAAACACGCTGCGAGCGAAATCACACCGATACCGAGCAGCGCCACGTAGGGAAACTGTCCGCGCGGATGGAGCCGCGCAAACACCGGCAGAAATGCGTTGTCACGGGCCGCGGCGTACGGCACGCGCGCCGCACCAATAAGATTGCCGTACAGCGAAGCAAATGCGGTAATGAGGACAAGCAGTGTCACGGCGACGGCCGCACCGTGACCCCAGGACTGCGCAACAACCGTTGACCCGACATACTGCGCGTCCGGCGCCGGCTGGCCGTGCGCTTCAAAAAGACTCTGCCAAGGAATACCGCTCAGCACGCCGACTTGCAAAAACAAATATAGCGCTAGCACGATGAAGATCGAGGCGACGATGGAAAGTGGCAACACGCGGTGCGGCTGTTGACACTCTTCGCCCAGCAGCGCGATCTGCGAGTAGCCGGCATAATCGTACAGCGTGATGTAGAGCGCTCCACCGAGGCCCGCGAGAAACGTTTCGTGCAAAGGCGATACGCCGGTGTTGCTCAACGCACGGTGCACCTCTCCTTGCGAAAAGCCGGCAATACCAACGACGATCAGCGTGAGCGTCGCGAACACCGCAAGCACGACACCGAATGCGGATGCCTGCGTAATACGCCGGTACACAAGTGCTAGTGTCACTACACCAACCGCGAGCGCCACGCTGACGTGCAGCGCGTAACTCGTGCCAATCGCCGGATATAAGTAACCGGCGTAGGAGGAAAAGCCGATGTAGCCGCTGGCTATAATGAGCGAAATATACAACACGTACTGCCAATTGAACAAAAACGCGAACAGCCGTCCCCACGAACGTTCGCCGAAAATGTCGCGTACGTACTCGTACGTTCCGCCGGAGCCCGGATACTGCGAACCGAGTTCGGCCCACACAAGTCCATCGCATAGCGCGATGAATGCGCCCAGGATCCACCCGGCCAACGCCGCCGTTCCGGCCAGGTGCTGAAGCACCAACGGGATCGTGATCAGCGGGCCTATGCCGATCATCGTGATCATGTTGAGCGCAATGGCGCCTCGCAGCGTAATACCGCGTATCATTACGCGCGGGTTCGTGGTAGCAGTTGGCGGCCCTGGCGGCGAACGGCCGCTGTATGAAGACGATGACGTCGCCGCTCTCGCGCCTGCTCGGCCTTCGCGGTGAACTGACGATTGATTTCGTGCACAGCGACGCGCTTGCGGGCAATGCGCTGGGCGATCCCGCGGAACGGGCGTTGGCGGTCTACACGCCGCCGGGTTACGACGCGCAAGGCTCGCGCGCGTATCCGGTGCTCTACTGTTTACATGGCTATACGGGTGACGTTGCGGCGCTCATTTCATCGCGGCCGTGGGAAACCAACGTCGTACAGTGGATGGATCGCCTCATCGCCGAGCAGCGCATGCCGCCCGCGATCTTAGCGATCGTGGACGGCTTTACGAGATTGGGCGGTTCGCAATACGTGGATTCGATTCATAACGGCAACTACGCAACGTACACCGTGCGCGACGTCATCGGGCACATGGATCGTTCGTATTGCACGGTGGCGAAAGAAGAAGGACGTGCAGTGCTCGGAAAGTCGTCGGGCGGTTTCGGCGCCATGTACCTATGTATGGTTCATCCGGGCGTGTTCGCGGCGTTCGCATCGCACAGCGGCGATTCGTATTTCCAATACGCACATCCGCGCGCGTTCGTGGATACGCAGCGAACGCTGGAACGTTGGAACGGTGACGTCGCGCGCTTTGTCGAGCATTTCGAAAGCTCGAACAAACGCCCGCAGCACGAATACGCTACGATGGAAATGCTCGGCTACACGGCGGCCTACTCGCCACGCAGTGCGAATGCATTCGATCTCGACTTGCCGTTCGATACGAAAACAGGCGAGCTGCGTGAAGACGTCTTTGCCCGCTGGCTGTCTTTCGATCCGGCGGTCATGTGTTTGCAGAAGAAAGCGGAACTGACGCGCCTGCGCTTGCGTTACTTGGACTGCGGCCGCCGCGACGAGTATGCGCTCGACATCGGCGCCCGCGTGGTGACCGGCCGCATGCGCGACATGGGCCTGGAGGTACGTCACGAAGAATTCGACGACGACCATCGAAATGTCGGTTACCGCTACGAAGTATCGCTGCCGGCGCTTGCCGGCATTCTAGACAGAGAGTAAATGACGCTACGTTCTCGCCTTTCCGCTCTCGCACTCGCCTTGGTAGGCGTGCTGGCGCCCTCTACCGCTTTTGCCGCACCCGCCGAAGCCGCCGCCTCCGCCGACACGAGTTTTAGCGATCCGGCGATGTCGTTTGTGGCGCCGTCTGATTTTCAAAAGGTTCCCGTACCGCCTCACGATCCGGCCAAGTTCGAACAGAAATCCGTCGTCGCGGCTTTCATGAAGAATCCGGGCAAGCAGAATGCCGTCTCGATCACGATCACGATGGACAACTTCGAGATTCCCAGCGCCGCAGCGTTTGCAACCAACGCCGACAACGATTTGCGCGGCAGCACCGACGGCGTTTTCATCAAACGTACCGATACGAAGCTTGCGAACGGCATGCCGGCGGTCTTCGAAGAAGTCACCATCGGCACCGGCTTCGATCAGATGACGATGTACCGCATGCTTTGGGCAGACGGCGTTCGCGGTGTTATTGTCGAGGAAGTAGCACGGTTAGGCTCTATCGACACGCGTAAGGCGCGCGCCGATATGGCGAATCTCAGCGCGACAGCGTACCCGCGGTATCGTTACTAAGGCTCTCGAGCGCACCGCGAATATCGTCGAGCAGATCGTCGATATCCTCAATCCCGACCGATAAACGCAGTAACCCATCCGTGACGCCGCGCCGGTCGCGTTCCTCTTTGGGAATCGATCCGTGCGTCATGCGCGCGGGGTGGCAGATCAGTGATTCGACGCCGCCCAAACTTTCAGCGAGGCTGAAATACTTCATGCGGTTGGCGAAGTCAATCGCGCGCTGCTCTGGTCCGCGCAGTGTGAATGACAGCATGCCGCCGAATCCGCTCATCTGCCTGCGCGCCAGTTCGTACTGCGGATGCGAAGGCAGACCGGGGTAATACACGCGGTCGATCTCCTCGTGCGAGGCAAGAAATTCTGCGATGACTTGCGCGTTCTCCGCATGCCGCTGCATGCGAACCGCGAGCGTTTTTGCACCGCGCATTGTAAGCCAAGCGTCGTGCGGTCCCGGAACACCGCCCGCGGCGTTCTGATGGAATTTCAGCAGGTCGTACAACGCTTTGTTGCTCGTGAGCGCAGCACCGCCGACCACGTCGCTGTGTCCGCCGATATATTTCGTCGTCGAGTGAATCACGACGTCTGCGCGCAGTCTGAGCGGCTGCTGAAAATACGGTGAGGCAAACGTGTTGTCGACGACGACGATCGCACCCGAGGGCTTGAGTGCCGCAACGCCCGCGATGTCGATCAGTTTAAGCAGCGGATTCGTCGGCGTTTCGAGCCAAAACATCTTCGTGTTTGGACGGATCGCCGCACGCACCGCCGCCATGTCGGCCATATCGACGTACGTGAATTCCAAACCATAGCGTTCCAGCACGCGCGCGAACAGGCGGTACGTTCCACCATACATATCGTCCGTTGCCACGACGTGATCGCCGGGCGAGAGCGCATACATGAGCGCGGTCGTTGCCGCCATCCCGCTGGCAAACGCGCATCCGAAATCGGCGCCTTCCAGCGCTGCAATCTGCGTCTCGAGTGCCGCGCGCGTTGGATTCACCGTGCGACTGTAATCGTAACCCTTATGCGCGCCGACAGCGTCTTGCGTGTAGGTCGAGGTTTGATAGATCGGAACGATGGTGGCACCGGTCGCCGGATCGGCGCCCTGACCCGCGTGAATGGCGGCGGTACTGAACTTCATGATGTCCTTACTTACTGATGGTGTGGTCCGAAAACGGCATGCGGCTGATACGGATGCCGCGTGTAATACGCATAATCCGCAAACTCGCCGTTTAGTGACACAAGGTACGCGCCGCCAAAGGCATCGGGCCCCGGCATGAGCGCAATGTCGTCGGCCGTCATTTTGACGATGCGGCCGCTGCGAGTGCGAAAAATCAGAATATCGCCCGGATGCACGGCCGGCGCGATGGTGAACTCATCGCGCCAATCCGATGCGCGCACGTAGCCGAAATATGCGCCGTCTTGCGGGCGTAGCAGACGGCCGCCATACGGCACGTGCAGCACGAACGTGCGATTCGGTGAGGTAAACGGTCCGGTGCAGCCATACCACGGCGTGCGCCCCGGCACGTGCGCCGCGCCGCTGAAGAAGATGTCACTCTCGTACGGCGTGCCCGACGCGTGCGCAGCGCCGTCGTCATCGAATCGCAGCCCGTTGTAGAAATTCATGAAGCAGCCGACGGCGATGCTATCATACACGAAGCCGGGCAACGTGTAGTCGCGCCCTTGATACCCTGCATGAAGTGTCACCGGGCCGCGATAGTCCGCAGGCGAGACGTAGGTTCCGGGCGTTCCCGCGTAATAGCGCGGCGCAAGTTCATTGGAAAAGACGACGCCGTCTTCCGGCGCGACTTGCCAATGCGCCCAAACCGGAGTGGCGCCGTCGACCAGACGCAGCTCGCGCGGCTCGGCTGGTCCGCGCCCGGCAATGGCGCGTGCAATAATGGCTGGCACGCCGCTGTGCGATCCGGCCGGATGCCCTGGACCGGTCCACACAATTTGCAGTGCCGCGAGAAGGACGGCAACCATTACGGGTTTTTCGGTTGTTCGCTCGCGCTCGAGAGATACGTGATGATGTCTTGCCGCGTGAGCACGCCGATGGGCTCGTCTTCGTCCGTCACGACGACGGCCGGATTCGCCAGCGTAAGCAGTTTATACGCGCGTTCGATCTCTTCACTTTGATCGAGCACCGGGAACGGACGACCCATCACTTCGCTCACCGGTTTGTGGATGATGTCGGATTGATCGAACACTGATTGCATCACCGCGACATCGTTGATGCTGCCGATCTGCTCGTGTCCGCGCATCACGGGGATCTGCGAAATCTCGTATTGGCGCAGCAAGTCGAGCGCTTCTTTGACGACGTCCGTATCCTTGACGGTAATGAGCGGCGGCAGCGGACGTTTGCTCCGCAGCACGTCGCCAACCGTTGCACGGCGTTTTCCTTCGGAAAGAAAACCGTTGGCGATCATCCACTCATCGTTGAAGATCTTCGACATGTAACCGCGTCCGGAGTCCGGGAACAGTGTAACGAGCACCGCATCCGGCGGCAGCGTTTGCGCGAGTTTCACCGCGGCGACGGCAGCGGTGCCTGCCGACCCGCCGACCAGCAAGCCTTCTTCGCGCGTGATGCGGCGCGCCATCAGGAACGACTCGCGATCGGAGACGCGCACCATCTCGTCGATCACTTTCAGATCGACGGTTTCCGGCAAGTACGACATGCCGATGCCTTCAACGGCGTACGACTTCGGCGTATCGCCGGAGTAAATCGAACCTTCAGGATCTGCGCCGACAACGTGAATTTTCGGATTTTGTTCTTTGAGATAGCGTGCGGTGCCGGAGATCGTTCCGCCGGTGCCGATGCCCGCGACGAAGTGCGTAATGCGTCCGGCGGTCTGCTCCCAAATTTCGGGTCCCGTCGTGAGGTAATGCGCTTCGGGGTTGTGATGATTGTGAAATTGATTCGGTTGAAAAGCGCCGGGAATTTCTGAGGCCAGGCGGTTTGCAACGCCGTAATATGATTCGGGCGAATCGTTCGGCACGTTCGTCGGCGTGACGACCACTTCTGCACCGTATGCGCGCAGCAAGTCGACTTTCTCTTTGGACATTTTGTCCGGCATGACCAAAATGCAGCGGTAGCCGCGAATCGCAGCCGCCATCGCCAAACCGGAGCCGGTATTTCCGCTGGTGGGCTCGACGATCGTGCCGCCGGGTTTGAGCAGGCCGGCGCGCTCGGCTTCATTGAGCATGTGGACGGCCGGGCGATCTTTTACGCTGCCGCCGGGGTTCGTGTACTCAACCTTCGCGAGCACTAGACACGCCGCACTGCCTGTGATTTTGTTCATCCGGATAAGCGGCGTGTGCCCCACCGCGTCCAGAGCGTCGTTGTAATAGTGCATGCCCGTGCGCGGATCGCCCGCCGTTGTTGTCATATATTCGCCGTTCAGCGCCTTCGGGTCACGGCCCTTTGGAGCGCGCAGCTTGGTCACATTGCCCGGGGCGGGTAAGATAAAAGTAGAACTGGAGGGCCGCATGACACGCGCACGACTGATCGCCGCATTCGTTCTTTGCTTTGCCGCGCTCGCGGGTTGCGATGATTCGTTACCGCCCGGCGGAACGTATCAAGCCGTTTCCGGCACCGTCGTGGACGCCGCGACGAACAGCCCCATCGCCGGAGCGACCGTCACTGTGGACACGGTGCTGACGGCCGTCACCGATGCGAACGGAAAGTTTACGTTTGCGAAAGTTCCGGTCGGTGAAGTCGATTATGTCGTAACGCCGCCGGCAAATAGCGCGTACCGCCCAACTGCAACGCAGTCGGCGCACCTGCTGCCCGATAAGCCTCTTACGCTGACGATAACGCTTTCGACGTAGCGCTGTTCTTCGGGCGCATGTAGGCGGCGCGGCGTTTTACGCTGTTGTCGAGCACTTCGATCACCGCTTGCGCGAGTTTGGCCGGATCGTGACGCACCGTCGCGGTTTCGCTGATCATCTGTGAAACCACCGGTGTGATTCCCATCGCTCTGATGCGTTCGATGTCGGGCTTGACCGGCAGCTGACCTTCAACCGCGTACGCCTCGAGCAGTTTCGATGGCGGTTCGTCATTGACGATCACGTAATCGCACACGCGCGCACCGGCGTTGTTCAAAAGCTGCTCGACGTGATCCGCGGCCGTCATGTCGTCGGTTTCGCCCGGCTGGGTCATCACATTGCAGATGTACATTTTTAGCGCGGACGACGCGGCGACTTCGCGCGAGATGCGGTCGACCAAGAAGTTGGGAAGCACCGACGTGTACAAGCTGCCGGGACCGAGCACGATAGCGTCGGCTTCGCGGATCGCCGTAATCACTTCGCCGAGCGGCGCAGCGTACGGCGGATCGAAAAACACTTGTTTAATGGGCTGTTTGGATGTCGAGATATTCGTCTCACCTTCAACGACGCTGCCGTCAGCAAGACGCGCGCAGAGACGAACGACGCCGAGCGTTGCCGGGAGCACGCGCCCTTTGATGTTGAGCACGCGGCTCGATTCTTTAATGGCACGATCGAAGTTGCCGGTGATGCCGGTCATCGCGGCAAGGAAGAGATTGCCGAACGAATGGCCCGTGAGCCCTTCGCCTTCGTTAAAGCGGTAACGGAAGAGATCGGTAACCATCGCTTCGTCGTCGGCGAGTGCAACCAAACAGTTTCGCACATCGCCCGGCGGTAGCACGCCCAGTTCGCGTTGCAGCCGCCCCGAACTCCCGCCGTCATCGCTTACCGTTACAACGGCGGTGAGATTCGTCGTAACGTGTTTGAGACCGCGCAGCAGCGTTGAAAGACCGGTGCCGCCGCCGATGGCGACGATCTTGTATCCGTTGCGCAGACGCATCGAATACAGCGTGTCGAGAATGCTGCTGCCGTGTCCGGCTTCGCTTGCGCGCAAGATCGCCAGCAGCCACTGCCGGATGCCGATGAAAATCATCGCGATGCCCAGGCCCATGAACAGCCACTTGAGCCACTCCGGCGCGAAATAATCGTGCACGAAAATGTCGACGGCTTCGTTGGCGTGCACGTTGTATCCAACGGCGACTAAGTAGCGATCCAAACCGTTGACGAAGAGCAAAATACCGGCAATCACAAATGCGAGCCAGCGTTTGACGCCGAGTCCCGGTACTGCCCATCGCAAAAACGGTGGAAGGCGTTTGATCATCGCGTTGCGTCCCGCGTGTCGAGAAAGAGCTCGATAGCAGCGTCTTCCTCGAGGTGCATGCACAAGCGCCGGGCGATGTAGACCGAGCGGTGACGGCCACCGGTACAGCCGATGCCGATCGTGACTTGTGATTTGCCTTCGGTCAGAAAACGCGGCATCAGAAAATCCATCATCTCGAACAAACGATCCAGAAACGGCTGCGTTGCCGGATCGGTTTCGATGTATTCAGCAACCGCGGCGTCGGCGCCCGTAAGCGGACGCAAGGTATCGACATAATTCGGATTCTGTAAGAAGCGCACGTCGAACAGCATGTCGAGATCCAGCGGCAGACCGTACTTGAATCCAAAGGCGACGACCGTCACGGCAAGGTGGCGGTCGCTTCGTGAGGAGTCGTAAGAACCGGCGATCCGCTCTTTGAGTGCCGATTGCGTAAGCGAGGTTGTGTCGATCACTTGCGAGGCCAGAGCGCGCAGCGGCCCAAGCGTTGTGCGTTCAACCGCTATCGCGTCGCGTAGCGAGCCTGCGGACATGAACGGATGGCGACGGCGCGTTTCGCTATACCGTCGCACGAGCACGTCGTCACGCGCGTCCAGGAACAAAATGAAAGGCGCTTTGGTTTCTGTCGACAGGCCGGCGAGCAGCGGAACGGCTTCGCCGAGCGCACCGCCGCTGCGTACGTCCAGCGCGATGGCAATCTCGCGAACTTTCGCATCGCGCAGGAGCACGAGGGTTTGCAAAACCAACTTCGGAGGAAGGTTATCTATGCAATAAAACCCGAGGTCCTCCAGCGTCTTCATGGCCTGACTCTTGCCGGCACCGGAGAGACCTGTGACGAATACCAACCTCTCGGAGCGTTGAACGGTCATGAAACTCTTTTCGCCCGAAAAGGCGAACGCCCTCAT
>CAZERJ010000094.1:0-11548 GCA_964514445.1 uncultured bacterium | reverse complement strand
CGACAAACAAGGCGACAGGAGCGTAGGGGGTCATCGCAGCGCAGTTTACTCACATGCGTCGCCCAACCCCTTGGAGCGCAAAGCGCCCGCCCGGCTTCCCGCTGAAGGGCGGTAACGAGGGGCGCCTAATCTCCGTTTCGTACGATGATGCGCAAAATTTGGATACTCGGTGCGGTGCTGCTCTTAAGTTTGGGTGCGAACGGCGGCGGCTGTAGCAATCCGAATGCGGGCGGCGTGACGCAATACGGCACGATCGTCGGACGCGTCTTGGATGCAACGACGAACCGCCCGGTCGGCGGCGTGCTGGTTTCGGTTGGCTCGCTCTATACCACGTACACGGATCCGTCCGGCGGATTTACGCTGAAGAACATTCCGATCGGTAACCAAGACGTGACGGCTAACGTCGCCGGTTTCGCCGTGAACACGATTCGCGCGCGCGTGCGCGAAGGCCAAGCCGCCAACGTCGGTTACTTGCGCATCGTCCCGCTCACCGGCGGCCCAACCTTACCGCCGCCGCCCACGCCGACGCCGACGCCCGGTGCCGAAACGCCGGTTCCGGCAATGACGCCACGCTCGTAAGCATCGCCGCCCTTTTGGGCGGCATTTTTCTTCTCGTCGCCGCACTGCGCGACGTCTTTCAATCCGTCATCGTTCCGCGTGCCATTACGACGACACTGCGCATCAGCCGCTACGTGGCGCGGACGGCGTGGTATCTGTGGCCGCGGATCGCAAACCGCGTGTTCGCCGACGCTGACGCGCGCGAAGATTTTTTCGGATCGTACGCACCGTTTTATCTCGTCTTTCTGCTTGTGACGTGGGTGGTCACGCTGCTGCTGGGTTGGGGATTGATTTTTTACGCATTGCGCGATCAATTGCATCCGGCCCATTTACACTTCGGCGATACGATCTATTACGCAGGCGCGTCGCTTTTAACGATTGGCTACGGCGACATCGTTCCGGTGACGATGACCGCACGCATTCTTTCTATTTGTTGCGCGGCAACCGGCCTCGGCGTTGTCGCAGTCGTGATCTCGTTTCTGTTTTCGATTTTCGGAGCGTTCCAGACGCGCGAACAGTTTGTCGTCACGGTGAGCGCCCGAGCCGGCACGCCGCCCAGCGGCGCAGGGCTGCTGGAGGTGCACGGCTACATCAATTTGCACAGCGATCTTGCACCGCTGTTTCGCGAAGCGCAAAAATGGACGGCGCTTGTCATGGAAACACATCTTGCATATCCGGCGCTGATCTACTTTCGCTCCAGTCATGACTATCAGTCATGGGTTGGTACGCTCGGATCGTTGATGGATGCTGCGGCGCTGATCGTTACGACGGTTGCGCCGGCCGACGTCGACGGGGAAACCGTCGGACAAGCGCGCTTACTCTTTGAGCTCGGCCGCCATCTTGCGAGGGATTTTTCGCATTACTTCGCCTTTATGGAAAACCTTGAAGATTGCGGTCCAGGCGTCGAGCGCGCAGAATTTATGACGGCCGTCGAGCGCTTGCAGCACGCGGGATACCGCACGCGCGATCCCGCGGAAGCGTGGAACGCCTTTTCCGATTTGCGTAACCGCTACGGTCCGCACCTGAATGCATTAGCGCGCTGGCTCGAAATTCCGCCGGTGCAATGGGTCGGCGATCGATCGCTGCTGCGGGCGCCGCACTAGAATCAATGTGCCGTGGTGAACGTTCCCACGTCTTGCGTGACCGTCGTCGAACACTGCGGCGGATTGTTGTCCCAACCGGTATATTGATCGGCGACTTTATACGTCGTGTTTGGTGAGAGCGTTGGCAACGGTACAGCCATATATGGGCCGAAGTACGAGTAGCCCGGCGGTGCCGTAGCAAACGGTGTGGGGAACGGCGACGGCGCGACAGTTGGCGTACCCGCCGGCACGTTCGAGCCGTTTGCGGAAATGATAATCGAGCTCGAGCCTTCTTCAATGAGTTCACCGATCGACACCGGAACAGATGTCGAGCCGCTTGGCGGATACGCCAACCACGCCGGATCCGGCGTCGGCGTCAAAGGGGGCGGCGGACACGTCGCTCTTGCAGAACGGGCACTGGTGTCGTCGCTGCTCGACAGTGAGCCACACGCGGCGATAATACACACGCCAAGCAACATTCCGAACAATCGATACTTCATCGCCCGCCCCGGATGTGGTCTGGCTCTGAAAGCCTCGCTGGGGAGCGGCGCTAGAGTCCGTGCGCGCTATCGGCGCCACGCAGGAATTTGCGTGCGTCATCGATCGGTAACGCAAAGCCGATAGAGCGTTCTTGATCGAAGCGCGATTCGGCGATGCCGACGATTTCGCCGGTGTCGGCTAAAAACACCGGGCTGCCGCTCTCGCCGGGGACAATCGGCATCGTCACTTCGAGTGCGTGATCGCGCAGAGAGGAAATGCGGCCTGCGTTCAGTGAGGTCGCCAGGCCCAAACCTTCATCGTCGAATTGATCGGGAATCGGATAGCCGAGTAATCCGATCGAACGCCCCGGCTCTGCGTCCGCGCTGTGGCCGAGTTCACTGACCGCTAGATAACCGCGCGAAATACGAACTAACGCAACATCGAGATCGGCGTTCTTCTTGAGAATTCGGCCAGGCGTTTTGTCTTTGTTGGCGATCGTCACGCGTATGTTCCACGCGTGTTCGAGCGCGTGCTCGACAGTGAGAATATCGCTGCCCCATCGGCCGCTGGCGACAACGGTGCCGGTTGCGTACTCGTTGTCCGGATTATTTTTTTGTTCGCCCGGCACATCCATCGTGAGTAGTACGACCGACGGACGCAGCTTGTTTGCCGACGCGACGAAGGCATCGTCGGGTGAATGCTGCGCGCAAGCGGCTAGCGTAAACGCAGCCAACAGAAAGACGAGAACTCGATAAATCACCGGCGCGCTACAAATGCGCTACCGCCGAAGCCAGCGCCTCCCGCAATTGCTCGATGCCCATGCCTGTTCGCGCGCTGACGCAGAGCGCGCCGTTGCGGCCGGGCGTCTCCGAAGCGGCATCGCATTTATTGAAGACGACCAGGCGGGGCTTCGCATCGAGGTGCAAGGCGTGCAGCGTTGCCTGCACTGCTTCCATTTGTCGCGGCCAGTCGGGATTCGCCGCGTCGTTCACTTGCACGAGCAAATCCGCTTCCTGAAGTTCCTCGAGCGTCGCGCGAAACGCGTTGACCAAGTCTTTGGGCAAGTCGGTGATGAAGCCGACGGTGTCGACGATGCGCGCATACGTTGCGCCTGCAAGCCATGCGCGGCGCACCGTTGGGTCCAAGGTGGCGAACGGTTGGTCGGCAACAAGCGCATCGGAACGCGCCAGGCGATTGAGCAACGAAGATTTGCCGACGTTCGTGTATCCCACGAGTGCGATAAGCGGTTCGGCATCCCGGGCTGCGCGGCGCGTTGCGCGCTGCCTGCGCACCGTTTCCAATTGCCGGCCCAGCACGGCAATTCGCTGTGCGATGCGCCGCCGATCGACTTCAAGTTTCGTTTCGCCGGGACCGCGCGTGCCGATACCGCCCCCCAAGCGTGAAAGATCTGCGCCCGCGCCGATCAGATTCGATTGCCGGTAACGCAGCTGCGCAAGCTCGACTTGCAAATTGCCTTCACGGCTTCGCGCGTGACGCGCAAAGACATCGAGAATGAGCATGGTGCGATCGATAATCGGCACCTGGATGACTTTCTCGAGATTCTTGCGTTGACGTGGGCGCAAGTCGTTCAGTACCAGCATCAGCGTGCAGTCGAGATCGTCAATACGCGCGGCGATCTCGTGCATCTTGCCGCTACCGACCAGCGTCGCCGGATCGATTGCGTCGCGCCGTTGCACGATCGTCTCCACGATCTCGACACCGGAGGCTTGCGCAAGCGCCTGGAGTTCGAGCAGTTCGGGCTCGAGAGGCCGGCGCCGATCGCCGGTATCTACAGCGACGAGAAGCGCGCGATCAGCCACTGGATTCCCCGCACATACCGTGGTCCCGGACGCGCAAGCAAATTGGAATCGGGGATGATAAAGACGTGGTGCTCGCGTACTGCGCGCAGCGAACGCCACGGCTCACGGTTCAGCACCTCATCGAGATGCGAATCTGCGGTCGCAACGATGGCATCGGGATCGCTGCGCAGCACGGCTTCATCGGAGTACTGCGCATACGCTTGGCGGAGATCGTTCGTCACAATGCGGCCGCCGGCCAGTTCGATGAGCGTCGTGATGAACGAGCGCGGCCCAATCGTCCACAGCGGCAGCGCCTGCTCCACAAAGAGCACGCGCGGCGTGCGGCGGTAATGCGCTTTGGCTTGCAACGCTTTGGTTTGCGCGCGCAACGATGCAATCAAACCGCGCGCCTGTTGCTCGTGCCGGCTCAGCGTGCCGATTGCCGCGATGCCCGTAAAAATGTCGTCGTACGAATCGTCGCTCAGGTAGACAACACGCACGTGGGCGCGCTCGAGCGGCGCGGCCATCCCGCGTTGCGAGCGTAGCGCGATCACCACGTCAGGATGCAACTGCACAATGCGCTCGGCGTTGAGCGAAGAAAAATTGTTGACTTCCGGCAGACCTCTTGCGCATGGAACGTCGTTGCTGTATGCCGAAACGCCCGCGAGCTGCGCAGCCGCGCCAATCGCGCAAACGTCTTCCGCGAATGACGGCATGAGCGTGACGATGCGCGGCATCGGTGCCGCACCGATCAACGATAGTGCCAATAGCGTACAAAAGAAACGCTTCACGTGCGGGCGATTCCGGCAAACAGGAGCGCACGCCTGCGTTTGTGAAATGCCTGCTTTCGCGCTGCGCGAGGGAAGCCGGTCCAATGCCGGCACGGTCGCGCCACTGTAGGCGGGGAGCCGCCCGAACAGCCACTCGTGCAAATCGCACGGGGAAGGCACGGGCAAACGGCCACGATCCGCAAGTCAGGAAACCTTTGCAGCGCTCGTACTCCTCGCGTCAAGGAAAGGTTTGTCCGTGTTTTTCTTATCCGCGTGCGCGCTTTGCAGCACGCTTGCACTCGCGCCCTCGCCCTCGCCCAGTCCGTCCGCTTCGCAGCCGCCTGAAATTGCGCACGTAACAACAGGCACGCGCTACGACACAACGGTCCGCAACACCGCGCGCACCATTTACGTCATCGACCGCGCTGATATCGAGCGGAACGGTTATCGAACCGTCGCACAAGCGCTCACGGACGTTCCGGCGCTCGTGATCTCCCCGCTCGGCGCCATCGGCGCCGGGGCCAACTTTACGCTTCGCGGCAGCAGTTCGGCACAAACACTGTTTTTGATCGACGGTTTGCCCGCACCGGGTTCGTTTTCGAATTCGGTTGCTATCGGAAATTTGTCGACGGCCGGCGTCGATCGTATCGAAATCGTTGAAGGCGGCGGATCGACGCTCTATGGATCCGGCGCCATCGGCGGCATCGTCAATATCATCACGCATCGCCATGCGCGCCCGGAGCTCGTGCTGCGCGCGGGAAGTTTCGGCGATCAAGAAATTCAAGTCTCCACACCCTGGGTGCAGTACGATCGCATCGTTGCCGACAACAACTACCCGCTGCCCAACGGAACAACGCGCGACTTTACGTCCTACCGCAGCACCGACGTGCATGCGAACCTCGCGCATACATTCGGTTCATTCGATGTTGCATTGCGCGCAAGTATCGAATCGGATCATTTGGGTGCGCCGGGCCCCATCGAGTTTCTGACGCCGAGCGCACAGGAAAACGACGAGAACGAGGACGCTAACCTCACGCTCACGCATCGCAGTGCGCAGGCAATTGCAACGCTACAGGCGGGCGGCACGCTTCAGCACATCGCGTTTTTCTGCGATACGGCAACGGATCTATCGTGTTTTCAACCCTCCATTGCGCTTAGTACCGATTCGCGCGTTATGCTTGCGCTTCGCAACGTCGTTCGCGGCGCAAACAATCAGCTCGTCTATGGTGCGGACCTTTCGCGCGGCGTCGTGCGCAGCGACGATGGCTTCGGCGATATCGTGACGTCGCCGCTCTCGCAAACCGCCGCCTATGCTGAAGAACACTACGAGACGGCTTGGGGAAGCGTGTACGCGGGCTTGCGCGGTGAGCGCGACGGCACGATCGGCGGAGAATTTTCTCCGTCCGCCGGCTTCGTGTGGCATGCGGGGACAGGCGTCGAACTGAAAGGCAATGCAGCGACCGCATTTCGCGCACCGAATGCGACGGAGCTCTTCTTTCCGTTCTACGGCAATCCGTCGCTCAAACCCGAACGCGCGCAAGTGGCCGACCTCACGCTGAGCGATTCATCGCTCGCCGGCGGTGTATCTTTGGGCTGGTTTCACAACCGCACCCGCAATCTGATCGAAGCAACGCCGGTCGCTGCGTTCGGCACTTCGTGCATTCCAGCGCCGGCAAGCATGACGTACGAAGCATGCAACGTCGACCATGCGTTCATCCAAGGATTGACGTTTACTGCCGCGACCAAACCCGTCCGTGGCATTACAAGTTCGCTGACGATCACCGATCTTTACCGGGCGCAAGATCTCGATACGGGCACGCGCCTGCCCAACGATCCGGTCTTCAACACGTCGCTTCGCCTCGACTATTCCGCTCTAGCGAGCGGCACGTTCGTGCAGAACTGGGGCATTGCTGGGCGCTCGTCCGGCGCGCGCGGTACCGTCAACTTTAACAAACCGCTGTTCGATCAGCCGCAAGCCTTTACGTCGATCGACGCGTACGTCGGCGTGCGCGCCGGCAACGGGCTCTTGCTCACGCTGCGCGGTTACAACCTCGGAAACGAACGCTACGCAGCGGTCAACGGATTTCCGCTGCCGGGGCGTTCGTACATCGTGGAGTTTTCCGCAAAATAACGTGATCGGCAAACTGGCCGGCACGGCAGCAGTGGCAGGTATCATCCTGCTGTGCTGCCTGCTGGCCGGGGGTACGTGGATTGCACCTGCAGCACTTATTTCCGCGCTGATTCATCCGCACGATCCGCAGTACGGCGTGATCGTTTGGCAATTGCGTATGCCGCGCGTGTTTGCCGGTGCGCTTGCGGGCGCGGCGCTCGCAACGGCAGGCGCGCTGATGCAAGGGTTGCTGCGCAATCCGCTCGTCGATCCGTTTTTAACCGGCGTGAGTTCTGGTGCCGCGCTTGCCATTGTCGCGGGTGCGGTGTTCGGCGTTTCGTTCGGACTGTTGCCGGCCGGCGGTTTCGCAACGGGTATCGTGACCGCCATTATCGTTGCTTCGCTTGCGCGGCGCGGCGCGGGGATCGATCCAACGCGGCTGATCTTGGCAGGCGTTTCACTCTCGGCGTTGTTTTCAGCGATCATCGCACTTATCGTTACCGGTGCGCAATCGGCAACGGCGGCGCAGTCGATCGTTGCATGGCTCGCAGGCTCGCTTGCGGGGCGCGGTTGGAGCGACGTGACGTTCGCGTTGCCATACGTCGGCGTGGGATTGCTTCTAGCGGCATTGGCGGTACCGGCACTCAATGCGCTGCGGCTTGGCGACATTCGTGCAGCGTCCGTCGGACTTGACGTCGGACGCGCGCAATGGTTGATTTTAACGTCGGCATCGTTGCTCACCGCAAGCGCCGTGTCGTTATGCGGAACCGTCGGCTTTGTCGGCCTTATCGTTCCGCACGTTGCGCGGCGTTTTGCCGGATCTGATGCACGCATATCGATCGCGGCGTCGGCGCTGATCGGCGCCGCGAGCCTTGCCTCAGCCGACGCACTGTGCCGCACGCTGGCAGCACCCGCGGAAATTCCCATCGGCGTGTTACTCGCATTTGTAGGCGTGCCCGCATTTTTGTACATTTACGTGCGGGACCGGCGCGTGGCGACGTCGTGATCGAAGCAACACATCTGCGGCTGGTCGCCGGAACGCGCGAGCTGCTCTCAAGCACGTCGTTCACCGTGCGCGAAGGCGAGTTCGTCGCCGTCATGGGCGCAAACGGTGTGGGCAAAACCACGTTGCTTCAAACACTTGCGGGGGTTCGCGCACCGGCGTCCGGCCACATCGCCGTTGCCGGACGCGATGTTACCACCATTCCGGCGCGCGAACGTGCGCAGCTGATCGCGCATATCGCCGCGGATGAATCGTTTTTGGAACGGCTCACAACGCGTGAGGTCGTTGCGCTCGGGCGGTTTCCGCATCACCGCTGGTGGGAATGGCAGCGAACCGAACACGATGAAGCCGCCGTCGACGATGCGCTGCGCGTCGTCCGTGCTTCCGATTTCGCGTCTCGCATTTTTGAAACCCTTTCCAGTGGCGAGCGGCAACGAGTGTGGATCGCGCTTGCGTTAGCGCAAGAAGCGCCGGTGCTATTGCTGGACGAGCCGACGAGTCATCTCGATATTCGCGCCGCTTCGGAGATCTTAGGCGTCCTACGCGATCTGAGCCGTAAAGGAAAAACGATCGTTTGCGCGCTGCACGATATGAATGAAGCAGCGCACGCGGCACATCGGATGCTGCTGCTCGGCGCGGGGCGAGTACTCGCGTTCGATACGCCGGAGAAGGTACTTACCAGTGATGCACCGGTCGTCGCGTATGGCGTGCCGCTCGACGTCACGCGCTTGAAAAACGGGCGCTTCAGCGTTTTACCGCGCGTCGATTACCACTGACTTTGCGCTTCGCGTACGCCTGCCCCGTGCACGTCTGAGGACGTCACCCATCCGTACCGCCCGCGATAGCGGCCGCTCATGATGAGCACGCCGATCGCGTCGGCGGCATCGCCGCTAAATTTTGGATGCACGGCATTTTCCAAACACGAAACGATAACGGCTTTGGTGCCGGGGCGGTTGAGGAACGCGTGCGGCAGCAAAAACGCGCGCTCGTCGGACGATCCGCCCGAGTAACGGATAAGGCGATCTTTGGAATCCCAAACCAGCACGTCGGGATCGTCGACGCCGCCGAACAGCGTGACGCGCGCACCTTTGCCGGCATGGCACGCCGCTGCGAGCACACCGGTCGTAGCGAACGCGATGGCGGCGCTCAGTGCGAGCACTCTAAGCACGAGCGGACACCTGTTCCGGAGCGGCGGCGGATGTCTCGCTTGGGCGCGCGATCCGGATCGCGAGAATCGCCACGTCATCGCGCATGCGATTCGCCGAACGCGCGCGCGCGGAATCGATTAAATATTGCGCGAGCTGCGCCGGATGGTCGGGCGCGGTGCGGATGAGATCCATCGCCCCTTCGGCTGACAGCAGATCGCCCTCGGGATTTCGCGACTCCGTTAGACCATCCGTCGAGAGCACGATGGTATCGCCGTGCTCCAGATTCACGGTGCGCACGTCAAACGGCTCTTCCATCACGCCAAGCACTGGTCCGGTAACGGCGAGTTGCTGCACGCCGTTCGCACGCCGTAAAAACGCCGCGTCGTGCCCACCGCTGGCATAATCGAGACGCAGCGACCATGTGTCCAAAATGCCGACGAACATCGAGACGAACAGGTGCGGATCTTCAACCGTACTGCGGAATGCACGGTTGAACTCTTGTAAGATAAAGCCGGGATCGCGGCGGCGCAGCGCGATACCGCGGATGGTGAACTTGATGAACGCCGTCAGCACGGCCGCATCGACGCCTTTGCCGCTCACGTCGGCGATGAGCACCAAACCCAGCCTATCCGACAAACGATGCACGTCAAATACATCGCCGCCGACAGCCAGCCCCCCGCTTGCTGCGCCGTACGCGCTGCCGATGTCGCAATTCGGCAGGGGCACGTGCTCGCTTTTGAATGCGCGCTGGAGCGTTTGCGTGGTCACTCGCTCGCTTTCAAGCGCGGCGTTGAGCCGGTTGCGCCAGGCGTAAAACAGAATCGCGAGCGCACCGAAAATAATCAGCGCCCCCGTCCCTTGGAACAGCGAAGCATTGATACGCGCCTGCGTCAGGTCGAGCACTTCTTTGTTCTTGGTGTCCATGCGCGTTTCGATGAAATGCGCGGCCTGATCTTCGAGCTCGATAATGCTCTTGCTCTCAACGTCTAAGCGAGATGCCGCTAGGTTGGGATGTTGCAAGAGCGGTTCGGCGATGAGGCGATGCCAATCGGCGTGCGCCGAATCGTACCCTGCCAGCGCTGCTAGCGCGTCGTTGAGCATCTCTACCCGCAGCACGCGTTCGAGATCCGCGCGGGCTTGATAAAATGAGACCGCTGTGGCGCGGTACGATTCAATATACGCGGCGTCGTGCGTAATCACGTACGCGCGAATATAATTTTCTTCATCGAGCTGGATGCGCAGCATGTGCTGAAGCGCGATTTGCCCCTGAGCAATGAAGCTTTCTTCGGCGAACGAGGAATTCACCGCGGCGCGCGTTTGCAAGCCGCCGACGACCGCAACGCCCAGCGCAAATAGCAAGATAGTGGCTGCGGTAAGCGCGCCGGCACTGCGTAAAAATGGCGCCGAGAGGCGCGGTAGCCGTATCATTGCTTGGTCGCTACACGTTCATAGGTTTAGCCATACGGACCTGCGAAACGGGGAGGGCCATGCAAACGCAATTTACACCGGCGATCTTCAAAAGTTACGACGTGCGCGGCATCTTCGGCCCCGAATTGAACGAAGATGTTGCCTACCAGATCGGCCGGTGTTTCGTGCCTCTGCTCAAAGCCAAGAGCGTCGTGGTCGGCCGCGACATGCGCACATCGGGCGAAAAATTGTTCGAGGCATTCGCTCGTGGCGCGACGGAAGCCGGCGCCGACGTGACCGACGTCGGCCTCGTCTCGACCGATGCGCTCTATTTTGCGGTCGGGAAGTACGGCTTCGATGGCGGCGTCATGATTACGGCCTCGCACAATCCCGCTACATACAACGGGATGAAATTCACGCGCGAAGAGGCGCAGGCAATTTCGCTCGACACGGGACTTGCGCAAATCCGCGATCAAATCGCGTCCGGTTCGCTGCCCGATCGCGCGGCCGAGGCGGGCGCGGTGACCCAGCGTTTTATCCTCGACGATTTCGCGCAGCATTGCCTCTCGTTCATCGATCCCAAGATCGTCAAGCCGTTCAAGATCGCGATCGACGCCGGAAACGGCATGGCGGGCGAGACGATCCCACACATCTTCAAGCATTTGCCGTGCGAAGTCACGCCACTCTATTTTGAACTCGACGGCAGCTTCCCGAACCACCCTGCCAGCCCCATCGAGCCCGAGAACATGATCGACTTGCAAGCTGCGGTGCGCAAACACGGATGCGATATAGGCGTAGCGTTCGACGGCGATGCGGATCGTATGTTCATCGTCGACGAAAAAGGCGATCTCATCGACGGCAGTACCGTAACGGGACTTGTTGCGCTGAACGAGCTCAAGCATCATCCCGGCGCGAGGATCCTGTACAATTTGATTTGCAGCCGCAGCGTACCGGAACTGATCGAAAAGAACGGCGGCATCCCGATCCGCTCGCAAGTGGGCCACTCGCTCATCAAGAAAACGATGCGCGAAGAAGACGTGCTTTTCGGCGGGGAACATAGCGGCCATTTCTATTTCAAAAATAACTGGTACGCGGATTCAGGTATGATCGCGCTCCTGGAGTGCCTGGAACTGTTCAGCGAGGCGAACAAACCCGTCAGCGAAGTGATCAAGCCAATCGATACGCGCTTCC
>CAZERJ010000093.1:0-11677 GCA_964514445.1 uncultured bacterium | reverse complement strand
ACGAGCAGCTTAGGCGCCGAAGAGATATTCTTTCGGGGTAATGGTTCCGCCGAAGAAGGCGGTGACGTCGACTCCGTATACATCAGCCAACCGCTGTAACTCGCCCTCGTCGAGCGCGGTTTCAGCGTTTTCGGCCGCTGACAACTTGTCGACATCAATGTTCGTGCGCCGTGCCGCGTCTTCGAGCGATATGCCAAGCGTGGCGCGATGCGATCCAAGGAGCTGTGCTACGCGCTCTACGATATCAGCCATTGGTTTCCAGTACTTCGATGAGCGAAGGGTCCACCGGCATTCGCCTGACTCGTGGCGGATATGTACCTTCCGGATGACGTGCCATGAACTCTTCGGAAAGGACTGCAAGGTACTCGAAATTCTCCCAAACGGCGACGCTAGCGTCGCGCCTGCGAACCAGCGCGGCAACCGGCGCAATAGCGCGCCAGCACTCGAGCACGACGAACGCCCAAAGCTCACAGGCGACGTTCGCCTCCACGCTTCCGAGCTTCACGAAGGCGCCGATTGATTCAAAGTGATTTGACACCGTCCGAACCGCTGCAATTTCCGGTGGGATCGGGGTCCACGACATCGCTCGTACCTTGTCGTGATCGGACAAAATCCGCTCCAGTTCCAGCCGCACAAATGCGCTTGCCGTTTGAAACTGCTCGCTTTCAATCGTTTCCGTCCACTTCTCGATGATTTCGATCTCGTTGCTCTTACGCAGGTGCCGGATCTGCAACAGCGCCGCCACCGCGGACGCGGCGATGACCAGCGCCGTAATGACAGTTGCGATTGCAGTGACCCACTCCGGGCTCATGTAGCCTCCGGCTCCAGTACTTCGGGCCACGCTTGCGGCAATGCAAGTGCCTCTTCGCCGGCCGGATATGTTCCTTGCGGGAAGCGTTTGCGAAAACGCTTACACATCAGAGCAAGATACTCGAAATCTTCCCAAACGCGATATCCAAGCCGCGCCCGCATGCTTGCGGTGAGCGGCGCAAGGGCATCCCAACAGCGCACGATGTACCCATAAAGAAGATCGCACGCGAGGTCGCGATCGACCATATCGTGTCTGACGATTAAACCGGTGCTATCGAAAAAATTTGCGAGCGCGACGATCATTCGCCGGTTCGGCGGGTCCGATGAAAGGGTCTCGCGGCGAAACCGCGGGTCGTTCACGCGCGCGGATAATTCAAATAAAACGAAGCGGTACGCGCTGTTAAGCGGCTCAGATTCCATTTCGTGCCGGAAGTCGCTGAAAACGGCGAGCTGGTTGCTATTGGGCATGTGGCGTAATTGCACCAAGGCGGCAACGGCCGATGCAGCAATAACCAGCGCGGTAAAGAATGTCGCGATTGCAGTGACCCACTCCGGGCTCATCTAGCCTCCTACATCCGGAAGACGCCGTAGTTCGTTCGCGGGATCGGTGCATGCGCTGCGGCTTCTAGGCCTATTGCCAAAACGCGGCGTGTGTCGAGCGGATCGATGATGCCGTCATCCCACATACGCGCGGTCGAATAATAAGGGCTACCCTCATGCTCGTACTTCTCGAGAATCGGACGTTCGAACTCGGTCTTTTGCTCGGGCGTCATTTCGCCTTTGACGGTTGAAAGCACGCTGGCCGCTTGCGGACCGCCCATCACTGAGATGCGCGCGTTTGGCCACATCCACAGCTGCCGCGGGGAAAACGCGCGTCCGCACATCCCGTAATTACCTGCGCCGAAACTCCCGCCGATAATCACCGTGAACTTTGGAACTTCGGCGCACGCTACGGCGGTAACGAGCTTCGCTCCGTCCTTAGCAATTCCGCCGTTTTCGTATTGCTTGCCGACCATGAAGCCGGTGATGTTTTGCAAGAACACAACCGGCGTACCGCGCTGCACGCACAGTTGGATGAAGTGCGCACCCTTCAGCGCGCTCTCGCTGAACAGGATGCCGTTGTTGGCAATGATGCCGACCGGATGTCCCTCGATGCGAGCAAAGCCGGTAACGAGTGTCGTGCCGTAGCGCGCTTTGAACTCCTGAAACTCCGATAAGTCGACGAGCCGCGCGATCACCTCGCGTACGTCGTAGCCGATGCGGCTGTCTGCCGGAATGATGGCGTAGATCTCACGGGGATCGAGTCTGGGAGGCAGGGGCTCGCACGTATCCCACTGCCGCGGCAATTCGCGATGCAGATTTGCAACGATGGAACGCACGATCGCGATCGCATGATGATCGTCGTTCGCAAAGTGATCGGCAACACCGGAAATGCGCGTGTGAACGTCGGCGCCGCCGAGCTCCTCGGCGGTAACTTCCTCGCCGGTTGCGGCTTTGACCAGCGGTGGCCCGCCGAGAAAAATCGTGCCGGTGCCTTTGACGATGACTGCTTCGTCCGACATTGCGGGAACATACGCACCGCCTGCGGTGCACGAACCCATCACCGCCGCGATCTGCGGAATGTTCTTGCCCGACATGCGCGCTTGATTGTAGAAAATGCGTCCGAAGTGCTCGCGATCCGGAAAGACGTCGGCTTGCAGCGGCAAGAATGCGCCGCCCGAATCGACCAGGTAAATACATGGCAGATGGTTCTGCTCCGCGATCTCTTGCGCGCGCAGATGTTTCTTGACGGTCATCGGATAGTACGTGCCACCTTTGACCGTGGCATCGTTCGCGACGATCACGCAGTGTTGGCCGTGCACGATACCGATGCCCGTCACGATTCCGGCGGCCGGCGCATCGTCATGATACATGCCGTTCGCCGCGAGTGCTGAGAGTTCGAGAAACGGCGCGCCCGGATCCAGAAGAAGATCGATCCGCTCGCGCGCGGTAAGCTTGCCTCGCTTGCGATGCTTGGCGATCGCTTCGGGACCACCGCCGGCTCGCGCGCGCTGCAGTGCGTCGCGCAGCTGGGCGACAAGGTTTGCCATTCGTTCGAAGTTGGCGTCGTAGTCGACGCCGCGCCGGTCTAAACGCGAATCTAACACTGCCATTGTGCTAGGTATGTTCGTCTAACTCTGCTTTAAGACCGTTTTGCCGCTCGCTGCGTTACCATATCACTATGGCTACCGCGCAATTACCGCAAACGGACGTTGCGGGTTTGGATCGACCCGCCGGAACCCTAGACGCCGCATCGGCACTCGCGGCGTACAACGGTCCATGGACTCACCGTCTGGCGGGCCACCTGCTGCGCCGCGCAGGTTTCGGCGGCAGCGTCGAAGACGTAGCGCGCCTTGCGAAAATGCGCGTCCACGACGCGGTGAGTTCTTTCATAGAGTTTCCCGGCACCGGCGCTTTGCCGCAGCCCCCGGATCTGTACGATCCGCGCGAAGCCATCCGTCAAAATATGATGGGCGGCATCCGCGCGCTGATGGGTGATGACACCGCACGCCGCGAGCTCTTGCAAGAGATTCGCAAGCAAGAGCGCCAGTCGGTCATTGCGCTGCAAAACTGGTGGCTCAACCGCATGTTGGCCTCGCCGGCGCCGCTGCAAGAGAAGATGACGCTGCTCTTTCACGGCCATTTCACCACGGCGACGATTCAAAAGGGCGTCACGCCGAAGATGACGTTCGATCAAAACCAATTGTTCCGCAATAACGCGCTGGGCAATCTCCGCGATTTGACGTGGCAGGTTTCGACCGACCCCGGCATGCTGCTGTATCTGGATAACGCGAACAGCGATCCCAAACATCCGAACGAAAATTACGCACGCGAACTCATGGAGCTCTTCACGTTGGGCGTCGGCCATTACACGGAGGATGATGTGCGCGCATCAGCGCGTGCATGGACGGGCTGGCAAGTGATCCGGCGCACCGGCGAAGTACGGTACGTGGCCGCGCGCCATGACGACGGTTCCAAGACGTTCCTGGGCCGTACCGGTAACTTCACCGGCAAAGATATCGTGAACATCATCTACGATCAGCCGGCTTGTGCTGATTTTTGGGCCGGCACGCTGCTCAATTTCTTCGTGTACAACAATCCCGAGCCGGAATTGGTCGCGGCGGTGGGACGTCTGATCCGCAAAAACGGCTACAATTTGAAGCCGGTCATGTCCACGCTGCTGCGAAGCAACGTGTTCTTCTCGGATCGCGCGTACCGCGCACTCGTCAAGAGCCCGGTCGAGTTCGTCATCGGTACATATAAAACACTGGGCATCTCGCCGGTCGACGTTCGCGCGCAACAAGCGCTCACGCAAATGGGGCAAATTTTGTTCTACCCGCCCAACGTTGCCGGATGGCCGGGCGGGGCAAATTGGCTCACGAGCCAGACGATGATCGTGCGCCAAAACTTCATCGCCTCGCTTGTCAATTCACCGATGATGCAAAACGCCTCGTGGGTCTCCGACGTGCCGATGCAAGCTTCGGGCGCGGCGGACGACTTGGTGCACCGCATTCTGCTGGGCGACGCATCGCCCAAAGCCATCGCGCAGCTCGTCGATTATCTAAACGGAACGGATACTTCGGCGCTCGGCATGCTCTCCGGTGAAAACTATGACGAGCGTGTGCGCGGCGCTGTGTATCTCACCATGGCGATGCCGGCTTACCAACTGAACTAAAGGATCGAATCATGCGCCGCTCTCAATTTCTCCTCGGATCCATCAGCGGGCTCGTCGTCGCCGGCAGCACGCAAAACATCTTCGCAAGAGCGCTTGCCGATACACCGCTGCCCGGACTGCCGGGCGCATCCGACCGCGTGCTCGTCGTGGTCAATTTACAAGGCGGCAACGACGGTTTGAATTGCATCGTTCCGCATGGCGATCCTCGTTATTACCAAGTGCGCCCGAGCATTGCCGTCTCACGCAACGACGTGCTGCCCATCGACAACCATATCGGTTTCAATCCCAATTTGAGGCCGTTCAAAGATCTACTCGATAAAGGTCAAGTGGCGATCGTTCAAAACGTCGGCTATCCGAATCCCGACCACTCGCACTTCCGGTCAACGGAGATTTGGCAAACCGCCGTGCCTGAGAAATACGAACACAGCGGTTGGCTCGGGCGCTATCTAGACGATGCCGGACTGCCGAAAACCAATCTCTTTAACGGCGTTGCCGTCGCGCAAGTGCTACCCGAAGCTTTGGTTGCAGCGCACAGCGACGTTCCGGTCGTCGCGCAGCTCAACGGTTACGGGTTACTGAGCGATCGCAACGCGGCTGCGCGCAGCGCGTATGCGAAGATTGTCGGCGAAGGCATGCCGTTCACGTCGCCGTATCTCGGGCACGTCGCCGAAATCGAAGACCATGCGCAAAAAGGCTCGGAAGAGCTGCCCAAGCTCATCGCCGGCTACAAGCCCGCGGGCGCGTATCCCGCCACTCCACTCGGCCGCAGTCTCTCTCTTGCCGCGCAGATCATCGGAAGCAAAACCGGCACGAAGGTGATCTACGTGCAGCACGGATCGTTCGACACGCACATCAATCAAAAGGCGACGCAGGACCGCTTGCTGCAACAGCTGGCGGACGGCATCAGGGCGTTTTACGACGATCTTTCCGCACACGGTAACGACAAACGCGTGCTCACGATGACGTTCTCCGAGTTCGGCCGGCGCATTGAAGAAAACGCGAGCCGCGGAACGGATCACGGCGAGGCATCGCCGCTCTTCCTTATTGGCGGCGGCGTCAAAGGCGGCGTGTACGGCGCGTATCCGGATTTAGACAATACGAGCGAAGGCAACGTGCGCTTTCAAACCGACTTCCGCAGCGTGTACGCAACGATTTTGGAACGCTGGATGGGCCGCCCATCTGAGAAAATCTTGCGCGGAACGTTTGCGACGATCGAAGCGCTGGCTTAATACGCGAAAAGCCAGCCGACGCCAAGTGCGTGGCGACTGCTGATATCGTCTTCCACTGTTAAGCGCATGTTGCGGCGCGGACGCGCGGCAAACGATACAATGGTGAAGCCCTGCTCTTTACGCGCGGTGAGCGCGAGCGCGCTGGAAAACGCGTACTGCCCTTCAACAAACGATCCGCCGTTTTGCGCAAGCGCCAGAACCGACGCTTTGCCTATCCGCTGCGAAGCCGCAAACCCGCCCGCGTGCACGAACGGCGAATTGAAGGCGTACGCAAAAACCGTTGTGCCGGATGCAAACGACTGCGATGCATAGAGATGCGTCGCCGCGCCGCCGTCGTCGAGCACCGCCGCATGCATCTCGAGCCCGCGATCGCTGCCGTAGTTCAAGTCGACGCCGTCGCGCGCGTCAAACAGCGGTTCGAGCAGCGCGTAATGTGCTAGCGTTGGACGTTCCGACTCGACGTCTACCGGGAGGGCAAGCGTGAACTGTCCGGCGCGAACGCCCAGGCCCGAGGAACCGTTGTACTGCACCCACGCATCGCGCGTTTTGCCCGGCGTGCCGCCGTCGACGGCGTACTGTTCCAAAAAATAGCTGAACGCCTTACCGATGCTCCCGCCGCTCAGCAGCTCGATTTCATCGACGATCGCTTTCGGTAACCCAGTGCCATCCGCGTTGCTGGAGTACTGGAGATTGACTTTCACGGCCACTGGAAAGGCACCGTGCGACTGCGGCAGCCGGAATCCGTTCGCCCGAAAGCGTTCGCCGAACTCGTTCAACTGGGGCACCGTCGTGTGACAGGCCTGACACGAGAAGCCGTACCGGTGAGCAAACACCGGTAACGCAAGTGCGGGCGTCATGCTGCTCACGAACGCCCCAAAAAGGCCGAGAAATAAGGCGATTTGCCGCGTCAACACCGGATATCCACGCTCCAGAGTAAAGTTAGGTTCACCTAATAAATATTAGGTGGACCTAACTTACTGTAAAGATTGACTATAGTGAGACGACTTTGCTCGCAGGTCCTATGGCCCATAGCGACAAACGTCCTTGTTGCTGCACCAGTCGCAGGCTAGGAGCCTGCGCTAGGGCATCCCATAGAGACAGACAGCGGATGCACGAACATGGAGACGGACCTGGCATGAGAACTTTATTGCCGGAGCGGGACGTTGCTACGCCGCTTCGGGAGGCGGGGCTCCCACCGAAGGGAACACCAAAAAATTATTTGATGGCCTGGCTTCTGGTAATGCTCAAAGAGCACAACCTGCATGGCTATGAGATCATGAAAGCGCTGAAAGCAAAATTCGACGTGATCTCGGACCCCGGTACGGTGTACCGGGCGCTGCGCCAGCTGGAACGCGACGGGTTCATCTCGTCGTGGTGGGATCCGAAAGATCAGGGACCTGCGCGGCGCATTTATACGCTCACCGAACAAGGACATCAAGCACTCTCGCTGTGGAGCATCGCGCTCGAGCAATACCGCTCGAACCTCGATGCCTTTTTTACAATCTACAGCGGCGAGTGGGCGCAAGCGGCGGGGGAGTAAGAGCCGCCCGCGAACCGCGGGCCCTGTGTCGGATATTCTTTTTCTTGGAACCGGCGGCGCGCGTTTCGTCGTAGCGCGTCAATTTCGCGCGTCCGGCGGAATGTGGATGCGCCTTGGATCGACGCAGTTGCATGTGGATCCCGGACCCGGTGCACTCGTGCGTGCGCTCTCAACTGTGCCGCCGTGCAATCCGCGCGAGCTCGACGGCATCATTCTCTCGCACAAACATCTCGATCACGCCGGCGACGTCAACGTGATGATCGAAGCAATGACGTCCGGCGGTTTTCAGCGGCGCGGCGTGCTGGTTGCACCGCGAGACGCGCTCGAAGGCGAGGCGGTCGTGTTCCCGTACGCACAGCGGTTTGTCGATCGCGTCGATGTCTCGGCCGAACATTCTGGACCGTTTCGCATCGGCGAAGTCGATATTCGCACATCGATTAGGCACGTACACGCCGTCGAAACGTACGGGTTGCATTTTCAATACGGCGATTTGACCGTCTCGTACATGCCGTGCGGCCGTTTTTTCGAAGGATTGGCTCAAGACTACGCGTCCGTGCAACCCGACGTGCTCATCGTGAACGTCCTGCGCTACCACGACGCGATGGACGTCGATCACCTCACGTTCGATCGCGCACGCGAACTGATCGAACAGATCGGCGCGCGTGTCACCGTCATGCAGCACTTCGGAACGAAGATGCTCGAACAAGATCCGGCGCGTCTTGCTGCGCAAATGGAGGACGACCTCCAGCGTCGCGTGATCGCTGCCCACGACGGCATGCGTCTAGATATCGACGTTGAGGTTGCCGCGGTTGGCGCTTGAAGTCGTTCGCGTCGAGACATTTGCCGCCGAAGAATTTTTCCACAAGCACCAGCGCGAAGCGCTCAAGGCTGCGTATAACTTCAATGTTATTTGGCACGAGCAACGGCACGCATTCCTAGCCCTGCGCGAGAATGACATTGCGGGCGCCGCGCAGATCTTGATCGCCGCCTCACTCGCGCATGTCGAACGCGTTATCGTCAGGCCGGAGCTGCGCCGTCATGGCATCGGCAGCGCGCTGCTCGCGAGCGCGGCAGAAACGGCGAATTACTACAACTGTCATAAAATGAGCGCTATGGCGGTTCACCATAGCGCTGCGCAGTCGTTCTTCGAGGCGTGCGGCTACAAAGTCGAGGCGGTGTTGCCGCAGCACACGTTCAAACTCGACATCGCGGTCTTGCGCAAGTTCTTACTCTAGCGGGTGGCGGAATGCGTGTCTGCGTGCCGCGCGCTTGCGGCAGCCATTGTCGAAAGTGCGGTTTACTTTTGAGCGAGCCGCTATAAAGCAGAACGTTGCCTTTAGCCGCATTCACCGTTACTACCGGACCGCCGCCGTTGATGCGCGCCTGCGCGTCGTTTTGCGTTCCGCTGATCGTGCCGGCACCATGGTCGAACGCGCTGACGACACGTCCGCCCGCGTGCGCGCCGATTTGCAGGCCGCCTGATGCAATACCCAGCGCAATGTTACCTTCCTGGGTTTCGAATCGCGCGAGGCCGGGCGCAAATGTTCCATTGTCGAATGCGATGTGACCGCGTATGCTGCTCACCTCGATCTGGCGTACGTTGCAGTTTGCGAACATGACGTTCCCGAGCGCAGAGCGCGCGCGCACACGGTTAAAACCGGAGTTGGTAACGACGAGCTGTCCGCGTGCCGTCTCCAGATACGCCTCGCCGCTGGAGTCCATTACATTGAGCAAACCGTTGCGAACGCGCGCGACGACCGCCGTATGAACGCCTTGAATGTGAATTGCGCCGCGTCCGACTTGCGCTAGCACCAGTGCGGTCGCTGCCGGAACGGTCAGCGTAATAGCGTTGCCCACGTTGCCGCCGAAGATCACCACGCCATCGTGCGGTGCGCCGGCGATTCCGTCGACGGGAAAGTCCTCAGCTTGCAAACGTACCGGTCCTTGCGGCGATTGCACGTCCATTCCCAAGATCGGCACATCGCCGCCCGGAAGCGCGCGTTCAACGGCAGCAGCGCCAAAACGGTGTGCGTCTACCGGTAAACTCGAGGCAATCTCTACTTCCGGACGATCCCACGTGCGTACGGTAACGATCCCCGATTGTGCTTGAACGCGCACGATCGGCGATGGGCCGACGGCGACGATCTGATCGGTCGACGACGGTTCTTGCGCTTGCGCGGGAATGCGCAGCAGCAGCGCGCCGAGCGCCGCCGCACCGAACATCTTACGCAAGACGGAGTTCCCCATGCTGCCATTCTACGATGCGCGCACCGCGCGCCGGATGAGAATCTAATGAATACATGGCAGACGTACGCGAAAGATCGTGCCGCCGCCCGGACGGCTCTGCGCTTCAACCGAGCCGTTGTGCACGCGCGCGATTGAGCGCACAATCGCAAGACCGAGCCCCGTTCCCGGCACTGCGCGCGTACGCGATTTATCCGTGCGGTAAAACCGATCGAAAATCAGCGGCAGATCGTCCGGATCAATACCGGGCCCCGTGTCGGCAACCTCGGCAATTGCGTCATCACCGTCGCGATACACGCGCACCGTGACACCGCCCGCAGGCGTAAATTTGATCGCATTATCCACCAGGTTCGTAATGAGCTGGCGTAGCAGCGCGGCATCCCCGTTTACAATTGGAGACTGCGCGGGCGTTTCCAAATCGAGGCTCAGCCCTTTATCTGCAGCACGGCCTTGTGTTGCGTTCACCGCTTCGCGTGCCGCCAGCGAAAGTGCGACGGGTTCTTTTGGCATGGAGTCGCCGCTGTCGGCTTTAGCCAGCGTAAGCATGCCGTTCACCATCGATGCCAGCGTCGAGCTTTCGGCGATGATCGTTTCCAAGCTCTCTTTACGGATCGCTTCGTCTTTGTCACCCCACCGTGCGAGCATTTGCGCGTTTGCATTAATCGACGTGAGCGGCGTTTTCAGTTCGTGCGAGGCATCGCTGATGAACCGGCGTTCGCGCGCGAACGCTTCTTCCAGGCGCGCGAGTAAATCGTCAAACGCTTGCGCAAGACGGCCAACCTCGTCGCGTCGTCCGCGCCACTGAAGCCGCCGGTGCAGTTTCTCGGATCCGGTTTCGCGCATTGCGCTTTCCAGCTCGTTGAGCGGCGTCGTTACTTCGGAGGCGAGCACGAACGAAAGCACGATAACGGCGAGCGCGCAGATGGTAATGATGAGAGCGATCGATGTTTGCGCTTGCTTGAAGGTTTGATCCAGTGCATCGAGCGGTTCGCCCACCTGCACGATGAGCGCGGTTGTGCCGTCGGAGAGCAGCGTGCTCATCACCAAAAACGCCCGCCCGTTGACGTTCACCGTACGCGTTGTTTGAAGTGAGTGCGGCCCGATGCCGGATGGGCCAAACGTTGGAATGCTGCCCATGTTGAAGCTCTTGGCCAGCGTGTAACTTTGGAGATTGTCGACTTCCAAAAACGTCGTAATCGACGACCACCGCTCCAAGTTGTCCGGGTTCTCGAGCGTGAGGAGTGCGTCGGGTTCGTTCAATGAAAACGTTCCCGGCGGCGGCGCAACAGCGCGGGCAATATCTTGAATCGTTTGTGAGAGATGCTGCTCGGCTTGCGCGGTCAGAATCGTTTGGAGCCGCAGATTCACCGCAACACCGAGCGCGATCATCGAGACGACGAGCAACAGCGCGTACCACGTCGCGATACGCAGCCGAAGTGAGTGCATGAAGGTTAGTCTTTAATCGTGTACCCTACGCCGCGCACGGTGGTGATCAATTTTTCTTCGTATCCTTCGTCGACTTTGCCGCGCAGATAGCGGATATACACGTCGATCAAATTCGAGTCGCCCAGAAAATCGCTTCCCCATACGCCGTTGAAGAGTTCGTCGCGCGTGTGTACTTTGTTGCGGTGCAGCAGCAAGTACTCGAGCAGCGCATATTCTTTTGCCGTGAGCGCTATCCGTTTGCCGGCGCGCGTGACTTCATGGCGGTCGCGATCCATGACCAGGTCACGGTACGCGAGCACGCTGGTGCCGGGATCTTTCTCGCGAAGCCGCGCGCGAACGCGCGCCAGCAATTCCTCGGTCGCGAACGGTTTGGTGACGTAATCATCGGCGCCGCAGTCCAGCCCGGCAACGCGATCGGCGACCATGTCTTTCGCCGTGAGCATGATAATCGGCACGCGGCTCTTCGCGCGCACGCGTTTACACACTTCGATGCCATCCATGCGCGGAAGCATCAAATCTAGAATGACGAGATCGGGCTCCTTGAGCGCTCGCTCTAAGCCGGTCAGGCCGTCAGCGGCAACCTCGACGTCGTAGCCTTCGTGCTCGAGCTCGAGTTTGAGAACGCGGCTAATCGCCGTATCGTCTTCGACGACAAGGATGCGGTGGCTGCGCTGGTTATCCATACCGTAGTTA
>CAZERJ010000092.1:0-11882 GCA_964514445.1 uncultured bacterium | reverse complement strand
AGCCGACCTCGGTGTACTTCGTCGCCTCGACTTTGACGAACGGCGCGCCGGCGAGCGAGGCAAGTCTGCGCGCGATCTCCGTTTTGCCGACGCCGGTCGGCCCGATCATGAGAATATTTTTTGGAATGATCTCACCGCGCAGATCGCCCGCAACGCGATCGCGGCGATAGCGGTTGCGCATGGCAATGGCGACGGCGCGTTTGGCTGCAGCTTGGCCGACGATGTACTTATCGAGTTCGCCGACAATCGCGCGCGGTGTTAATCCGGCCATCGCTAGAGCGTCTCCACGACGATGTGGTCGTTGGTATAAATGCAAATCTCCGCGGCGATGTCCAGCGCGCGTTTGGCAATCTCTTGCGCATCCATCGACGTGTTGCGCAGCAACGCGGCTGCCGCAGCCTGCGCGTACGCCCCGCCGCTGCCGATTGCGGCCATGCCTTCATCGGGCTCGACAACGTCGCCCGTGCCGCTGATGACCAGCAGGTGCTGCGCGTTGCCCACGATCAGCATCGCTTCCAAGCGCCGCAGCGCCCGGTCTTGGCGCCATTCTTTGGCGAGCTCGACCGCGGCGCGCGTGATGTCCTTATACTCGTTGAACTTGCCCTCGAACTTTTCCAGCAGCGTGATGCCGTCGGCCGCCGACCCGGCAAACCCGGCGAGCACCTTGCCCCCGGCAATTTTGCGCACTTTGCGCGCGCCATGCTTCATGACGATCTTGTCGAGTGTGACCTGACCGTCCCCCGCGATGGCGAGTTTGCCGTCGCGCAAGACGGCCAAAATCGTAGTGGAACGCATCCTCATATCGGTCCCGTGTACCCGGAAGGGCTCTCTAAGGTTGCAGAAAACGCCCGAGTCCAGAGCGGTTGCTACGTTTAGGAGGTTCCGTGAAAGTCGTTCTCGGTTTCGCATTGCTTCTTGCGCAGGTCATCCCAACTATGCAAATCGCGCCGCCCGCATTCCCGGTTAGCCCGAGCAACGCAACGCAGGGCATCGGCGTGACGGGAACCGGAACGGCGTCCGCGCCGGCGACTTCGGCGCAAGTGACGATCATGTTGAACGCCACGCAAAACGCGGCGATGACCCGCGAATCGCTACAGCCCATCGTGGATGCGATTAAACGCGCGGGCGGCACCAACATCATTGAGCCGGTCTATACTGCCAGCGCTGCGCGCTTCAATTCAGCGTCCGTTACGTTCACCGTCGATCATCCAACACCGGAGAAAATTCAGAACGGCGTTCAGATGATGGGCACGACGATCGCCCAGGGCCAGGGCATCAATCTTTCGCAGGCGCAGGTTTTGCTTCGCCTTGCTGATTGTTCCGCCGTTGCGGCGCAGGCGCAGCGCGAAGCACTGCGCCGTGCACGTGCCAACGCCGATTCAATAGCACAGCAACTGGGCATTCATGTCGGCGCTGTGATTTCGGTGGATTCGCGATCGTTTGGCGTATCGAGCCAAGGTGATTGCGAAACGCAGTACAGTGTAGGGCCGTACATGCCGCAGCCGATGGCCCTGGACGATTATACACGCGTCAAGGTTACCGCCAACGTATCGGTACGGTACGCAATTAAGAAATAATTTCACCGGCAGGCGGCGCTTACGGTGATGCGTGCGGGCGCATGATATCGGACAGCATATCGGTGGTACCCGCGATCCGGACAAGATGCGGGTAGCGTGCTCCGGCGCTGTACGCCATGCGAACGGTTCGATAGTATCCCGCCTGCCGGACGATTGCGGTAATGCTTGCGCCGGACGAACTTGCCTTTACAGCCGCTTTCCACACTGCGGGGCTGAATTGCCGGCTGTTGACAGCGATCACCGTCTGCCCGACGCCGAATCCGGCATCCCATGCAGCGGAATTTGCGCGCACGTCCGATATCGTGCCGTCTTGTCCGATGAGCAACCCCGTGTCGAACCACGAGTTGACATTCTTTCCAACTGATTCCGCTGCGGACATATACTTGTTGGGCTTCGAGTCGTAAACCAGCCGGTAACCCGAACGGACAATCTCATCCGTCGGCGGCTGCGGCGAAATCGAGTACACATACCGATCGAAGAAGCCGTGCCAGTTGTATGGTGCAACTTCACCCAGATACCGTTCAATGTCCGACCGTGTGTACGTGACGACTTCGGGTGAAGAAACGCCGCCGGCAAAAATTTTTACATAGTCATCGAGAGAACGCTGATTGTTCGTGCGCTCGCGAACGATCGTGTCGGCATCGAGCCACATCAGCTCGCCTTCGGTGTAAAAGTCGCCGGCCGTACGCCGTAGCGAGCTGTAATCTCCGCCGCTCGCATAGTAGTACGGCGCTCCGGTGGTCAGGTCGATAATGGGCGTCGTCAGGCGGCCGGGCTCGTACGCCATGAGCGAATAGATATACGCAAGGTACTCCGGGTAATCCGCAGCTTTGCCTTTGATCCCCGAGCGAAACGCGATCAGATCGCCCATGTATTGATTCATGCCCTCATACTGCCAGAGCAGCTCCGTGCGCTCCGGATGCGGCTCGTTGAAGTTCGGCTGCTGCAAATCGAAAGGACGGCGGTACTTTCCGTTCCACGAGTGCGAAAACTCGTGAGTGAGAAGATCGCCGCCCGTCATCTGTTCCTGCGCGCTGGTGAGAAACGAATCGTCGGCACGATCGTCACTGGACTGATGATGCTCGATGCCCTGCGGTGGAATCAGGTCGCTCAATGTGAGCTCTGAATGATACACGTTCCAATGGCGCCCGCCGTAGAGCGCCATTGCCTCGGGCGTCATGCGCTTGTACGCGGCAATTTCGGCGGCGGGCATATCAAGATCTTCGGGATGATCGGCAAAGAGATCGAGGTACGTCGATGCGCCGCCGCTACCGCTCCACGTCAGTATATGGCGATAGAACCGGCCGGAGTCCGTCGGCGAGTCGACGAGCGTCTCCAAGGAAACCGTTTGAAAATCGACACGATTGCCGCTGCGTGAACGCTGCGCAAGCGCGCTGGCGTAGTCCCAACCGGACGGTAAGACGATACTTGCGCGCGCAAAATAATGCCGGTTGTCAATTCCGTGCTGGTACAAAATGTACCGGTTCCAATTGCCGACCATGATGTTTCGCGTTGACAGATGGCCGTCGACGAAGTTGTTGGCGGTATTCAGCAATACCGTAAAATCGACGTTGATGCTGTGCACGCCTTGCGGAACCATGAGGTGAAACGCGTACATGTCGAGCTGATCGCGCTGCCACGGCAGCGCGTGCCCGCCCGCGGATATAGTCAGCTGTGACATGTCGTGCAACGGTCCGGTCGGACCATGTTCGCCGGGGATCCATTGCGGATAGTTCAGCATGAACGCGCCGGGACGAACCGGTATGGTCATGTGCGAATACGCGATTCCTCGCGGCGCTTGACGTTCATCAAGCACGACGGTCATTGGATTCGATGCGGTCGCGAGCGGGACGGCTTCGGCGGCGGCTGCGTGCCGCTGGGTACACAACAAGACGACGATGATCGCCGGAAAAACGCGGGCAATATAACGCAAACTGCTTCTCCCTAAAAGGTCTGGCTATGCAGGCAAGCGCCTGGGCGCGGCCGGTAGCGTCCTAGCAACATATAGCATTTAGCGTCTATTTTTTAGCGCCTTTTTTCGTGGGCGCTTCGGATGGAAGCGGTGCCGTAGCGCGAATACGGCATCACATCGGCACGCGCGCGCATCGGATTTGTGGAGAAAGTAGGCGCGTGGCGCCGTCCTATAACACTCGATCAAAGAACGTGGAGGTTCTTATGGGTGCTTTTTTGGGGCGGAAAAAACGTCTTCGGCCTATGGCGTTTTTTCTCACGCTTATTTTTTCTATTACCATTTGCAATGGCCCGGCGTGGGCGGCCGGCGGCGTGTACGGCAATATTACCGGTACGCTCATCGATGCAACGACGCATGCGCCGGTTGCGGGCGCCGTGGTCGTCGCACATTCGGCCAGCGGCTCGTATCAAAGTACAAGTGACAGCCGCGGAACGTTTACCATCCTAGCCTTGCCGGTCGACACGTATACCGTGACGATCACCGAACCTCGCCACGAAACGGCGAGCATTCCGGGCGTGGTCGTCTTCGGCGATCAGACGAACAGCATCGGCACGATCGCACTGGCACCGCAGCTCAAAACAATCGCGCGCGTGAATTCGCGCAGCGTATCGGGAGCATTTCAGCCGAATCAAACGACCGATCAGTACACGGTCTCTTCGGCGCAGATCTTGCAATCGACCGGCAGAGCAGGCTCCACGGACGAGAACTCCGCGTTGCTTGCCGTTCCGGGCGTAACGCTGACCAATAACAACAGCCCAATCGGCTCAACGGTGACCATTCGCGGCGGCGCTGCAGCAGAAGTCGGCTATCAGTATGACGGCGTACCGTTCAAAGAGCCGTTCTTAGGCGGAAACGGTTCGAACGGTCTCATGAACGGCATCGGAACCATACAAGTCGTCGAGGGCGCCGGCGATGCAACGCAAGGCGAGGTTGGCGCGGGCGTCATCAACGTTATTCCGCAGCGCGGAAGCGGTCCGCCGAGCGGCATGCTCGATCTCGAAGCGGGCGGCCCGAACTTCAGTCACCAGATCGGCTTCCATTACGGATTTTCAACAGCAAATAACCGGATTTCGGAATATATCGCGTACGCCGGACAACGCATGGCGCCATACTACGGCTATCGCACGACACCGCTGAATCAGTACGGCAATTACTTCGCCACCACGTATCTGACGAACGACCAGTTCACGAACAACTTGTTCTTCAAGTTCGGCCACAACCTCAATCAGCAGTTGCAAGTGCTGTATACGAACATCCAACAGCAGGGATATCAGGGCACGATCGGTCCCGGCGGCGTGTACGACCCGGTGACGAATCCGGGCGCACTTGTGTATTATCCCTACGATCAACTTACTCAAGGCCTGTGGATGTTTCTGGCAAACCCGACGGCCGGCGGTTTTACACCCGATCAATACTCGAGTCTCATCGGCCTGGGCCCCGGCGTGCCCACAACAAACGTCGCTATCCGTAATCCGCAACAAAACTTCTCGAATCAAACGGTTTACACGAAGCTCGAGTATGACAACAACCTGAATTCGACGACGTATTTAGCGTTACGCTATTACAACTGGAACGATCTTCAGAACTTCGACAACCAGTACACGCTTGGACCATGGGGCTCCGGAGCACCGGGCTTTTCCGCCTGGCAACAAGTCGGCGGGCAAACTGTCGGAACCAACCTCGACATCATTCACCAATTCGGTTCGAAACTTACCATGACGCTGAACGGCCAATACAACGTGCTGTATCCGCAATTCACGTTGTACGAACCGCAGCTCACGATCATCGGCCTACTCGGAACAGGTCTTCAAAATCAGCCTGCTGCTACGGACTGGCTTCCCGGCGGTTATATCTTCAATTATTTCTGTCCGGGCGTTTCTTGGACGACCGGACCGGCTCCATCGTGTTTACCGCGCATGCCGAGCTGGGGCATCGGATACAACAAAACGACGTTCCAAAATTGGGGTGTCGGCGTGCGTTTCCAATACGCATTCAGCGATCGCTTACGGCTCGACCTCGGCGTGCGCGACGAAGGACAAGTTCGCCATTGGTTCAGCCAGGTCGATCAGTTGGGGCAAGGCGCCCCAACGACGGCATGCACCGTGCAAACGTTGCCGTGCCCGGCGGGAGACAGTGTAACGCTCAACAATCCTTTCGCCGTTCCCGCGCGGCTTTGGAGCAACGAACCTACCGTATTGCAACCGCGCATCTCCGTTTCATGGCAGCTGAACCCCAACGACGCTATTCGTTTCGGGTACGGACGTTCAGCAGTATTTGCAAATGCACAAACGGGCGGTACTCCGTTCCATGCATGGGGCCTAGAACCGTACATGAAGGTGCCGGCGCTTCCGGGCAGCACGTGCGGCTGGTCGTCCGCCGCGTTCGGCACGCAGGCTTTTCCGTGCAAATCCTATGGCGCGCAGCTCTACTGGCAAGGCGACAACCTTGAAGCACCGGACGCGGAGAATCTTCCGCCCGCAGTCTACTCCAACTACGACTTGAGCTACGGGCATCAATTCAAAAATGGATGGGGCGTCCGGCTAACGCCGTTCTTCAAAGAAGGCACGAGTCTGCCGACGTATTACCTGCTCAATCCGGTTTTGGGAATTTTTGCGATTTCCAATAAAGGGCTCAATAAAACAACCGGTATCGAGCTCGGCGTGACGACGCCGCAACGGGCCGTCGGTCTTTCGGGCTTTTTCAGCGCAACCTATCAAAACGTGCTCAGTTCAACGCCGCCGTTCACGAGCGGTGAAACAACCGTGCCGACCAATTCCCTTGCAACCTTGCAACTCGGCGACGTGTATCGCGCCGGATACGTTTCGCCGTTCTCGATCCGCGTCGGCGCG
This sequence comes from uncultured bacterium, assembly GCA_964514445.1. Taxonomy (GTDB): domain Bacteria; phylum Vulcanimicrobiota; class Vulcanimicrobiia; order Vulcanimicrobiales; family Vulcanimicrobiaceae; genus DASSRQ01. The sequence continues at coordinate 5,484 of CAZERJ010000092.1, read as the reverse complement.
ATCGAGAACTTCAAGAACGGATTCAGCATCAGCCCGCAGCTCGAGTACAACATCGGCTACCCGTACAGCGTCGGCAATATGATCGCGGGATGCATTCTGTTCAACCGCGACGGAACGTGCGCGACCTACGCGAACGTGCCGCAGGCAGATTTTGCCGGAGGTATCACCGGCGGACAATCAAGCCTGGTCGGAGGCAATCCCGGAGCGAGTATTTCTACCAACTATTACGATCCATCGTACTCCGGAACGATCTTGAATCCGAATATTGCCGCCAGCCGTGGAACGCCGGCGACGTCGGCAAACGGCGGCATTCTTTCGCATCCGAATCTCTATGCGAATCTCACGTTGCAATACACGTTCCACGAAAACACCCTCGGCGTTCAATTCCGCAATTTGTTCGGAAATGCATGGGTGAACTCGGTTCCCGCTATAAACCCGTGGTATCAACCTGTCGCAAACGGCCTTTCCGGCCCGCAAACGGGTTACAACTCGTGCGTGACGCAAACCGGCGCGGGGATCCGCGGCTGCTATCCGTTCGTGCCCGCTGAAAGCTATGCGTTCACGAACGGTGCGTATCTGCTCTCTAACGGCAACTTCACGGGCACGCCGTCCTTTGGGCCGATACAACCGTTTACCGTGCAATTCTTCTTCCAGAGACGGATCTGATGAACAACACAAAACGCGACATGACAAGGACTGCTGCGGGATGCTGTTTGCTCGCATTCACGCTCACCGCGTGCGGCGCGAGCGGCGGTAGCCCGCAAGCACCATCGAACCAAGCAAACCTCGCTGCGAACGTTCTGCAATTTGCGGTTGGCACGGCAAACATGTACGGTACCGCAACGGCATTAAACGTCGTGACGACGTACCGGCAACCAGCGGGAGGATACCGCCCGGGCGCGAGCGGCTCACTGGTAAACTCACCGACGCTAACGCTTCCCGCAGCCATTGCCGCTACGGCGGGTTCACCTGCGGCATACGATGCGTGCTCGACTGCACCGACGGGACCATCGTCCGGTGAAACGGGCAAAACCACCATAACGTCCACATCACAAACGCCCGGATCCACGACGGTGACGAGCTTCGGTCAGTCCGGCGGTGTATTCGGCTACGGCATCGAGCCGTTCAATTCAACGGGGCAAGGTGACTGTACGCCGCCATCACCAACGACAACCGGCACACCGTTCCAGGTAGCTCCATATCCTGTGCCGCTCTACGCCGGCGCGTCTGCGGCGTTTACGTCAAATGCATTTACACCGTGGGGTGGACCGCCGGCGTTCGACCTGCTCGGAAATGGCACATCGGCAGTGGGCAGTCCCATCGTGCCATCGGGCAGCGCCGGCGTGCCGCTCGGTATCGATGTATTTGCGGGCGTTGCACCCACGGCGGGCACATACACGCTGAGTTTGACCGTGCCGGCAAATACCGGTGCAGTGACGCAAACAGCAAATGCGACGATGCCTGCATCGCCGACGGTATTGGGAACTGCAACCGCCCCGGCGGCAACGTTCAACGGCAGCGGAGGTGCTTCGTTCGCCTTCACGATGCCCGCCGGTGCGACGGAAGCGCTCGTAGAAGTCATCGATAACGGGAACGGCGCAACGAACTGCAACGGCGCGTCTTCGAGTACGCCGGTCTACTACACAATCAAAATGACGGCGAGCGGAACGGCAACGCTAGGCAACAGCGCCGGCCCAGGCGCCAAGCCGTCAATCTGTACCGCTGCACAAAACGGCGGTCCAGGTGACGCCATTACCACGTATACCATCGGCTTCGATTACCCGTTCGCGGAATCGGAATATCCCGCGTCTCTTGGCTCACCGAACCCCACGATAACCGGCGCGCGTCCAACCGACGACATCACCGTCTCGGCACCGGCAAGCGCCACAAGTCCGTAAAAGCCTCAGTGCTAAAAATGGCCCGCGTGAAAACGCGGGCCTTTTTTATGAGCGCGAGAAGACGCGCGACTCTTCCTCGATGAACGCTCGCAAGCTCTCAACGGCGCGCTGCGCCTGCATTCTTCGGCGTTCTTTCTTATCGCGGATCTCGCGACCGAGCGGCGGGAACGGCGCCCACGTAACGTTCGCAGGCTGAAAATCCGCGGTTTGCCTGTTTTGCAAGTGTGCCACAACGGCGCCGAAAGCACTTTCGCGCGGAAATGATAAGGCGGGTAAATCTTTGACGGCGCGAGCAGCATGGATACCGGTCATCGCACCGCATGCCGCCGCTTCAACGTAACCTTCGGCGCCCGTTATTTGGCCCGCAAAATAAATATTCGGATTCGCTTGTAATCTCAAATACGAATCGAGCACGCGCGGGGAGTCGATGAACGTGTTGCGATGCATGACGCCTAGGCGCAGCCACTCCGCGTTTGCAAGACCGGGAAGCTTTCCGAATGCTTCTTTCTGCGCAGGCCAGGTCAGCCGCGTTTGAAAGCCGACCACGTTGAACGCGGTTCCTTCGGCATTCTCTTTGCGTAGCTGCACGACAGCGTACGGCGTTTTGCCCGTGCGCGGATCCCGCAAGCCGACCGGTTTTAGCGGACCAAAGCGCAACGTTTCATCGCCGCGATTGGCCATTTCTTCGATCGGCAGACAGCCTTCGAAATATCGCGCAGTATCGGTTTCGAAGTCTTTGGGTTGATGGCGCGGTAGCGTACGCAGATCGCTGATGAGCTGCGCATACTGATCGCGATCGAGCGGGATGTTGATGTAATCGTCGCCGTCGCCTTTTTCGTACCGCGACTTGCGGTACATGTGCGTTTCGTCAATGGAGTCGGCAGCGACAATCGGCGAAGCGGCGTCGTAGTAATGCAAGCGCCGTCCAACGAGCGCGTCGATGCTTGCTAACAGGTCGTCGCTGGGCAGCGGGCCGCAAGCTACGATGACGGGGCGATCGGTTGAGATTGACGTTAGTTCTTCGCGGCGGATCGTGATGAGCGGCTCCGATCCAATTCGCGATTGTACGGCGGCAGCAAAACGCTCGCGATCGACCGCGAGTGCGCCGCCGGCGGGCACCGCCGCCTCGCGCGCGGATATGACGATGACGGAGTCGAGCATCGCCAGCTCTTCTTTGAGGAGCCCCACCGCGTTTTCAAGTGCGGCGCCGCGCAGCGAGTTACTGCATACGAGTTCTGCGAGGTTGCCGGTTTTATGTGCGGGTCCGCTTTTATGCGGCCGCATCTCGAACAGATCGACAGCGACGCCGCGACGCGCGGCTTGCCATGCCGCTTCGCAGCCGGCAAGGCCCGCGCCGATGACGGTTAGGCGTTGCATAAGCTCAGGGCGAAACTAACTCGCGCTCTTGTTCCGTATCTGCATCGCCGGAAGGGGTTGCGATTGCGGAGGTGTCGTGGGATTTGTCGGCGCTGCACTCGAGTGCGACCGTACCACCGCGGCGGTTCTTCGCCACAACGTATGCTCCGCAGACCGGGCACGGTTGCGGAACGACGCGATCCCAGGACACGAAATCGCATTTCGGATAGTTCGCACATCCGTAGAAGATGCGGCCCTTTTTTGATTTGCGCTCCGCGATCATGCCGCCGCATTTCGGGCATTTCGCGCCGGTGTCTTTGAGAATCGGACGCGTCGTCTTGCACTCCGGATAGCCCGTGCAGGAAATAAAACGTCCGAAACGTCCGGTCTTGATGACCATGGGTTTGCCGCAGTTCGGGCAGATCTCATCGGTCGGTTCGTCTTTGATTTCCAGGCGCGGCAGCTTCTTCTCGGCTTGCTCGAGTTCGTTCGAGAACGGACCGTAGAAGCGCTCGAGAATGCCGACCCAATCGGCGTCGCCCTCGGCAACTTTATCCAAATCGCCTTCCATCTGCGCCGTGAATCTCAAGTCGACGATATCCGGAAAATGCTCGACGAGCAGATCGTTGACCGCAAAGCCGATGTCGGTCGGCATAAAGCGCCGCTCGGATTGCGTCACGTAGCCGCGCGCCTGAATCGTTTCGACGATCGTGCTGTAGGTTGACGGGCGGCCGATGCGGTTTTCTTCCAGCGCTTTGACGAGCGAGGCTTCGGTGTACCGCGGGGGCGGTTCGGTGAAGTGCTGCTTCGGATCGAGCTTGCGCAAATCCAAATGCTCGTTTTGCTCGAGCTTAGGCAGCCGGTTTTTCACGCCGCCGGCATCGCCCTCGGCGGATTCATCGTCGCGGCCTTCTTCGTAGATCTTCGTGAAACCGGCGAATTTGAGCACGCTTCCCGTAGCGCGGAACGTGAACTCGGCCGCACTGATATCAACGGTTGTCTGATCGAAGACCGCGGCCGACATCTGCGAGGCCAGGAAGCGGTTCCAGATGAGGGTGTACAGCCGCAGCTCATCGCGCTTGAGGAACGCGGCCATACGATCGGGCGTGTGATGCATCGAGGTCGGGCGGATCGCTTCGTGCGCGTCTTGCGCTCCCTCGCGAATTTTGTGCGTGCGCCCGCCGTGGAACGCTTCGCCGTAGGTTTGCGTAATGAACTCGCGCGCTGCGTCCCGGGCGGCATCGGAGATCCGCGTGGAATCGGTACGCATGTAAGTGATCAGACCGACCGTGCCTTCGGTGCCGACATCGACGCCTTCGTACAAGGCCTGTGCGAGCTGCATGGTGCGGCGCACGCGCAGTTTGAGTTTGCGCGATGCCTCTTGCTGAAGCGTTGAGGTCGTGAACGGCGCGGGCGCGTTGCGCCGTACTTCCCGCTGTTTAATAGAAGAAACGGAATACTGGGCGCCTTGCAGATCCGCCAGAACACGGTCGGTCTGTTCCTTGTTCTCGAGCGCGATTTTCTCGCCGGCGCGCTGAACGAGCTCAGCGGGGAAGACGATGTTCTCTTGGCCGGCAGCAGCCAGATGCGCGGTGAGCGTCCAGTACTCGCGCGGAACAAACGCTTGAATTTCGCGCTCGCGGTCGACGATCAGTTTGACCGCAACCGACTGCACGCGTCCCGCCGAAAGGCCGCCTCGCACCTTCGCCCACAGTAGTGGCGAGATTTTGTAGCCTACCAAACGATCGAGGATCCGGCGCGCCTGCTGCGCGTTCACGCGATCGACGTCGATGTGGTGGGGATCTTTGATGGCTGCCAGCGCGGCGTCTTTGGTAATCTCGTGCAGTTCGATCCGTTTTGGATCGGGCAGCTTCAGCAGCTCGGCCAAGTGCCACGCAATGGCTTCACCTTCGCGATCGGGGTCCGTCGCCAGATAGACGTCACTGGCCGATTTCACCGCCGACTTCAGATCTTTGATGATGTCGCCTTTACCCTTGATCGTCAGATACTTCGGCGTAAAGCCGTGCTCTACATCAACGCCCAACGTGCTTTTCGGCAAATCGCGGACGTGCCCGACCGATGCTTTGACAACAAAACGCGCGGGAAGAAACTTTTTGATCGTACGAGCCTTGGTAGGCGACTCGACGATGATCAGGGGCTTTTTCACGGGCTTCAGTATAACGCCGCCGTCAAGGCGGGAGCAAATCGAGCGCCGATTTGCATTTCTTTG
>CAZERJ010000091.1:3345-12229 GCA_964514445.1 uncultured bacterium | reverse complement strand
AGAACGTTTTTCACCCGAATCGGAATGAGCGCACGTACCGGTATCTCAAATGGCTTGATGTCGATGAATTGCTGGCGCATGCCTACCGCTCGAAGACCGTGTATATCGAGGCCGCCGTAGAACCCAATTCCGCAGGAATCGAAATAGTTTTTTGCACGCTGACCAGGGTTCGAAGCGCTATCGAGGTCTTGCTGCACAATCGTGTACTGCGCTTTTATTCGCCGGGACTCACGAATATAGGCTTGCGCCGCCGTACCGTCCGAGGTGCCGAATTCGTCCGGCCGCGTGCGCAAGTTGGGGTAGCCGTTCCCTTTCCCGTCATCTCTAGGACACTCGGTTTGCAGCCAATACACGAAACCTAGTGACGCCTGACGCGCACTTTCGATGATTTGCGCGTCGCGTGCAGGGTCCCCACTTGGGATGGTCGCCCCTTGGTAATCGTTTGCGCCCATATTTAGCATGCTTAGGTCGAACGGAAACGTCGGATCGTCGAAGTTCGTCGCGTCGATATAACGACGATACGACCATAAGTCGACCGGTGTCTGAAACGCTTTTTTAATGTAGCCGTCAATAACGGTATAGTTTTGTTGTGCTTTCAGCGCTTCGTAATTCGCAGGCTTCGCTATGGTGTGACTTTCGCCGCCGGGGCGTCGCTCCAACGATACAACGACGGTTATAGGTTGAATCCATTCTGGCTGCGGCTGGTCCGGCGCGTCAGATTCGCCGGTCTCCTCTTTTCCTTCAGCACCCAGCGCGTGCTCCACATTGGCCATCGGCAGAAGTTCGCCCAGGTCCGTGGCGTCCAGAAAATATTGCGCGCAATATGTTGCGATCGCGCCGTGTTCGTCGACGGTACTAAGGCTTTGGACGATATCATCTTTAACCTGGGCGCCCGTGACTTTGGTCTTGAGACGGACATGCACGTTAGGCATTGCCTGGAGCGCTTGAAGAAGTATCTGGTGGACAACTCGCGGCTGCGCCGAGAAACCGGGAAATGCACCGCCGGGATCGAGCTGCGGTTGATTCTGGCCTTGCGGTGAAAGGCGATAATTGGCACGGTAAAACGCGCGAACGTTATGCTGAAACGCCCGGTATGCGTTTGTACTGCCGACAGTCGACGTGTACTTGTTTTCGTCGGGCTTCGTGACGCCCTGGGCCGAATATTGCCCGCCAAGCCACTCTGTCGCTTCCAGCAAGCAAACTGAGTAATTACCACATCCGGCCGATAGAGCCGCTGCGCAGCCGCCAAGACTACCGCCGACAATGATGATGTCATACGTTACCATCGCGTCTCCTCATGCCACAGGCACAGGCAGGGGTGTCGCGCTGGAGTCATGTTCGAAAAAATAAACTCGCCACACCCGCCCCCGACGTCAGCCGGCTAATCGACAAATCGCCTTCGCGCCGACCGATGATGAAGGCGTTTCGTTAATGCCGAATTGCGCTGATATAGTTGGTAGTATTGTCGAAATAACTTCAAAAATCAAGGGCGCCAAAAATGGGGTACGCAGCGGTGATCGCAAACGAGAGCGTGATCCGTTAGGCATCGGAATTTCCCCGTTAGTTAGGAATTTTGGGTATTCCCGACGCGATTTTAAGGGTGTATCGTCATCGAACGAGGGCTTACTATGCACAACGGGTGTTACGCCCCTCGAAGGGTGTTTAAGCCGCTCATATTAGCGTTGGCATTCACCCCGACACCGGCGCCGTCGCCGGTGCCGCAGAGTTCCGCTACCGTTGCGTCCATTACGGGCCCGTTACCATGGATTTGGGCAGTTTCGGGCCTCGCTTTGGCGTGCAGCGTCGTCGCTATTGTAGTGGTACTGAGCCGCCGTCGAGCCGGAACAGCGCAACCTTTCTCGGCCTCGGATCGGGATTTGGAAGCGCTACGAATTGAACGCGGATTTTGGCTAATTATTGCCGGCCTCGTACTTTCGCTTGTCGTCACGATCGTAACCGTAGCATTGGTCTTCGTCCCGAGTAAATCGAACACCGGAGATGTCGTCGCCGTCATTACTGCAATGACCGGCGTCATAGGAACGTTAATTGCGGCATTTTTTGGGGTTCAGGCCGCTGGTGCCGGACGATCGCAATTGTTGGACAAAATCCAGCCGGAAGCAAAGCCACTTACTCAAAGTGCGTCTTTGCAACCATCGTACGGGCCGCTTGCCGGTAATACGAGGATATCGATTACCGGAAATGGCTTCACCGGAGCAAACGCAGTAAACTTTGGGAGTAAACCAGGCGTGAATTTTGAGCTTGTTAACGATGGTCTGCTGTACGTAACGAGCCCTCCCGCTCCGGACTCGAGCAAGGCTGACGTGGCTGTAATCTTTCCGACTCCGGCCCAGCAGAATATCGCGGCCGGCACGTTCTATTATTTCGACATCGTTCCACCGTCGGGCCCGATGACAGGCGAAACACGCGTTGAAATTAGGGGTTCAGGACTCACCGGTGCAATGGAAGTTAGGTTCGCCGGCGAGCCCGGTTCAAACTTCAATTTCGTTAACGATGGCAAGATAACGGTCATAGCGCCGCCGACGTCGAGTGACGTTCCCTGCGACGCCGACGTTGTCGTGATTTTCCCTGAGAATTCACCCACGAATTGTTGCACCGTCGGCAAGTTTCGCTACGAACAGCCGGCTCCCATAACACGTTAGAAGAGCGCAAGGAGAATCAGCATGGCAGACATCCAGCAGGTGTGGGAAAGTCAAGACGGTTGGAAAGTTCTAGGGCTTCGATATTACGTCCATCAGGATTTCGCTCAGCAGCCCGACATCTCTAACGCTTTCGATCTCATCGTTTCCGCGCGCGTACTGGGCGCACAAATAGGTGAAGCGACAATCAATCCGCTGAAAAACGGACCCGTGAAGTTGCAATTAGTCGGAGGTGTGGGCGGTAATATTCAAGGACAGGTAGACGACTGGCAAGGCTATCTGCCTGATGGAAAAACGACAGCGCAATGGGGCGCGGGTGGCCTAGGATCGGCTCGATTCTTACTGACGCTCGACATCGACGTCTCCGTCCCCGTTCCAATTTTGGGACACGTTCCAATCCAGGTCAAGGCGTTTCACAAACCGTGTGTTGTGCTGCTGCACTGGAACGCCGCTCAGAAGCGTTACACGTACATCCCGGCATGAGGCAGACGCTGCGCAATACCGTCGTCATCGCCTTACTGACTGCGGCGTTATCTGATGTGGCAAACGCCGCACCGCTCACAGTGCGTGATGCTACGGCGCAACTTCGTGATGTCGTCGTCCAAGGAACGGTCTACGCTCAAATCGGTGGGCGAAGAAGTGCGCTTCCCGGGGCATCGGTCGAGCTCGAGCAACCCAACGCCGACGCACAGCATCGCGTCGCCGCGTCCGTCGTAACGGACTCTGCCGGTCACTTTGCAATTACGAATCCAAGTAAGAAAGAGGGAGCGACCTACTACGATGTCTCTCCCGGAACCTACAACCTTTTCGTAAGTTACCGCACGAAACGCGTCGCGTTCGGCACGATCGCGGCGTCACCGGATCGCAGCATAACGAAGAACCCGGATCTCGGCGTGGTGACAAAGAGTGGCGGGGCGGCGCCGCCGACGCCCTCGCCGGTATTCTACGTCACCGATCGCACGAGGGATCCCAATGGGACCGGAATTCAAATCTTCGAAAATACGAGACTGATCGATCCATGCAATGGAGGCGTTGCGTGTATGATGTCTTACGGGAAAGCGGTACCGAGTGGGCCGTTTTTGAGCCCAAGTCCCGCTCCGGATGTTGCCAATTTAGTCTCCGCCATACGGTCTACGCCGCGCTATGCCTCGGCGCAGACGGTCTTAGTTTTCGTGCACGGATACAACAATGACTTCGCCGGACCACTAGAAATTGGTGCGACGTGGCTATCGTCGCTCGACCCGGCCGATCCGGTAATCGTGTACAGCTGGCCATCGAACCACCAACTCCCGAAATATATCGATGACGAAACGAACAACACGTGGGATCAGGTGCACTTTCGTGACTTTATGCTCGCCTTGATGGCCGACCCGTCCGCCCCGAAAACCGTCAACATCTTCGCTCATAGCATGGGGAACAGGATTGCACTGAGCTTTCTCGATTTTTTGGCGTCGGCAAAACCGTCGCTTTCCTCGCACATCGGACAGGTCATCTTCGCCGCGCCGGACGTCGACTCCGCAACGTTCTTCGAAGCGGTGCCGCGTATCGCCGCTGTTGCTCAAGGGCTAACAATGTACGGCAGCAACCACGACAACGCGTTACGCGGATCTCGCTTTCTTCACGGTCACTGCCGCGCCGGTCTTGTGGGTTGTGACTACGCCGTGCCGGACGTGTCAAACTTCAATGCGATCGACGCCTCAATGTTTCACTGCGATTTTTTGGGGCACGGCTACTGGCTCTCAAGCGACACGCTACGCGCCGATATTGCGACAGTCTTAAAGAGCGGCGTGATGGCCGGCGGAACGGTCCGTCCGAACATAAAGGCGGGCACTGTGCGCAGTAGCTACGTCTTCGATGCAGCTTTTCCTAGTGACCGATCGTGCCAGGCCGAGGCAGCTGATTCCTCATGATTGTCCACGAGATGCAGCAACAATCTAACTGGTGCTGGATCGCGTGCTTACGCATGGTGTGCTCCTCTTATGGAAAGGCCGTACCACCGCAGTGCACAATCGCTCAGCAATTCTTGAGCGTCAGTGGTTGTTGTCCACCTGGCGCAAACTCCGCTTGCGATAGAACGCTCGAAGATGTACGTATTCCAACGTTGTACGCATCGGCAAGGTTATCGGCAGCGTCCATGCCGATCTCCGATGCTGCTTTTCGCCAAGCCCTAGCCGCTAGTAAATTAATTCTTGGCATGCTGGCATTTCCAGCGAGTTATCACTTCATCGTCGTCGGTGGCGTTGACGCCAACGGATATATCGTCCATGACCCGCACTACGATGCACCATTCCCAGCGACGTTCGACGAAATCGTCAACTACCCCGAAGCGCACCTCGACGAAGCGTGGATGATTTCGTCACAATAAAAGCTTTCGATTGGAGGTCCGGGTTCTTCCATGGCTATTGAGATTCGCGCGTTCAGCAACAGCGCAAATGTATTCGTTGCTTGGAGTTTTGACCAGCCGATTCCTAACAGCATCGGCTTCGCGTTGTATCGTCACATCGAAGGGCAAGCCGAACCGCAGGTCGTGCAAAGCAGCGTAGGGTTCGGAGACGATCCGCAAGCACATCCCGGTGCGCACGAACCCTCGACGGTATGGCCGTTTCAACGCTGTACCTGGAATGATTGGCTTGCGCCGCGAGACGTCCGTCTTGCGTACGAAGTTCGCGCCGTGTTCGAACAGCCCAATGCCTCACCGCCATCGAGTGGCGTGAGCAACTGGGTCATGCTGACGGACACGCCCAGTGCATCCGGCATGGACGTCTATTTCAACGACGGCATTATCGCAACGCAGTGGGTCGCGAGGTATCTGAGCCAAGGACACAACAATGCCGGTTCGCTCCGCAAGGCGATCGTGGATCCAAATAACCCCGTTCGTCAGCGCCTGGCTGGACAAATATTGCCGATATTGCGTCAACTGTTGACCGACGCATCGCGCGCCGGGCAGCACATTTACTCGGCCCTATTCGAGTTGAACGATCCGGAACTGATCAAACTTATTAGTGCGCTTGGGCCCCATGCGCACATTGTTCTTGCGAACGGTTCACCGGTAAAGAAGAAGGGCGCGCCACCGATCATAGATACAAATGCCGACGCCCGTAAGACACTCAAAGATGCCGGCGTCGAAGTCTTCGATCGCATTTTTACAAACTCGCAGGGCGGCCCGTCGAACCATCTCGGTCATAACAAGTTCATGGTGTTGTGCGATGACCGCAAGCAGCCACAGCTCGTTTTGACAGGCAGCACGAATTGGTCCACGACCGGCCTTTGCACGCAGATGAACAACGCGCTCGTTATCCGCGATCGTGGCGTAGCGCAGCAGTTTCTTGACGAATGGAACGTTCTCTCGCGTTCGGGCGCGCAGTATCCGCCGATAGAAAATCCGGCAGTGCTCGTCGACTTGCCACCAGCGCATCCGCTCGGCACGGCCAGCGTAAATGTATCATTCACGCCTTACGCGGCTCCAAAAGCGAAAAAAGGGCAGCCGCGTTCGATTGCTAACGGTCAACCGGCTGACCTTGCGCGTTGCGTCGATCTCATCAATGCCGCGAAACAGGCAATCTTTTTTCTGATGTTTATCCCGGGCCCGGCCGGTACGTTAATGGAAGCAATTCAGCGCCGGAACCAGACGCAGGGTGGCAAGGATCTTTTCGTGCGCGGCGTTGCGAATCAGGATCCAGGCAATAACGCCCAAGTCCCCAGTATCGCCTTAGCGCATCGCGGCGAATTGATTGCCGCGCCGTTCGACGTCGTCTATCCCGCTGCGGTGTCCGTTCCAAATACGTACTGGCTTCCCGAGCTCAAACAAATGCCCGGCACGCACGCCATGATTCATAGCAAGGTCGTCGTTCTGGATCCGTTCGGCGACAATCCCGTAGTGATGACCGGCTCGAATAACATGGGCGTAAAGGCTAGCACCGAAAACGATGAAAATCTCGTTGTCATCGAAGGCAACGCGGCGCTCGCACAGGCCTATGCGCTGAACGTCACCACGGTGTTCAACCAATATTGGTGGCGATACAACGACATGCCGGAGATAAAACGGCAGCAGGCGCAGCAGAATAACGTGTTCACGCGCGGCTCTAAAAAGCCGGCAAGTAACGCGCGCACCGGCAAAAAAACTACGGTTGTTTTTCAGCCGAAGACAATTTGGAAGGGCCTGTATCATGCGGCCGACTGGAAGAAATGGCAAACCCCGTACCTGACCAGCGGCGATAAGCGATTTGAAACCGACTTTTGGTTCGAACGGCCAATGACCCCAAGCCATTACACGCCTCCGAACAACCCGATGCCGTCGCCCGCTGCGAACGCAAAGGGCCGCAAACGAAAAGGCGGTAACGCAAAGCGGCGCAACGGCCGCAAAACGAGCCGTCGGGTTGGCGTCACTGCAAAAGCGCCTCGGAAAAAATCTAGGCGCCGGTCCGTGCGGCGAAGTAGTTCGTGATGGACGGACCGCACACGATCGTGGTCATTCGCCACGGTGAGAAGCCACCGAAGGAAGGCGGTCAGCCTTACGGCGTGGACGAAAACGGAGCCCGAAACGCGGGCAGCCTAACACCTCGGGGATGGCAACGCGCCGGTGCACTCGTGCCGTTTCTTATATCCGGGTCGAGCGGCGTTGCGCCGCCGAGCGTGATTTACGCCGCGGCACCGAAAGGCGGCGGCGGCAGCAGTCGCCCGTACGAAACCGTGATTCCCGCGGCCGCGCGATTCACGCGAAAGCGCATCAACACGTCGTTTCGTCGACCCGACACCGACGAGATGGTGGCCGATCTGTTAACGCAATCCGGTGTCGCCTTGGTATGTTGGGATCACGAACACATTCCCGATATAGCGCGCGCGATTCTACAGCAGAAGAAGGTGCCGCGCTGGCCAGGTACACGCTTCGATCTGGTCTGGCTTTTTTCGTACACGGGCGGCGGCTATCGACTGAACGTGATTGCCCAAAACCTGTTGAGTGGCGATAAAGATATCGCCGCTACGGAATAATCACGCATTTACTGGAACTCCCTAAATGGAGCTTCAACTACTCACTCCCAGGACCGCCGCGCACTTCAGATCATTCCGGAAGATGTCCATAATGCGAGAAATTTGGCGGTAGGCCGAAGACGAGAAGAGATACGTGTCGAATGCCGATTCCATGCGGATTGACCATCTTCTAAGGACAGATTGGCCGGCATTCTCATTTGAATTTATGGCGCCGCGCTCTGATACCGAAGTTGACGTTCTATTTCAGGCGGCTGAACAGCTTCGTGAACTTGAGCCGGCATTTGTCTGCGTGACGTGCCGTGCACCTCGCCACCGCCAGACCCTAAACATAGTTTATCGGATTCAGCAGAATACCGCCATCCCCGCAATGGCTCACTTAGTTTGCAAAGGCTGCACCATTGACGACGTCGATAATCTGCTTGAGGAAATGAAGCAGAAAAGGATCGCAAACGTTCTGGCTCTGCGCGGTGACGGCGACGACGCCGAATTCAAGGGCAGCGAACTGAAGTATGCAACCGAACTCATCAGCATTGCGGCGCGGCAACCGGGACTGTGCGTTGGCGCTGCGTGCTACCCTGAAGGGCATGTTGAATCTCCCGATAGAGCTTCCGATCTCTTATATACAAAGCGAAAAGTGGAGTTAGGAGCTTCATTTTTCATTACGCAGTTTTTCTTTGACAATCGCCACTATTTCGGGTTTGTGAAGCAAGCACGAGCGGCTGGCATTGACGTGCCGATTCTGCCCGGGATCATGCCCATCACCAGTGCAAAGCAGATTCCACGTATCAGCACAATGGGCGCAAGCGTTCCTGACGCGCTTTCTAGAGAAATACTCGCTCGCGCCGATGATCCGCAAGCCGTAGCCCAATTTGGTGTTGCGTGGGCCACTTTGCAATGCACAAATCTCTTGGCCGCAGGCGTTCCGGGCATTCATTTTTACACTTTTAACCGCTCAGCAGCAACAAGAGCGATTCTGGGCGCTCTTCGGGCTGCGCAGCCATGGAAGTGGAGTAACCGCGACGCGATCGCGTAATCGCACGTTGACGGCCGGCTAAGACAAAGACCCGGGCCCTGTCTATTATTGAACTACTTGAGTGCTCTGTGCTTCCCCGCACCCGCTAGCCAATCGTATCATGCGCTAAAGAATCACTTCGGGGGAGCGCAACGGGCATGAAGGAAACGCACAGAATAATCCGCTGGTTCGGCATAGCAAGCATCGTACCGGCTCTTTATCTGCC
>CAZERJ010000091.1:0-3245 GCA_964514445.1 uncultured bacterium | reverse complement strand
TACGCCGCTGCATTTGCTCGGGGCTGCATTTTTTTTCGTACCATTCACCACGGCAACGATGATCATCGGATTTTTCGCGTTTGCGCTGGCCATCGCAAGTGACGCAACGCTCCCGTTCCTGGTTGCGCCGCTGCTCGCCCTCGCCGGGCTTTTCTTGGGAGCCGCGCTCTTCGAGTTGCAATGGCTTGAAACCGTAGGGTACGCGCTCCTTGGTATTTCCATCGTTTGGGGAGCGCTGAGTCCGGTAGGGTGGCCCGCGTCGTCCCTAAGTCGAACGCCTCAAGAAGCGATCGAATAAAGCAGTGAGTTCGCCGGGCGTAACATCTGGAGCCGCTTTGCTCCACCATGCCACGGCGCCGAGCATTGCGCCGGCAAACGCGTGTGCGAGTATTCCAATGTAGGTTTCCTGGAGATCGTTGCGGTTCCGCCGGATCGCTTCGGCTGCAACCTCGACAAATACAGCATCCAGTTTACTGTGCAGAAAGGTTCGCGCTTCAGGTGAAAGACAGCGATACAGGCGTTGATACTCCTGGGCGTGTTCAAAAAAGGCGCGCACGCAAGACGCTAACGCGTCGCGCTCAGACGTTTGTGCGTGTACGCGAGACAGTAAAAGTTTGCGAAGGTCGGCCAGACCGCTCATCAACAGATCGTCTTTATCAGTGAAATGGAGGTAAAACGTGGATCGTCCGACGTTTGCGCGATCGGTGATGTGCTTAACAGTGACGTCGCGGTAACCGAGCTCCACGGTAAGGTCGAGGAGTGCCTTTTGGAGCTCCGCTCGGGTTCTCGAAGGGCGCCGGTCCGGCGTTCGGTTCATGGCCGTAACGTTCCCCAAGTATCTCGGCTTTTCCTGAAAATCAGTCTACCTTCGGCCGTGCAATACACGTAAGCAAAACTCTGTTGGAGAATTATTGATGGAAGCCAAAAAGACGCAAGTGTCCGCTATCGTTACTGCCGGTGAATGGGACATCATGGGCGGTTTAGTGCCAATGTGCACCGTTTCTCGGGACGAACGAGTTACAGCGGCAACTCGACTAACATCGTTCTCCTGAGAACTGGAGATTTTAAATAGGTGGCATTCTTCGCTGTCATTGGAGCGTCAGGGCAAACCGGCACGGCCGTCGTTCGCGCCGTTCTTAGCCGCACCGGTGCGTGTCGCGTCGTCGGACGGGACGTAGAAAAACTGAAGCGCGTGTTTGCAAGCACGCCCGGCGTCGAATGTTATCAGTGGGTTCCGGCGGACGCGCAATCCCTCAACGCCGCCCTTACCGGCATCGACACTGTGATTTATCTGGTATCAGTGCCGTATAACCGCTTCAACCTTCATCCGGTTTATATGGATCTTACCGTCCAGGCTGCGATTCGCGCGGGCGTTAGGCGCATGGTGCTCCTGAGTCCGGTATATTCGTACGGAGTCCCGCAAACGCCGATCGTCACTGAATCTCATCCTCGTCTCCCTAGTACCGTGAAGGGCAAGTTTCGTAAGGCTCAAGAAGACGTCGTGCTTACTGCGCATGCACGAGGTCAAATCGAAGGGACGGTCGTTCACGTCGCAGACTTCTTCGGTCCCAATTGTCCTCTAAGCACAGTAAACGACGTGTTCGTAGCGGCGAAAGCCGGCCGGCGTGCTAACATACTCGGGCCCATTAACACTCCCCATCAGTTTGCATTCGTACCCGACGTCGGCGAAGTGCTCGTTCGTGTAGCTCTTGAACAGCGATCCTACGGCCGGTCATGGAACTTCGCCGGTTCTGGAACAATCTCACAAGAGATTTTGGGCAAGGAAGCGTTTCGGCAAGCCGGTTCTCGTCCGCGCTTTTTTCCGATTGGAAAAACCATGCTGCGCACGATGGGATTCGTTGATCCGGTTATGCGCGAGCTCGTCGAGATGAGGTATTTACAACAAACGCCGGTTATCTTGGGAGACGATGAACTTCGGGGCTTAATCGGCGACTTCAACGTAACGCCGTATGACGAAGCGGTGCGACAGACGCTCGTCGCCTGCTAAGGCGCGCCATGATTGACATCTTTATGCGAGCCTTGCTATAGTGAACCAAATGGTTCACTATAGCAAGCAGCAGAAATTGGACCTCGTGCTGGGCGCGATCGCGGATCCGACGAGACGCGCGATTATCGACCGCTTAGCGCGCGGCTCGGCGCGCGTCTCCGACATCGCTTCGGGTTTTCCAATTTCTCTTACCGGCTTCATAAAACACGTCAGGATCTTGGAATCGTGCGGTCTGGTTTCCCGAAGAAAGTCAGGGCGCGAAAATACGTTGGAACTCACCCCTGGGCCGTTACGAGACGTGGCAAAATGGACGCTTCGCTACGAGCACTTCTGGCAGTCTCGCCTGGACCGTTTTCAAAAAGCCTTCGATGCAAAGGAGCATCTATGATCAAGCAACTCGACATCGTTGTGTCTCGCACCATCTCAGCATCACCCGAGGAGGTCTATGACGCGTGGCTCAATCCGGACGTGCCGGGGACGATCTGGAACGACTGCGAGCAACTGATCCTCCAGCCGAAGGTGGACGGTTTATTCTATCACGTCGTAGAGCACGCCGGTCGCCTCTGGCCGCACTACGGCCGGTTCATCGCGCTTGAACGCGGCCGAACCATCAAACACACGTGGATGTCCGAGGCGACGCACGGACTCGAATCAGTCGTAACGATAACGTTCACGCGGGAGAACGGTCACACGCGGTTTTCCCTGGAGCATTCGGGCTTACCGGACGACGAGATGGGACATTCGCACGAGAAGGGATGGAATTACATCGCCTCTCAGTTAGCAGCGCGCTTCGAGAAGACGAATGCAGTCAGCTAAGGTCAGCGGCGTAGCAGCCATCCATTATTCCGTGAAAGACATGGAGCGGGCTTCCGCATTTTGGAAACCGCTCCTGGATATCCAAGAAACGAGTTTCCAGTTTGACGGAGCCACGGAGTGGATATTGCGCGACGGGACTGCATTCATCATCGGCACGTTTGCCGGGGAGTGGGCTCAAAGCCGCGGCGCCCAGTTGGAAGTTGCGAACGTTGCCGACACGGCTCAGTTGGTTGAACGCCTCGGCGGGCGAATTATAGGCGAAGCACGTGATTTCGGCAACTGCGAAATGCAGCTCTGCGAAGATTCCGAGGGCAACGTCTTTACACTACACCACAAGAAGTGACGGCGTGTTGTTGCTAAGGAGCCGTAATTGCGGATTGCACGATTAAAAGCGCCGGGCGGCCTAGAAAATCTTCGGCTT
>CAZERJ010000090.1:0-12281 GCA_964514445.1 uncultured bacterium | reverse complement strand
AGGCCGTGAGAGGACTTTCACCTCTAAGAAACTGACCAGCTTTTCAATCCACTCAAAACGGAATGTCGTCCTCGGCCGCTTCGGGTTGCGGTGCGCCGTTTTGCTGTTCCATGACCTTGTCGATTTGCGCCTGCGCGCCTTTGAGGAGCGTCTCACATTCTTGCGAGAGCACTTTGCCTTCTTTGAAAAGTGCGACGGCTTTGTCGAGCTCGATGTTTCCATGCTCGAGTTCTTTGACGATCGCTTCAAGGCGCGCGATCTTTTGTTCGAAGGTCGCGGGCGATTGATCAGGCATCGGCGGCGTCTTCGACCCGGGCGCGCAGAGTTCCGCGCTGAAGTGTCGCTTCGATCACTGAGCCGACCGGTGCGTTTGACGCGTCCAGCAGCGGCTTTCCGTTCAGCGTTACGATGGCGTAACCGCGCGCGAGCAATGCCGTCGGATTCAGGTCGCCCAGGCGCGTATCCGCGCGGCGAAGGCGCTCTGAAAGGACGCGGAGAGCGTGTGGGCGCTGCCGCTGGAGACGTTCGCGATACTGCTGCACTCGCTCAAGCCGCGGAGCCGCAATGTAGCGGCTCGTGCTGATCAGACGTGAAGTCAGGGCCGTCAAGCGTTCGCGGCGCTGCGCGAGGCGATGCTGCGGCGTGAGCACTTGAAGTTTGCGCTCGAGTTCGTGGAGCAGCCGTCGTCTAGCCGGAACGTACGACTTCACCGCGTGATCGAATGCGAGCGCAGCGATGTCGAGGCGCTGAGCGGCGGTAACATATCGTTCGCGCACGACGCGATCCAGGCGCATCGAAAACCGATCGACCATCGATGCGTAGCGGTCGCCGAGCTCGCCGAAATACTGCGCGGCGTTCGAGGGCGTCTCGCAGTGAAAATCCGCCACTTCATCGCTGACGTGAATATCCAGATGGTGGCCGATCGCCGTCATGACGGGGTGTTTCGCGCGAACGATGGCGCGCACGACCGGCTCCTTGTTGAACGGATACAAGTCTTCAATCGAACCGCCGCCGCGCGTGAGCAAAATCACATCGACGTCCATTTTCGATGCGCGGTCGATCGCATGCGCGATTTCGACTTCCGCGCCGTCGCCCTGGACTTGGGTTTCGATGAACGCTACCGTGATGAACGGCGCGCGCCGCGCAATGGTTGTCAGAAAATCGTCGATGCCACGGCCGCCCCGCGCTGAGATGACAGCGATGCGCTGCGGGAAAGCGGGCATCGCGCGCTTCCGCTCGCGTGCGAACAGGCCTTCCTTGCGAAACTTTTCTTCCAGCTGCTTGAGCTGCGCGTAAATCGCTCCGGCACCGGTCAGTTCGACGGAACGCACGATCATCTGAATTTGGCTGCGCGGCGGGTATGCCGTGAATTCACCGCCGCAGACCACTTCGTCGCCGTCTTTGAACGGCACGAATTTTGCAGCGTCGTTCGCCCACGCTACGCATTCGAGGACGTCTTTATCTTCTTTCAGTTTAAAATAAAAACGGCCATCGCGATTGGTAAAGCCGGAGACTTCGCCGCGCACGCGCATGTTCGCAAGAATCTTGTTGGCACCGATGAGCCGGCGCACGTAATCAAGAACGCGTGAGACGCCTTCGATTCGCTGCGGCTGCGGTGCGCGGCTGAACAGCGAGTCTTGCACTACGGTTTTGCCGATGGTGAGGGGGCCGGTGCGGGCGCGTAATTCGTGCCGTTCGTGCCCTCGCCCGCAGGTTCGACCGCGTTTTCAGGCGCCATTGTCGGCGGCGGTGGCGGTGGCGGCGCAGTAGGCAGCGGCGAGAACGTCGGCGCGGGCGGCATATTCGTGCCGGCGCTTTGCGAGTTCGTGCGGTAGCTGAACACGCCGTTCGAATTGCGCTCTTCTCGCAGCGCGGTCTTCGCCGGGCCGCACGGTGTCATCGGCTCCGTGCCCGTCAGGTAATATTCGTACTTGCCGTAGCCTCCACCGCAGCTTGCAACTTTTTTGACTTCCTCACCCGGATACACAAACTCGTGTTTGGCAACATGTTTGAGCGCGCCGCGCATAAAGCGTGCCCAAATGCGGGCGGGAATATTGCCGCCGTACGATTCGTTCATGGCGTGGTAATTGTCGTTGCCGAGCCATACGGCGGTCACGAGATCCGGTGTGAATCCGACAAACCATGCATCGCGGAAGTTTGACGTCGTGCCGGTCTTGCCGGCAGCGGGGCGATCGATAACGGCGTTCGGATAACCCGTGCCGTGATTGATCACATCTTCCATCATTGTGGTCATCACGTACGCCGTGCCGGCGCTTACCACTTCGGTTTGCTCGGGATACGTGTTGTCCAGCACCGCATTGCCGAGCGAATCTTTGACTAGCCGGAACGGCGAGGATGGGATGTGCACCCCTTGATTCGCAATGGTCGCATAGCCCGTCGCCTGATCGAGCGGCGTGATGAGCGACGTGCCCAGCGCAAGCGAAAGGTTTGCTTCGAGCGGTGACTCGACGCCCATGCGATGTGCATATTGAATCACGCGATCGACGCCGAGCTGCTCGAGGAGCTTCACGGCAACCACGTTGCGGCTTTGCGCGAGAGCAACGCGCAGCGAGATCGGCCCCATGAAGCGGAAGTCGTCGTCCATCGGTTCCCAGCGCGTTCCATCGCCCGCATCGTAGCTTACCGGTGAATCATCGATGACGGTGGTCGGCGGCATGCCGGAATCGATCGCCGCCGTGTACACGTAGACTTTAAACGAGGAGCCCGGCTGACGGTGCGCCTGATACGCGCGGTTGAACTGATTGCGCAGCGAGAAATGTGAGCCGCCGATCATCGCCATGATCTCGCCGGTCGATGGACGGATGGCCACAAGCGCGGCCTGATGCGCGCCGATGCCTTCCGCTTCGGATTGCGCAACACCCCAGTCAATCGCGTTTTGCGCGATCTTTTCCATGTTGGGATCGAGTGAAGTATAGACCTGAAGCCCACCTTCGTATGTCGCTTGTTTACCGAAGTTGCGCTCCAGTTGATCGACCACGTACGTGGTGAACCAGGGATCGCGGAAGCCTTGCAAACCGGAGGCCGGTTCGCCCGCAAGTTCCAGCGGTCCGTCGTACGCGCGATCGGCTTGCTCTTGCGAGATGTAGCCGCTCTCGACCATGCGGTCGAGCACGTGGCGCTGACGTTCGCGCGCGAGCGTTCTGTTCACGTACGGAGAGTAATCTGAAGGCGCAGCAACCAGACCCGCGAGCATTGCCGACTGCGCGAGCGTGAGTTTTTGCACCGGCCGCGCAAAGTACGTGTGCGCCGCTGCATCGACACCGTACGCACCTGATCCCAGATAAATGAGATTCAGATACCGCTCGAGGATCTCGTCTTTGGTGTAGTAACGCTCGATTTCCATCGCCAGCAGCGCTTCTTGCACTTTGCGCGAGAGTGTTTGCTTATCGGTCAAAAACAAACCGCGCGCGAGCTGCTGCGTGATCGTGGAGGCGCCTTGTTCCAGACGGTGGTGCGTGGCGTTTGAAAGTGCGGCGCGGGCGATGCCCATGAAATCCACGCCGTGATGATGGTAGAAATTGTGATCTTCGTTTGCGATGAACGCCTCGCGCACGACGGGCGGAATGCGATCGATCGGCGTCCAGTTGCGGTTTTCTTTGTACAGGGTTGCCAGCAGCGATCCGTCGCGCGCGTACACGCGCGTCGAGCGCGCGGGTTGATAGTCGGCCATACGGCTGATGTCGGGCAAACCGCGCGAGTACGCCGCAACAATGCCGGCAACGGAGCCCGCCGCGAAAAGCGCGACGAGCAGCACAAACACGGTCAGCCAGCGCAAGACCCTAAGCACTGGTACCGTTCCCTTGCAATGCCGAAAGCACGCCGTTCACAAAGCGGCCCGAATCTTCGGTTGAAAAACGTTTGGCCAGTTCCACAGCTTCATTAATGACGACTGGGCGCGGCGTCTCGGGCCGGTGCTGCAATTCAAAAGTGCCCATGCGGAGCAAAAGCCGGTCAATGGTCGGCAAGCGGTCGAGCGTCCATCCCTCTAATAACGGAGAAATCGTCGCATCGCTCTCATCCACATGTTCCAGCGTACCAAGTACCAAGTCTTTCACAAAGAGCCGATCCGCACTCTCGCTGTACGTCGACAGATACTCATCCAGGACTTCGGCGGGCTCGCGGTGCCCGATTTCAACGGAGAAGAGCGCTTGCAGCGCAAGTTCGCGAGCCATACGGCGCGAGGGCATGAGGGGCTCCTATGCAGCACCCACGCGCTCGTTCAGCAACGCGGGAAGAAAATCGATAGAATAATGGCCGCTGCGGAAAGCCGGATGCGCCAAAATTTCGAGGCACTGGTCGATCGTCGTACGCACGCCCTCGATAACGGTCTCGCGCAGGGCGCGTTCCATGCGTGCGATTGCGGCCTCTCGTGTTGAACCGGCGGCGACGATCTTCGCGATCATCGAGTCGTAGAACGGCGGCACGACCGCACCTGAAAATACGTGCGTATCGACGCGGATGCCCGGGCCACCCGGAAAAACGACGTTGCTCAGCGTGCCGGCGGCCGGAGCGAAGTTGTTGCTCGGATCTTCGGCGTTGATGCGGCATTCGATCGCGTGACCGGTCGGTTTGAGGTCGCTTTGCGAATAGCCGAGCGGCTCACCGGCGGCAATGCGAATCTGTTCTTTGACCAAATCGATGTCGTACACCATTTCGGTCACGGGGTGCTCCACTTGAATGCGCGTGTTCATCTCCATGAAATACACGTGCTCGCCGCTGACGAGAAACTCTAACGTGCCGGCATTCGTATAACCGACGGCCTTGCAGGCTTTCACCGCCATCTCGTGCAGCGCATTGCGCGCGCCTTCCGGCAAATTCGGCGCGGGCGCTTCTTCGATCAGTTTTTGGTGCGAAGGTTTTTGCACCGAGCAGTCACGCTCGCCCAAATGCACGATCGTGCCGAACGAATCGCCGAGCACTTGGACTTCGATGTGCCGCGGCTTGACGATCAGCTTTTCCATGTACACGCGGCCGTCTTTGAAACTCGCTTCCGCCTCCGCGGTCGCGGACGCATAGGCGCGTTCGAGCTCGTCCTCGCTATTGACCACGCGCATACCTTTACCACCGCCGCCGGCTGTGGCTTTGAGAAGCACGGGATAGCCGATGCGTTCCGCCGCCGCGCGCGCTTCGTCGACGGACGGCAAAATATCCGTGCCGGGCGTCGTTGCTACGCCGGCTTCACTCATCACGCGTTTCGCGGTTGCTTTATCGCCCATTGCAGCAATCACGCGCGGCGAGGGGCCGATGAACGTCAAACCGTGATCCGCGCAGATTTCGGCAAAACGCGCATTCTCCGCAAGAAAACCGTAGCCGGGATGAACGGCATCGCAGCCGGTGATGAGTGCGGTTGAGATAAGATTCGGAATATTCAAATACGAACGCGTAACCGGACCCGGGCCGACGCAAAACGCCTCATCGGCGTGCCGTACGTGCAGGGAATTTTTGTCGGCTTCCGAGTACACCGCCACGGTCTTGACGCCGAGCTCGCGGCATGCGCGATTGATGCGCAGCGCGATCTCGCCGCGGTTGGCGATCAGCACTTTTTTAAACACGGGCGATCTCGAAGAGGACTTTGCCGTAGTCGACCGGGTCGCCGTCTTTGACGTTCACGGACTTTACTTGGCCGCCGCCCAGCGATCGAACGGGATTGCGGATGCCCAGCGCCTCCACGAACGCGAGCTCGCGGTCGCCGTCGATCCGATCGCCTTCTTTCACCGCAGGGCGTGCGAGATGCACGATGCCGACAATATCCGCGCGAATCGCATCGATGTCGATCTTCGGCAGTGTCTGTTCAGGCTGTTCGTTCTTCGGCGCGCGGCGCGGCGCTGCGACGGCTTGGCGGCGCAGCTCGATGGCGTTCTCCTCTTCGTCCTCGATGCGCATTCGCATAAGGTCGGTCTCTAAGAACGCCTGCGCAAGCGTGCGCACGCGATCGACCAGGGGCTCCTCGGACATGAGCGCTACGGTTTCGCGCTCTGCGCGCGGCAGCCCCGCGAGGAGCGCCGCGTACTGCGGCAGGACTTCAGCCAGCGGCAGCAGCGCAAAGGCGCGCTCGTGCAGGCGAGCGTGCGGAATCACGAGATCGGGGTGCTCGAACCGCTCGTCGCCGTAGGTCAGAATGTCGAGATCGATGGCTCGCGGCCCCCAGCGCTCCGAAGGCTCGCGCCCGAGCGCACGCTCAAGCCGTTTGAGCTCGCGCAGCAGCTCCAGCGGTGGCAGCGCAGTTCGCACAACGGCTACCGCATTGAAAAAATCCGGCTGCGGAACGGGTCCCCAGGGCTTGCTGCGATAAAGGCGCGAGCGGCGCGTCACCGTCCCTATCGATCGGAGCGCGGCGATGGCCGCGCGAATATTGGCGGCCGGATCGCCCAGGTTGGACCCTAAGCCAATGGCCGCCTCGATCATTGCGGTTACGGAAACGTCGCGTTGAAGCGCGGATTCTCGCGCGAGAGTCGCACGCTCGGCGTTGCGCCGGCCAGCAGATGCGGTTTTGAAATTTGTACTTGCGCGCGCGCGACGCGTGGATCGGTGAAGATGGTCGCCATCACTTCATCGGCCAAGCGCTCGAGCAATGCGAACGACGTCGACTGCACGACCGACGTAATGCGCGCATGCAGATCGGCGTAATCGACGGTTGCTGCGAGATCGTCCGCCGCGGCGGCGGGACGAAGATCCAATTCCAACCATACGTCGAGTTCGAACTGTTGCTCCCATTCGCGTTCGCCGGGATCTGCGCCGTGTTTTCCGTACACGCGCAGGTTTCGCAGCTCGATTACGTCCATTGTTCGGGCCTCCAATTGCGCACGATCGCGTCGCTGACGCGCGCGGCATCTCTTGCCGCCTCGACATCATGGACGCGCACGATGTCGATTCCTGCCGCAATCGCAAGCGCGGTCGTTGCGGTGGTGCCGAACACGCGTTCCGCGGGTGGTTTTCCGGTTAGTTTGCCGATGGTCGATTTGCGCGAGGTGCCAATCATCGTTGGAAAACCGAGCGCGGGAAGACGCGCCAAATCGCGCAGCACGCTGATGTTCTGATCGGGCGTCTTGCCGAAACCGATGCCGGGGTCCAGGATGATCTGCTCGCGCGAAAGCCCTGCGCGCAGCGCGCGCTGCGCCGCCTCGCTCAAGAAGCGCAGCACTTCATCCATGACTTCACCTTCGTACTGCGTCGTGCGCTGATTGTGCATGATCGTCATCGGAACACCGGCGGCTGCGGCGTATTCGAGTAAATCGTCGGGCATGCCCCAAATAGAATTCACCATATCCGCGCCGAGCTCGTAGGCAGAAGCGAACACGGCCTTCTTGTACGTATCGATGGAAAGGACTGCATCCGGTAACGCATCGCGCACGGCGCGGACAACAGGCAACAGACGCCGCATCTCCGTCGCTTCGTCGACCGGTGTGTGCCCGGGGCGGGTTGATTCCGCGCCGATATCGACGATGTCGGCACGTTGCGCTTGATGGATCGCGTGCTGCGTTGCAAGCTGCGCGTCCTCGAGGCCGTCGCCGCTGAACGAGTCCGGCGTGACGTTGACGACGCCCATGATGTAGGTACGCTCGCCCCAGCGAAGGTCATGATTGCGCAGCCGCAACGTGCTCCATCCACCACGCGCGCAGCTCCGATACCACGAACGTCGAGCCGGTCACCACGATGACGTCATCGGCGCCGGCATTGCGGCGCGCAATTGAAAGCGCTTCGACGCAGTCGTTTATCGGCCGTCCCCATAATCCCAAGCTCTCCGCAATGCTGGCGAGCCTTTGCGGTTTGGTTGCGTTCTTTCCGGTTTCATCGAATGATGTAAAAATAAACGAGGCCGGAAGCGTTGCAAACGCAAGAAGAATCTCGCGCGCGTCCTTGCTTTCGCCGATTGCGATCACGAATGTAAACCGCTTCTCTGGAAACGTATTTTGCAGCGCTTCGGCTAAATGATGCGCTTTATCGGGATTGTGCGCAATGTCAAACACGATCCCCGGATGCGATGGAAAATACTCCATGCGCCCGCTCAGCGAGAAATGCGCAAGGCCCTGCTCGATCGCCGGCGCCGGCGGGGCATCATCACCGAGCTGTTCGAGCACCGCAATCGCCGCCGCTGCATTCTTCTGCTGAAATGCGCCGAGCAGCGGCAGGTCGATCGCATAGTCCGCGCGCGGCGTTTGCACGAGGAACGATTGCGAAAACGGCGCAACGCGCACGTCATGAACGCGAGCAACGTCCGCCACGACAATCATCGGCGCGCCGGCGGCCTCGCAGGCCGCTCGCACGATCGCTTGTGCCGGTGGCTGCTCAATGCCGCTCACCAGCGGCACGCCAGGCTTGGCGATGCCGGCTTTATCGGCGGCTATTTCCTCAATCGTGTCGCCGAGAATATCGGTATGGTCGAGTCCGACATTGGTGATGGCGCACACTTTCGGAATCAAGACGTTCGTGCCGTCAAGTTTTCCGCCGACGCCGACCTCGATCACCGCAATATCGACGTGCTCTTTCGCGAACGCAACAAATGCAAGAGCAAGCAACGTTTCGTAGTACGACGGACGCGAGAAATCACGTTCGATCTCCTCGATCGCGGGCATCATTTCCGTTAGCAGATCGGCAAAGCGTTCGTCCGAGATGCTCGCGCCGTCGATCCGGACGCGTTCGGTGACCGAGCGAATATGGGGCTTCGTGTGCAAACCCGTTTTTTTGCCGGCGGCGCTAAGGGCTGCGGCGATCATCGTGCACGTGGATCCCTTACCGCTGGTGCCGCCGATTTGAATCGTAGGGTATTGTGTTTGCGGATTTCCGAGCGCGTCTAGAAACGCACGCATGCGATCCAAACGATACGGCACCCGCGGCGAGATGCGTTCGTTGATCGTCGAGTTCAGATAGGTTCGCGCTTGCGAGAAGTTCATCCGTCGGCCTGTTCCCCCGCGAGCAGCTGGAGCGCATGCGGCAACACGGGGTGCAGAATGTCGATACATTCGCCCGCAGCCTTCGGGCTGCCCGGTAGATTCACGATGAGCGTGCGGTGACGCACTCCCGCGATGGCGCGCGAGAGCATTGCGGTTTTCGTTATGGCAAGCGATGCGGCGCGCAGGGCTTCCCCGATTCCCGGCACTTCGTAATCCACGATTGCCGCCGTCGCTTGCGGCGTTCTGTCCCGCGGCCCAAGGCCCGTGCCGCCGCTCGTAAGGATCAGCTGCGTAACCCCGCTGTCACACAGATCGATGAGCTCTGCCTGGAGTGCGCCCGCATCGTCGGGGAGCACGCATTCGCGCACAATCTCGTACAGGCTTCCTAAACGTTGGCGCATCATTGGAAGACATTCGTCCGGACGCGTGCCGGCAGCGGCGCGGTCGGAGAGAACGATGAGCGCGGTGCTAAACGGCATGGTAGTCGCCGCTCTTGCCACCGGTCTTGGTCAGCAAGCGCAGCGATTCGATCGTGATGCCTTTACTTACGGCCTTGGCCATGTCGTAGATGGTAAGCGCGGCTACACTCGCAGCAACCATAGCTTCCATTTCGACGCCGGTCTGCGCAACCGTATGCGCCGCGGTCTCGATGACGAGCACGTCGTCGTCCCACGAAAACGCAACGTCAACTTTCGAGAGCGGGATGCCGTGCGCAAGTGGAATGAGCCCGGGCGTATTCTTCGCCGCGAGGATCCCTGCGACGCGCGCCGCCGCAAGTGCGTCGCCCTTTTTGAGTGAGGCTTCGCGTATCGCCGCAGCAGCCTGGCCGCCGAGGCGCACGCGAACTTGCGCGCGAGCGGTGCGGGCCGTCGGCGTTTTCTGCGATATATCGACCATCGAGAGGCTGCCATCATCGGCAATATGTGAGGGTTTCGGCACAGCTTTAGACAAAAACGGCGGGACATGTCCTTAACGGAAGGTTCCGCGTCCAGTTCGGCTTCGGCGGCCGCGGCCCTCGGAGACCTGCTATTGTTCTTCGGGAGCGTTGCCGATTACGCAGCCGGTGTTACGTCGGCGGATAGCGAGCGCATCGCATCATTGGCTTTTGCGCTCGGCGGAATCGAGCAGATCGACGATCGCGAACGCTCAGCGATCTACTTTGCCGCTCGTTTACGCAACGCGGGCGCGCTTGGAAATCCCGCGTTCGGGAAAGGCGATCGGCTGCCGGAACGTGGCCGCGCGATGGCGCTGCGCGACGTTCCAGCAGAAGGCGCGCGACTGTGCGATCGCCTTAAAGCGCTGCCGGCCAATACTGCCGACATCGTGCGCTGGCAAGCGGAGCGTTGGGATGGAACCGGATACCCGGATCAGCTTCGTTGGGGCGGCATTCCGCGCGCCGCGCAGCTTCTGCATATCGCATCAATGTTCGTAACGTTTGCCGAGCCGGAGGAAGCGTTGCTTGCGATCACTGCCGAAACGGGCCGCGCGTTCGCGCCTGAAGAAACGCGCTCGTTCGTCATGTGGTATCACACGGAATCCGGTGAAATTACGCCGGTAGCGCCGCCATACGACGCGCTCGACCCAACGCTCACGGCTCCCGATCTCGTTCTCTATCTTCTTTCACAGGCGTGTGATGTTCACAACGCTACGCCAAAGCGCAGCGAGCGCGTCGCGTCGCTCGCCGTCGAAATCGTTCGGGCTTTGGGTGCGGATGAAGCCCAAGTTCGCGCCGCGCAAATCGCCGGACGCCTTCATGCAATCGGCGAATTGCGCGAGGCGTATCGCGAAGACGAACGCTTCGACCCGCTCGGGCGTCTCGGGTTGGATGAACGCGGCGAGCACGCAATTGCGGCCTCACTGCTCGTTGCCGCGTGCACTCCGCTGGCCGGCGTCGCGCCGGCCGTGCGCGCGCGCGGTGAATGGTTCGACGGAAGCGGCAAACCCGATGGTCTACGCGGCGCACACATTCCACCGGCCGCGCAGGCGCTCTCAGTCGCTCTAGCGTTCGATACGCTGAACGAAGCGCAGCGCGCCAAAATTACCGAAGACCGAACCTTGCCGCTCACGCGCATCGAGACGTCCGCCGGCACGCAATTCGATCCGCAAGTCGTGCGCGCACTTTTTTCCGTCATGAAGGCTCGCATGTGATCGAACTTGCCGAACGTACTCGCCGCATTTGCGCTTCGCGGCTCGAAGAGATCTTGCTGCGATTCAACTGCAGCAGCGTTGTCGATCCGTTCATGGGACTTCCAACGCACCTGAATTATCTCAAACGCCACGGCATCGCCGTGCACGGCGGCGATTTAGTGCAATGGTTCGTGCGCGCCGGCGAAGGCCTGGTCGTGAACGATTTCACGATCCTGCGCGATAACGAAGTGGCCGAAATCGTGGAGATGTTGCCCGGCCGCATCTACAACGTCGATCTTTTCAAAGCGTGGGAAGGCGTCTTCTTCACCGAAGAGCAATGCATTTATCTGGGCGTTTGGCACGACAACGTGCACAACTTGCGCAGCGACGGTCAAACGGGTCTGGCGATTTTCGGCTTGTGGAACGTTCTGTGCTATTGGTTGCAGAAAGCGCGATATCCGGATGATATGCAAGACATTCCGCCCAGCGAACTGGCGTGGCAGTACATCCGCAAGACCGAACAATGGGTGGGGACGAACTTACGCCGCAACACCGTGCGCCGGGCCGACGTGCTGACGACGATCAGCGCGCAGCATGCCGATGCACTTTTTCTTGCTCCGCCTGCGCGCAATTCGTTCCGTACCGCCGACGCGCGCATTTGGATGTGGGAAGCGTGGTGGCAAGGCAACCCGTACTACAACATCGAGCATACCTACCGGGATTCGCTCTTCGGCCAGCGCAGCTCCGACGAACAGGGATATGCGCGCGCGTTTGCTTCGGTGTTATCGAACGCGCAAGACTATCCGGTGATTATCGTACAAACCACGCAGCAGCGCCTGCGCGAACTCGAACCGCACCTGCGAAACGCGCGCGCGAACGTGGAGATTATCGCGCCGCATCCCAGCGAAATCTACCTCGTAGGCACGAAGTAGCGCGATTAGCGCGCTGCCGTTCCCGCGCTCATACGCGCCCACACGAACGCCAGCACCGCGAGCACCAAATACAAGACGCCGTGCTTGAGGTGGTGATGGCCGTCCAGGCCGAGTGCCGGCGCGAAACTCGTAGCGCCCGTCCACGCTAAGATTGCAAGCAACAACAGAATGACGCCGATGACGATGGCCAGGGCTTTCAACGAATGACTCCTTTACTCGCAAGTGCGAAACAGACGGCGCCCATCACCAGGCAATACCAGCCAAACGGACGCAAATCGTTGTGTTTGAAATATCGTACCAGAAATGCGAC
>CAZERJ010000089.1:0-12287 GCA_964514445.1 uncultured bacterium | reverse complement strand
TCGCGATCGATAACGCGCGATGCTTGAGCGAGTTCCGCCCGCTCGCCGAACAGCTTCTCGCATCGTTAGCCGCGTACGTCGCGGCATACCGCGCAACGGGCGCCACTACGCCGCAGGCGTCGGGATGGCGCATCACGCCGCATACCGCGCGCGCCGGCATCTGGCTGGAGCTTTCACCCACCGATCCTTATGGAATACAAGCCGTCGAGTCTTGCGCGCATGTGTCGCAGGGCACGGGAGCGCAGATCCACGCACGGGGGCTCGACGCCCAAAACGGCATCGATCTGAACTTTGCGCCTGAGCTTGGAATATACGCCAGAGATGATTCAGCGCCACAGTTGTAACCTTGCCGCTGCCTGGCGAGTACCTACGCGGAGGGCGGGCGACCGGGAACCCGAACGACTCCGCATGCATTAGTTTCTGCTTTGCTTCGGGAGGCTACATGAAGCAACGATTCCGTTCTCTTTGGGTGGGCCTTTCCTTGACTCTCGTGTCGCCGTCGGCGGCGCCGGCGTTGCCTCGGCAGCGTCGTTCGTGCTCATAAACGATGGCACACACACGATTTATCACGTCTATGTTTCGCGGGCGACGTCGGACACTTCTGAGTATCCCGACTCGCTGGGCGAAGACGTGCTCTCGCCCGGATGTCAAGTGACGATCAATTTTCCGGGCAGCACATTCGATACGTGCAACTGGGACATCGCCGTCGTCTACAGCGATCACCACACCATCTACGATCGCAACGAAGATCTCTGCTCGTACGATAACTTACGGCGCATTACTAAAACGAGGTACTCATGAAAAGAATTCTTTCCGCAGCGGTTGCAAGCGCGATGCGGCATTCGGCTGCGGCTCCGGCGCTCGCCGCGGATTTCACCAAGGACAAACGTCCGGCGAAGATCAGCGTTGATATGCAAGCACGGGATGATGCATCACAAGAAAGGTGCTCCAACCGCATCCCGTTTTACGCAAGTCCCGGGCAAAAAACACTTCGGCATGGCCATGACGACAAAGGCACAAGCCGCGCACCGATTTGCGGCGAACGGCATTCCGAATCTTCAGGGGAAGAAAAAGCCGTAGGCTTTTGAGCTAGGCGTCACGCTGGACTTGCATCGTCGGGCTCAGCGTGGTGCGTGCGGCGCCTGGCCGCTACGTCGTATACTCCAGCAGCGGTAAAGCGCGTCCGGTTTCGGGAGCGATGCGCGTGCCGACCTGCTGCGCGCCCATGTGCAGATAGAAGCCTTCCGCGTTCGGATCGCTCTGGATCAGAAACGATTGCAAACCGAGCGCGCGCGCATGTTCCAGCGCATATTGCCACATTGTGCGGCCTAAGCCGGTACCGATATATTCCGTTCGATCCAAAAGTCGTTCAGCAGCGTTTTTTTCGCGTCGGTGATGAAACCAAAGAAACCGGCGATGCTGCCCTCAATCAGCAGCACGTACACGGGCTGCGTTTCGATCTACTGCGGCAAAACCGATAATGCATCGCGCGTGCGGTTCATAAATGCGGCGTCATATCCCCAGCTCGCCTGCGCTCGGAATGCCAGGCCGGATAACGCGGGAGCATGGGATGGACTTGCACGGCGGACTACAATTTTCACGGGAGCACGCAGCCGCCGGCGCGATACGACGGGCATCGAACCGGATTTCGCGCTGGTGAAGTTCAAAAAGCTCGCCGGCGGTGGCTACTCCAAGATCCGTACATACTCGCTCGACCACCTGTATGGCACAGTGTGGAGCGTTAGGTATATCATCTTGACATTTGTTAAGTCCCAGGCCTAGGCTGGCTATATGAGCACTTTTGCGAACAGCCTGAACGCCGCCATGGAGGCGGCCGGCGTCTCCGCAGCCCAGCTTGCCGAGCAGAGCGGCTTAACAGAGGCCGCCATCTCGTACTTGCGGTCGGGGCAGCGTGAGCCGTCGTACCGTTCGCTCCAGCGGCTCAGCACGGTTCTACCGGACCTGGCGCGGAACGGCGCCGCCGTCTCGCCGTTCGACTCGATTGAAGAAGCCATCAAAGACATTCGCGCCGGCAAGATGGTCATTGTGCTCGACGACGAGGATCGCGAGAACGAAGGCGATCTCGTGATGGCCGCGCAGATGGTGACGCCCGACGCGATCAACTTCATGCGCAAGTACGCAGGCGGCCTCATTTGCGTTCCGATGACCGGACGGCGCCTGGATGAATTGCATCTGCCGCAAATGGTTTCGGAAAACAGCGCGGTGCACGAAACCGCGTTCACCGTTTCGGTAGAAGCGCGGGGGCGTACAACCACCGGAATTTCCGCGCACGATCGCGCGGCAACGATACAAGCGCTGATCGATGCCAACACCCGCCCAGCGGATCTACTGCGTCCGGGGCATACGTTTCCGCTGCGCGCCCGCGACGGTGGGGTGCTGGTGCGTGCCGGCCAAACGGAAGCGTCGGTCGATCTTGCCCGGCTTGCGGGTTTGTATCCCGCAGGCGTCATTTGCGAGATCATGGCCGAAGACGGCACGATGGAACGGCTTGACGGTTTGGTTGAATTTGCCAAGCGTCATGACATGAAGCTCATCACCGTCAAAGACTTGATCGCGTACCGTTGGCGCACCGAAAAACTGCTGCACCGTATCGCCACCTTCCAACTGCCGACGGAATTCGGCACCTGGACCGGCTATGCGTTCGAAAATTCGATCGACAACAATACGCACGTGGCGCTCGTCATGGGTGAGATCGGCGATGGCAAGAACATTCCGGTGCGCGTTCATAGCGAATGCCTTACCGGCGATGCGCTGCACTCGCTGCGCTGCGACTGCGGCGCACAACGTGACGGCGCCATGTCGATCATCGCCAAAGAAGGGCGCGGCGTGTTTCTCTATTTGCGTCAGGAAGGCCGCGGCATCGGCCTTGCCAACAAGCTGCGCGCGTATCAATTGCAAGATCAGGGAGCCGATACCGTCGAGGCAAATATCGCGCTCGGGTTGCCGGTAGATAAGCGCGATTATGGCATCGGTTCGCAAATTTTAGCCGATCTTGGGGTGAAAGAAATGCGGATCATCACGAACAATCCACGCAAGATCTTCGGGCTAGAAGGTTACGGTTTGAAGATCGTTGGCCGCATTCCAATGCAGACGCCGTCCACGCCGTTCAACGAGCGTTACATCGAAACCAAACGCAGCAAGCTTGGGCACATGTTCGAAGATGCGCTCGCGCACGGAGACCATCCATGACGCAGTTCACGCAGACGATTCCCGTGTTCCGCATGTTCGATGAAGATAAGGCGCGGCAGTTCTACATCGACTATCTCGGCTTTACACTGGATTGGGAGAACAGGTTTGAGTCCGACGCGCCGCTGTACATGCAGCTCTCGCGCGGCAATCTGACGTTGCACCTTTCCGAACATCACGGCGACGGAACGCCTGGGAGCGTTGCATTTGTGTGGGTGGAGCGTATCGACGACCTGCATCGAGAGCTCGGCGAGAAGAAGTACAAATATCTGCGGCCCGGCATTCAAACCCAGCCGTGGCGACGTGAAATGCAGCTCGTCGATCCCTTCAAAAACGAACTGCGCTTGTGCGAGAAAGCCGGTGCGTAATGGCAAAGCGGGATGAGGCCGTCAGGACCAAGTTTGACTGCGCGGGAAAACGTTTCGCCATCATTACCGCCGAGTTTTATGGCGATCTCGCCGAGCAACTGGAAGATGGTGCCAGGCGCGCGCTGCGCGACTGCGGTGTGCGTGATGACGACGTTGCGGTATATCGCGTGCCCGGATGCTACGAATTACCGATTGCCGCAAAGCGCATCATCGAAGCCGACGATCGCATCGATGCCGTTGTTGCACTCGGTGTCGTCATTCGGGGAGAAACGCCGCATTTCGAATACGTCGCCGGCGAATGCGCGCGCGGCATCATGACGGTGCAGATTGCCAGCGGCGTGCCGATCGGGTTCGGCGTGCTTACGACGGACAATCGCAAGCAAGCCGAGGAGCGGGCGGATCCGCAGCGCGGCGACAAGGGCTACGAAGCAGCGCTCGCGGCTGCGGCAGTGCTGCAAATTCCCAAGCCGTCGGTGTCAAGTACGCCGCTAGGTTTTCGCCACTAGTTCGGCGCGGAATTTTCACGCCCGGTACTTGTTTGGCGCGCCGCCGCGGCGCATACTGAAGACGCGGAGGCCTGCCATGAAACGCATTTCGACCCGCTTCGCTCATGCTGCATTGCTCATGAGCTTTTCTTTTATCTTTGCCTCGTGTGCGGGCGGCAGCAGCAGTCCAAATGTGAATCCAGGCGGCGCATTGCCGCAAGCGCCGAGCAATCATTCCGCCTCGCCGCAACAGCTGCTCTACGTTCCAAATGCGCAGCCGTTCCCAACCTTCGGCGGGATTGCCGGCAACACGTTGGTTGTTTTTTCGGCGAGCGCAGACGGCAACGTTGCTCCCGTCCAAACGATCGCGGGGCCGCACACAGGGCTGAACGATCCCGGCGGCGTGCAATTAGACTCGCGAAGCAACATCTATGTCGCCAACGCAGCCTGCTGCGACTCGAATCCCGTTCCACCCTCCATAACCGTCTATGCGCCGGGTGCCACCGGCGACATCACTCCGATCCGCACGATTGCAGGAAGCGCGACCACACTATCGGACCCCAGCGACGTCGCGTTCGATGGTTCTGATAATCTTTACGTCGCAAACTTTCGCGGAGGGCCGTTTCCGGGTGTCGGCACGATACTTGAGTTCGCTGCTGCTGCCGATGGCAACGTCGCGCCGATCGTTACCATCGGCGGGCCGCACACCGGCTTGTCGCTTCCGAATGCGCTCACTCTTGATGGAATGGGCAATATCTATGTCGCCAACTTTGAAAGGGGGCCTTGCGGGCCATCCGGGTCGGTAACGGTTTATGCGCAAGGCGCATCGGGCGACATCGCTCCGATTTTTTCAATTGGCGGCGATAAAACGGGTCTGAACGGCCCGCTCGGCATCGCCCTCGATTCGTCCGGAAAAATTTACGTCGCCAATCAACAAAATTCGGTAACCGTCTATGCGGCGGGCGCCCATGGCAACGTCGCGCCAATCCAGAAAATTGACACCCCCGGGTTCAGTCCGTATGGAATCGCCCTCGATTCCTCCGGAAATATCTATGTCAGCGGCGATCGCCGGGTAAACGTTTACGCGGCGGGAGCAACCGGCAACGCTACGCCGATCCGCGTGATTGGCGGGAGCATGACCGGCCTGACTGCGCCTACGGACGTTGCGATACGCTGATACGCGCCGCAGCCACCGAAAAGTGCCCGTCGGAAATCATGCTTTTTTCCAGGGCTCGAGAAGACCTTGCCAGCCTAACACGGCGGGCAAGCGAGGATTCCGCGAGACGAAAGTCGCACTTTCCACGCCCGTTCCTTATCTCGTGGAGGCCCGTCCCCGTGGAAGACAAGAGCATCATCTGTAAAGAGTGCGGACGTCCGTTCGCATTTACCGTGCGCGACCAGCAGTTCTACGCTGAAAAAGGATTCCAAAACGAACCGCAACGGTGCCGCGACTGTCGCGTAGCGCGCAAAGGTCAAAGCGGGGCGCCTTCCGGCTCGCCGCGCGCGTCGTTTGAAGCCGTTTGCGCAGAATGCGGCACACAGACGACCGTGCCGTTCCGGCCGCGTGGAGATCGGCCGGTGTACTGCCGCGCGTGCTTCATGGCACACGCGCCGGCCGCCGTCTGAAGCGGGGCTAGCTGCGCAGCGGCGAACAACGCCGCAGATGGAAGCTGTAGTTTGGCGAGGCGACGCGATCGAATACCTAGATCAGCGTTTGCTTCCGCACGAAGCGCTGGTCCGTCGCGCCGCAACGGTTGACGAATTGGAAAGCGCGATTAAAACGCTCGCGGTGCGCGGCGCGCCATGCATCGGTGTGTTTGGCGCGTATGCCGTAGCGTTGTTGCGATCGACGATTGCCGATGACGCCGCGTTTTCCGCTGCCGCGCAGCGTATTCGCGACGCCCGCCCTACCGCCGTAAACCTAATGTGGGCCGTCGATCGCGTGCTCGCCGCGCAAGACATGCTGGCCGAAGCGAATGCCATTCACGACGAGCAGCGCCGCATCGACGAAGAGATCGAGCGCAGCGGTGCGTCGCTGATTCCGCAAAATGCGCGCATCCTGACACACTGCAATACGGGTCCGATTGCAACAGCCGGCGGCGGAACGGCCCTTGGCGTCATTATTGGAGCCGCTCGCGCGGGCAAGAAGCCGCGTGTGTACGTCGATGAAACGCGGCCGCTGCTGCAAGGCGCGCGGTTGACGATGTACGAGCTCGCCGCCGAAGGCATCGAGGCAACGCTGATCGTGGATTCTGCTGCGGCACTGGTGATGCAGCGCTGCGATATCGATCTCGTTGTTGTTGGTGCCGATCGCATTGCCGGTAATGGTGATACGGCCAATAAAGTCGGCACGTATTCGCTTGCGATAGCAGCTGCGCATCACGGCATTCCGTTTTACGTTGCGGCGCCGCGTTCGACGTTCGACTTCACGCTGCGCAGCGGAACGGACATTCCAATCGAAGAGCGCGCTGCCGACGAAGTAACCGCGTTCGGCGGGCATCGCACCGCGCCTGAAGGCGCGCGCGCATTCAATCCCGCGTTCGACGTCACGCCCGGACATCTCATCACCGCATTCATTACCGAATACGGGATCATCCGTCCGCCCTACGTCGAGTCGATTCCAGAACTGGAGGTGCGTCCGAGTTTTCGCGTTCTCGTATGATGTTCACCGTGCGCCCGGTGCGCGCGGAAGACGCGCCGGCGTGGACGGCGCTGCGGCAGGCGCTGTGGCCCGCCGAAAGCTACGAATCGCTTGCCGAAGACGTGCAGCGCTACTTGCAGGATAGAGATCCCATGCACGTTGCCGTGTTCGTCGCGCAAGTTGACGGGGAGTTCGCCGGTTTTCTGGAACTCGGATTACGCCCGTATTCCGAAGGAGCGCGATCCTCGCCCGTTCCACACGTCGAAGGCTGGTACGTTGCGCAACCACATCCGCGCGCCGGTATCGGTAATGCGCTGCTGCGCGCGGCCGAGGACTGGGCGCGCGAACGCGGCTATACCGAGCTGACCTCGGATACCAACCTCGAGAACGAACTCAGTCTCGAGGTACATTTGGCTTCAGGATTTACCGAGGTCGAACGGTTGATCGCATTTCACAAAGCTTTGTAGCTTAGTGACATGCGCCCGTGTTCGGAGCGCTTGGCGGCGGCGTAGCCGTCGTGCTCTCCGCGTAAATTGCATTCCACACGCGATCGTGCACTTCTTGACTGCAATACAGGATCAGCCCGGGAAATGCCGAGTGCGCGAATTGCGCGGTCGTATTCACGGTAGCGGCATTGCCGAGCAATGCACGCAGGTACGAGGGGACGTCGATGCCCGCTATAACGTTTACCGTCGTCGTCGCGACGTAATGCGTCGCCAAAAATTGCGCGCCGCCGAGACTCTGCACGGACAACGTACACGACGACGAAGGTTTGACCGTATCCGTATCGGGTTGCCAAAACGGCGCGGGTGAGGGGCCGGGCATTGGTCCACCGCCGGTCAGCTCCGTCGTCGGCGGCGTGGGGCACGGCGCCGGCGTGTTTTGCGGCGTTGCGACGTTTGCGTACATGTTCGCTAAACTATACGTGAACGACGTTTGGAAGGCCGTCACGCCGCCATAGCGCAGCGCAAGTTCCGCACGTTCGCTCACCACACCGAAGCGGCCCATGTAAATGATCGCGAACAAGCAGAAGAGTGCGATGGGCAACGACACCGCCAGCTCCACCATGGTCTGACCGCGCTGCGAATGGTTCACTTGCATGAATATTGACTCGACGAGAGCGTTCCGCCCGTTCCGCCGAACGGACGGATCGTGCCGGCTGCGTACCAATTCACTTGTGCCGTCAGGCCGGAAAAATCGGTATCGTTCGCCGCGCTGTGTTCGGCGCTCGCCCAATGCTCGACGGGCTGATATGCGGCGCCGGTCGCGGGGTTGATTTGCGTGCCGGGATCAAACGATTCGCTATTTGCAGGGAGAATTGCGGCAGCGCCGCGTGCGATGACTTTATAGCTGCCGGCGCTACCCAGATTCAACAACGCCGAGCCGAAGTACGGCAGGGTCTTGCAAGCAACGTACTCTTCTTCGGATGGGTCGGTGATGCTGTGCTTACTGTTGCCGTTCGTTTGATTAGAGGCATCGTTCGTAAAGGCAAACGCGCACGTGTAATCCGTAGCATTCGAGCAGTTGTTACCGATGAGTGACTGTGCCTTACTTTGGTCTGCCTGTTGTCCGGCCTCGGTAAAATTATTTCCTTGTCGCAAGAGCTGCACGGTGCTGTCGTATCCGCTGACCGCGGCCGCGAGCTCGGCTCGCAGCGCCGTATAATTGCTCGCGCAATTCGCCTGCGAAGTGCAGCCCACGCCGTTGATCGTGTTCAGCAGCGCTTGATTCAGGTAGCGGATGCGGTTCTCGTCCAGCGCCGCGGTGTACAGCAGCGTCGTTTCTTCGTTCCAAAGATTCGCCGTGATCGCAAGGCTCGTCGAAGCGGCGGAGTCCGCAGCATTTTGCGCGCGAACTTGCCACACGATGGCGTTGACGTAGTTTGATAAAAAGAACATCATCGAGAGCGTAATCACCACGCCCACGACCCAGAACGGCATTGTTTGGCCGCGTTGATGCTCTAACTGCATGGCGTTCCGCTATCCCAGGAATAAATTTTGTATTCATCCGTTCCGGCCGTACGCATATCGAGTGCGCTGCCTTGCGTGATCGAAGCAGGCATCGTTGCCGGAAAGTCGCTCAGCACCGCATCGAAGTATGCGTCGTGACAGCCCCATTCTTGGAATTGTCCGTTGACGCCGCTGCCGCCGGGATTGAGTGTCTGCGCTAAATAGATTGAATACGACGTTGTCGGAAACGTGCACACCGTGCCGGATACGCAATAGTTGTAAAGCACGTCCGTGAACTTGATCGCAAAGTATGGCCCGGTCGAAGGCGGCGGGCTCGGTGCAAGTTCAACATCGCCGCCGCCGATGGTGTACGATTGCGCGAGGCCGGGAATCAACGAAAATCCCGCGATTTGCTTGGAAGCCGAGTATTGCGTGAATCCGGGCATGGGCGATGCGGCGATTGCGGCGGCCGGAATGCTTGAAAAGACGCCGTGCGCGACGGCTGCCGGACTCGCCGACGGATCCGCGGCAGCTGTATGTGCAGCAACAAACGCCGCGCCATCCGAGGCAACTTGGTTGTACGCGATCAGTGCCATCTGCGCCGCACCGAGTACGAGCAGCAGCGAAATGCTGATACTGATCGCCGTTTCAACAAGCGCGCTGCCGCGCGAGCCGCGCATCATGGCGGTGAAACGCTCAGATTCGAGAGGTTGCCTGTGGTCGCGCTCAGACTCGATCCCGCGTTCTGCGCGATCGCAAACCCGAGGCCCAGCAGAGGTATGACAATAGCGGCCGCCGCTAT
The DNA here is from genome assembly GCA_964514445.1 of uncultured bacterium. GTDB lineage: Bacteria > Vulcanimicrobiota > Vulcanimicrobiia > Vulcanimicrobiales > Vulcanimicrobiaceae > DASSRQ01. The sequence goes on along the minus strand of CAZERJ010000089.1, from coordinate 2,835 downwards.
GGCGTATTCCACCATCGCACCGCCCGTGTCGTCGATAAACATCGAATCCACGTCCATCTGCCATTCTCCGCCAAAACCATACGGCGTGGCGGTGTCTCAGCGGTGTCCCGGCGCGGGAACGGACAGCACCTTCGAGAACTCCGGGCGCCTTGAAGTATTACGACTTCGTCGATAAAGCGCCAACGATCGGTAAACTCGTCATCATCGAGGGGACGGAACGTGCGCTCGCCGATGCGGCGCTCGATCGTTTGCTTGATAGGCTATTGCCGGCGGACGTGCGCGACATGAATCACGAGCGTTTTGCCGCAGGGCAGCTCGACAGCGGCGGCCGGCTTCGTGAAGCAGCGCAAGCGATGCCGTTTCTCGCTGAACGGCGTGTTGTTGTCCTCACCGACGCGCAGACGCTTAAAGCGGCAATGCGGCGAGACGTTTGGGATGCGGCGCAATCCGTGCCGGAAGGCAACACGCTGATTCTTTGCGATCTCCTCTCGCCGCGATCCAAACGCCCCGAACCGTTCGGCGCAATGGCGGGACGAACTGCGCTACGGATCGACACGACCGCGAGTGAAGATGTGCGCGAACGGTTTATCGAGGAAACGCTCGCGAATCTTGGCGCTTCGGCGGAGCCGCGCGCCATCGATGTACTCGCGCGCAGTTCTGCCGAGCTTGCGGCGGTGCGTAACGATCTCGAGAAGCTTGCGCTGGGCGGCAAGAAGATCACACTGAAAGATTTGGAAGTCGAAGCGCTTAGCGTCGAAGATCCCAAAGCGTATCAGTACGCGGGCGCGCTCATTGAAGGCCGCGTCGGCGAGGCACTCAACATCGCGTATGAGCTGTTCGCCATAGACCGTGGCGCCGGCGTGCCGCTCGTCCACGCCTTGGCGACCGAATGCGCCTACGTGTGGGAGCTGGCGCGTCCCGGCGGGGAGATCCCCGCGCGCATGCGGTGGCGCGAACGGACACTCCGCCCGATAGCCCAACGGGTTGGCGAAGCGCGGGCCAGGCGGGCGTACGAGCGCGCCATTGCCGCTTTTGACGCAATCGTGACCGGTAAGATCGACGACCCTCAGCTGGCGGTCGAACTGCTCACCGCGGAGGTGTCGATTCTCGCCGGAAGGCGGTAGGGCGCCCCACCCTAAGGGCGAAATGGCCCGCCATCCCATGAAGTTTGACACGTACGCCTCTCCGTTCTCGTGGAGATACGGCCGCGCCGAGTTGCGTGCGCTCTTTTCCGAAGAGCAACGACGCCGTCTCTGGCGCGCGGTTTGGGTGCGCCTTGCCGAAGCTCAGAGCCGCCGCGGCTTAGTCAGCGCCGAAGAAGTCGACGATCTGCGCGCACATGCTGCAAATGTCGATATCGAGGCCGCGCTCGAAATCGAGCGCGAGATCCATCACGATCTCATGGCCGAGATTCGCGTGTTCGCTTCGCAAGCTGCGCTGGGCGGCCGCAAGCTGCATTTGGGCGCGACGTCCATGGACATCGAGGATACCGTCGAGACCTACCGGCTGCGCCGCGCGCTTTCGCTCATCGGCACATCGCTGGATGGACTGCTGCGCGTGTTCGCCGAGAAGATTCGCGAATACGCAGACGTGGCATGCATGGCGTTCACACATTTGCAACCGGCCGAGCCGACGACGCTTGGATACCGCATGAGTGTGTACGCGCAAGATCTGCTCATCGATCGCGACACGCTTGCATTTGCGTTTGCCAACGTAACGGCGAAGGGATTGCGCGGCGCCGTGGGTACCGCCGCTTCATACGAGCATCTGCTCAATCACAACGGCGAATCGGCGCTGATCGAAGCCGAAGTGCTGGAAGCGTTCGGCCTGGAGTCGCGCGAAATCAGCACGCAAACGTATCCGCGCAAGCTCGACTACCTTCTGCTCTCGGCTCTGGCCGGTCTGGGCGCGTCACTCTCCAAATTCGCTGCGGACATTCGCATCTTGAGTTCGCCCGAGTTCGGCGAGCTGTTCGAACCGTTCGGCAAATCGCAAGTCGGCAGTTCCGCCATGCCGTTCAAACGCAATCCGATTATGTGCGAACGCATCGATTCGCTCGCGCGTTTGCTGCCCGGATATGCAGACGTCGCCTGGCAAAACGCCGCGACCAATTACCTGGAACGCACACTCGACGACTCCGCAAACCGCCGCACGATTCTGCCCGAAGCACTGCTCTGCGCCGACGAACTCGTGCAGATTGCAACGCGCGTGCTGACCGGTTTGCGTGTGGACATGAAGCGCATCGCGCAGAATCTGCGCACGTATGGTCCGTTCGCAGGCACCGAGCCCGTCATGATGGAGGCCGTGCGCGCCGGCGCGGACCGCCAAGAGATGCACGAATTGCTGCGCGGCGCAGCAATGGAGTCTTGGAGCGATATCGCCCATGGAAAAGACAATCCGCTCGGGCGTTTACTTGCCGCCGATTCGGAGCTGACCGCCGTTGTCGATCCAGCCGAAATTCGGCGCATGCTCGACCCCGCGCGTCACATCGGCACCGCACCGCAGCGCGCACGAATGCTAGCGGAACGCATCGACGATTTAGATCGCTTTCCCCAGCAAAAGGAAGTTGTTGTTTGAACAAAGGTATCGAAATCGCGCGCGGCAAGACGAAGGTTTTGTATGAGGCTGCGGGGCAGCCGGATTTGCTTGTTGTCAAACAGACGGATTCGATTTCTGCCGGCGATGGTGCGCGGCGGAATGAGATTTCCGGCAAAGGGCGTTTGGCGGCGCAAACGACGGCGCGCGTGTTTCGTCTGCTGAATCTTTGCGGACTGCCGACGCATTATTTGAACGGCGGCGAAGACGACGACGACAACGAGATGCTCGTGCGCCGCT
>CAZERJ010000088.1:0-12382 GCA_964514445.1 uncultured bacterium | reverse complement strand
GCAAATTCAAACAAATGTAAATATGCAAGCAGATGCCCTACGCCAACAGTTCGTTGCGGCCGAAGCACAAATAGCACAGCTGCAGTCGTTGCAGTCGCAGATTTCCGGGCTGTTCAAGAGCGGAGGCTAAATCCGGTGAAGCGTTCGGTCGAACAACATTATCTCGAAACGTCGATAGCGACGGCTTCGAAAGAAGACCTGATCGTCAAGGTCTTCGATTTTCTCGTCCTCAACGCCACGCAGGCGCACGAGAAACTTTGCAATCAACGCGACGACGTCGAAGGCATCCACAAAGCGCTGCTGCGCTCGCAGCGCGCGCTCGCGCTACTAATGGGCGGCCTTGACATGGACATCGGCGGCGAGGTTGCGCGCAATTTATTCAGAGTGTACGAGTTTTGGCATCACGAGCTGGTGATGGCGAATATGCAGAAAGATCCGAGTCGCGTGGAACGCCTGCTGCCGAACTTCAAGGAGTACCGGCAGATGTGGACGCAGGCGATCTCGCAATTCAAGGCGGCGCACAAAGAGCAAGCCGTTCCCGCGGGCGAAGGTTTTGCAGCCGTTGGTTAACGAGCAGTTGCTCGCGGCGGTTGAAGGACACGTGGGCGAGCTGGAAGCGCTGTGCGCTTCGATCGAACGCGCGCTCATGCGGCGCAACTGGAGCGAGATGGACGCGGCCATCAGCGACTCGCGCCGCATCACGCACGCGCTGCAAAATGCGATGGACGACGCGCAGGGCGCGCGCAGCGAAGCGTTCGACGCCGCTATTATGCGCCGTCTGCGGCAGATTGAAGCCGTTCGCGAGAACCAAATGACGCGCTTGCAACAGTATCAAGACGCGGTCGGCGAACGGCTCCAGGTTTTGGCGCGCTGGAAATCGGCGCTACGCTCGATGAGTAAGCCCGATGCGAGCCGTTCGCGCCTCGGCTGCCTCGACCAGCTCAGCTAGAACAGAGCTTTGAGTGAGGCAATCAAGCGGCGAGCGGAGGCGTCGAGCGTTTCATCGCTCGTAAAAAGCAAACCCGTCGTGCGATCCAAACGCATGCGAACGAAGAACCGCTGAAGCTGCGTCGCTGCGGTTTGCGCGTACCCGCGTAAGGCGGCGCCGGCCGCTTCCAGCGCGTCGTCGGGAGCTTGCGCGATAACGCGCTGCGCCTGTAACGCGAGTGTGACTTGACGGGCTTTGGTGAAATCCCAGCGAGCCGCATCGTCTTGCATGCGGCGCACGACCGCGAGCGCCGGCGGCGTGAGTTCGTTCTCAAAAAGGATGACGTTGCGATCGTTCGCGGTGGGCGGATGCACGTCTTGCGGCTGCAGACGATCGAACGCGGCAAGCATGGTGCCCGTGTACTGCCCGATCGGTTCTTTTTTGCCGAGTTTTTCATGAAGAGCGGCGCGCTGAAGCAACTGCCGCTGCGCCTGCATGTGCTGCTCGAGCTGCGCAGGATCTCCGCCGCCCGCATCTTGCGTGCACGCCAGCGCGCCGCCCAAAACGAAGTGCGAGAGCAACGTGGGTGCTTTGGCGCCGTTGAAGATGCGATCGAAATAGGTGACCGATGGGCGATCGATGTGCCCGTATAGCACGACCCCAGTGCGCGCCGCGGGCTCGATCACCGGCGGCTCTTCGGGCTGCACGGGAATCGAGGGTTCCGGATCCGGCGGCTGTTCGGGCGTGAACGGCGTCTCCGGTTGGTCCGGCGGTGGTGCGTACGGTTCGGGCTGCGAAGGCGGCGGCGTTGAGGGAACCGGCGCTTCGGTGGGCATCGGATATTCGCAGAGTGCGGCCGTGCCTGCTTCGTACTCTACGATTTCTTCTTCGTCGAGTTCGTAGATTGGAACCTCGCGCTGCGCCCGATCGAACTGTTCGACCGTTGCCGCGAAGTTCGAAGGCGCGTCTTTGCGCGAGATGACGAGGGCGCGCGCGCCGATGGTTGCGCTCTCTTGCGCAGTCGCTGTTGGAGCAATCACGAGCGGCTTATTCCCAAGGCGCACCCCGATCTTCCAAACGAGTGTTGCGCGCGAGCGCGGCAAGATCTCGCCGAGCTGCAAGCCGGCGCCGAAGAGCTCCTCAGCGGCTTCATCGAGCACGGGGCGTCCGTCGCGCACGAGCGAACCGTTGCGGTACGCGGCGCCGCCCGGCAGAGGTACTATCAAACGCACGTTGCGCGCGGGCAGCGCGCCCTCGTTGGACAGACTGACGGCAATCGTGACGATGGCACCGGGAATGACGTCGCCGGGCGGATTCGCAGTGACTTCAAGCGCGAGAACGGCGCTGGCCAGGTGCTGCGTCCCTTCGGCATCGACGCTGGCGCCCTCGGCGGAAACGGACGTTTTCCATGCGCTCAAGTCGGGTGCCGGCACGCCGAGCGATGCCCGCTGAAGCTCGACCAGACGCATATCGGCGCTCTCTTCGAAGTCCGGTTCGCGCCGCATTACCGTGCCAGCAGGCGTGCGAATAGGCGGTTAAAGAGCGAAGCTTCATGCCCGTTGACCGACGCGCCGGAGCCCGCAGCTTGCGATGCCGGCGTTATGCCGCGGCCCGCGAGCGCCGCGCTGACATGATCTTCGCGCACGACCGTGCTTGCACGGTCGGCGGCCTCCTCCATCGCCAGATGCGCGATCATCGTCAAACGCCGCGGCAGACCGGCCGAGCCCCGCACGAGCAGCGCGCGCGCTTCGGGCGTAAAGACTTGCTGGCCGGGCGTTTTTCCCGCGCGTTCCAAACGGAAGTCCAAAATTGCACCGGCCATCGCATCGTCGAGCGGTTCAAGGCGAATGAACGCGTCGACGCGGTCTGCAAGATTGTGGCGCGCATTGATGCGGCGCTCGAGCTCGCTCTGTCCGAAGAGCAGAATGTTGAGCAGCTTCTTGTTCGGCACGTGGTAGTTCAGCAGCAAGCGTAGCGCTTCGAGCCCTTCGTCGGATAAGTTCTGCGCTTCGTCGATGCTCAGCACGAGCGTCCGGTTTTCCAAGACGGCGGTCTCGAAGAAAAAATTTTTTAGGGCATTCTTGAGCGCGGCACTGGAGCGCGGCGGTAGCGATAGACCGAACACGCGTCCGACCGCCATCAGAAACTCGACTTCCGTTGCAAACGTTGGGTCAAGAATTTTCCCAAGAACGACGCGATCGTCTTGAAGGAGTTCCTGTTCAAGCGCGCTCGAGAGGCTCGTTTTTCCGGTTCCGGGCTCTCCGAGAATAACCGTGAGGCCGCGCGATGAGTCAATAGACGATGCCAGGCGCTCTTTAGCGCGCCGCAGTACGCCTAGCTCGCAGTAAAAATACGGATCGGCTGTATCGAGAAAAGGATCGCGCTCCAGCCCGAAGTACCGGTAATACTTGGACATGTCCGCGTGGGTCATTAAGCCTACGCGCGCTAAAGTCTTTGTTAAGCTGCCAGAGTTTTACGCTCCGGGCCTTTGGCACCCGCAGCAAGCTAACGAGAAATTCGCAGGGTGCCGATAGGTCATGAGTGCCCTCCATCTTCGACGGAAAATCGATTCTCGTAACCGGCGGCACCGGGTCGTTCGGAAAGACGTTTACGGACGCGCTGCTTGCGCAGTCGTCGCCGAAGCGGCTTGTGATTTTCTCGCGCGATGAACTCAAACAGTACGAGATGCAGCAGCGCTGGAACGCGCCGTGCATGCGCTACTTCATCGGTGACGTACGCGACGAACGCCGGCTCACGCAAGCGATGACCGGCATCGACTTCGTCGTCCACGCCGCCGCCCTCAAGCAAGTGCCGGCAGCCGAATACAACCCGACCGAGTGCATCAAGACGAACGTCGAGGGCGCGCAAAACGTCATCGCTGCGGCCATTGCATCGGGCGTTGAAAAAGTGATCGCGCTCTCGACCGACAAGGCCGTCTCGCCGGTGAATCTCTACGGCGCCACCAAGCTGCTTTCCGACAAACTCTTCGTTGCGGCCAATAACATCGTCGGCAAACACGTGACGCGCTTTGCGGTCGTTCGATACGGGAACGTCGTGGGTTCGCGCGGATCCGTGCTGCCGTTTTTCAAAAATCTCGTCGACCAGGGCGCCGATCATCTGCCGGTTACCGACGAGCGGATGACGCGCTTTTGGATCACGCTGCCGCAAGCCATCGAGTTCGTGCGCCGCTCGTTCGAGCGCATGCGCGGCGGCGAGCTCTTTGTGCCGAAGATTCCGTCCGTGCGCGTCGTGGATTTAGCGCGCTCGCTCGCGCCGCATTTGCCGCAGCGCATCGTCGGTATCCGCCCGGGCGAAAAACTGCACGAGGCCATGATTCCGCGCGACGAGTCACGCCTGACGCTCGAATATAACGATCACTACGTTATCCGCCCGTCGATTACGTTTCACACGCCCGTCGACCACTCGCTCAACGGCAATGGCGAGCTCGGCAAACCCGTTCCGGACGGCTTCGAGTACGACTCGGGCACCAATCCGCATTTTTTAACGATCCCCGAGATTGCAGAGCTGAACGCGGCCATCGCATGATCCCGTACGCGCGTCAAAGCGTCGACGAGAGCGATATCCAAGCGGTTGCGCAGGTGCTTCGCTCGGATTTCCTGACCCAAGGTCCGGTGGTTCCGCAATTTGAGGATGCCGTAGCGTCGTACTGCGGCGCGACGTACGCCGTTGCAGTCAGCAGCGGCACGGCGGCGCTGCACATTGCGGCGCGCGCACTGGGTTTGGGCCCGGGCGGGTTGCTCTGGACGTCGCCGAACAGCTTTGTCGCATCGGCAAACTGCGCGCTGTACTGCGGTGCGGACGTCGATTTTGTCGACATCGATCCGCGCACGTTTTGCATGAGCGTTTCTGCGTTAGAAGAAAAGCTGACAGCGGCGCGCGCTACCGGACGTCTTCCGGATGTCGTGGTTACCGTTGATTTCGCCGGCCAGCCGTGCGACATGAAAGCGATCGCGCGCTTGCGCGCTGAGTACGGTTTCAAGATCGTCGAAGATGCCTCGCACGCCGTAGGCGCGTTGTATAACGAGGAGCGCGCCGGTAGCGGACGGTACGCCGACGTGACGGTGTTCAGCTTTCACCCCGTGAAAATCGTCACGACCGCCGAAGGCGGCATGGCGCTCACCAATGATCCCGATTTGGCAGACACGATGCAGCTGCTGCGTAGTCACGGCATCACGCGCGATGCGCGCAAGATGGAATCCGCGCGAGCGCCGTGGGAATACGAGCAGCTCGACCTAGGCTTCAATTACCGCCTTACGGAGATTCAAGCGGCGCTCGGGCTGCAGCAGATGCAACGAATCGATGCATTCATCGAGCGCCGCCGTGCCATCGCCGCGCGTTACGCGCGTGCATTTGAAAGCCCCGGTGTGACCGTGCAAGAAGAACCGGCGTTCGCGCGTTCGGCGTACCACCTGTATGCGGTGCAAGTGCCGGATCGCGCCGGAATGTACGAACGCCTGCGGGCGTCGGGTATTGCACCCAACGTGCACTACATGCCGATTTACACGCAGCCGTACTATCGCGCCATGGGTTTCCAGACGGGATATTGTCCGAATGCGGAGCGCTACTACGAGCACGCGATCAGTCTTCCGATGTACGCCGGTCTTGACGAGGCGCAGCAAGAACGCGTCATCGAGGCCGTGCTGGCCGCGCTTCCGGTTGAATCGCGGTGAACCGCACCGTTGCGATCGTGCAGGCCCGTATGGGCTCAACGCGTTTGCCCGGGAAAGTGCTGTTGCCACTGGGTGGAACGACCGTGCTCGGCTGCGTGATCGAGCGTCTAGCGGTGGCGCAGCGTGTGGACGCGATCGCAGTTGCGACCTCGACACTTCGGCAAGATGATGCCGTCGTCCGTGAAGCGCAGCGATTGGGAGCCTTGGTACATCGCGGATCCGCGAGCGATGTTCTCGCGCGATTCGCCGGTGCGGCGCAGGAAACGAATGCCGCTGTCGTGGTTCGCGTGACCGCCGACTGTCCGCTCATCGACGGCGCGCTGATCGACCGGATGCTCGAATCTTTCGAAAGCGAGCCGTGTGATTACCTTAGCAACGTGATGCCTCGAACGTTTGCCCGGGGCTTGGATGCGGAGATTTTCACGCGCGACACGCTCGAGGTTGTGCGCGAGCGCGCGCGTCAACAGTACGAGCGCGAGCACGTTACGCCGTACATCTACGAACATCCGGATGAATTCAGTTTGCGTGGATTCGTTGATAAGTCAGGTGCCGATCGTTCGAATTTACGCTGGACGCTCGACACAGAGCAAGATTTCGAATTCTTGCAGGCGGTGTATGCTGCGTTTGCGTCCGTTGGTCCCAGCGCAGTCGCTACGGCGGACGTTATTGCGCTGCTGGAACGCCGTCCCGAGCTGCTCGCACTCAATGCTGCGGTCAAGCAAAAATCGCTGAGCGGCTAACATGCGGGTCTTGGTGCGCGCGGATGCGTCGTTCGGTATTGGAAGCGGCCACGTCATGCGTAATCTCGCATTTGCCGATGCCTTGCGCCGCCGGGGCGCAAACGTATCGTTTCTGATGCGCAGTCGCCCCGGCGATCTCCTCGCCCTCGTTGCATCACGCGGTTTTGAAACTGCTGCCCTCGAGGGCGGTGACGCAGGCAGCGGGCTCGGCGTTCCATTGCAAACGGAGTACGATCAAGTTACGGCCTACCTGAGCACGCATGGAACGTACGACTTGATCGTCGTCGATCACTATGCGCTCGGAAGCGACTGGGAAAATGCCGTTCGCGGTGGCGCCGCGCGGATCTTCGTCATCGACGATCTCGCCAATCGCGCCCACGCGTGCGACATATTGCTCGATCAGAATTTCGGGGCAGACGATCCGCAGCGCTATCGCGGCCTGGTGCCGCAAAGCACGCGTCTGCTGCTCGGGCCGGCATACGCGCTGTTGCGCGAGGAGTTCCGAACGATCGCAGCTGCGCCTCGCGAACGCGACGGCCGCGTAACGTCATTACTCGTCTTCATGGGCGGCACCGACGATTCAGGACAGACGCTTAAAGCACTGCGCGCCGCAGCAGCATTGCAATCGCGGCTGAACGTCAGCGTGGTGTTACCGCCGGAGTCGCCGCATGCAGCCGAAACGAAGTCGCTGTGCGAGCGTTTCGGTTTTGCATATCTTGGACGCGTCGAGCAGATGGCTGCGCTCATGGACGCGGCCGATGCGAGCATCGGCGCGATGGGAATTGCGGCCTGGGAACGATGCGCGCTTGGTTTGCCGTCGCTCGTGCTCAGTGTTGCAGAAAATCAAGAGCACGCTGCGCGCGCATGCGATGCCGCCGGCGCCGTGCGGTGGCTCGGCGATGCAGGCTCGGTCGATGAAGCGCGCATTGCGCGCGAACTGGAGGCATTCATAAGCGATAGCCGCGCGCTTGCGCAGATGTCGTCGCGTTCACGCGCGCTAATGCAACTCGAGTCAGGCTTTCCTACCGATCGTACCGTGGACGCCATTTTGGAGTCATGCCATGCGTGAACCGCTGCGGCGCGCCGATTTCCTCCTTCGCCCGTTGACGCTGATTGATGGCCAAATGGTTTTGGCGTGGCGCAATTCGGATCGCGTCCACGAAGCCATGTACTCTGACCGGCGGATTGCGCAAGACGAGCACGATACCTGGATGCAAGAAGTCACAAGCAGCGATCGCTTCGACTACAGTATCTTCGAGCATCATCATCGTCCGATTGGCCTGGTGGGTGTTTCGGATATGGACCGCGGCGACCGGCGTTGCACGTGGGGATATTACTTGGGTGTCGACGATGCCGTCACGGGAAGCGGACGCGCCATGGCGTGGTTCGCGATCGAGCGCATTTTCGGTCCGCTCGGCATGCGCAAATTGTGCGGCGAGACCTTCACGCGCAATGAACGTTCGGTAAGGCTGCACGAGGCGATGGGGTTTCGCCGCGAAGGGCACCTTATCGCGCACCGGTTCAAGGACGGCGCATACCAAGATGTCGACGTGTTTGCGTTGTTTGCGGACGACTGGCGCAGCCGCAGCGCGGCGATCGCGGCAGAAGTGTTTGTGGGGGAGCCGGTGTGAGCGTTGCGTTCGGATCGCGTTTCATCGGGCTGGAGCATCCGCCGCTTGTCATCGCGGAAATGTCCGGAAATCACAACGGCTCGATCGATCGCGCGCTTGCGATCGTCGATGCAGCGGCCGATGCCGGCGCTCACGCCATCAAACTCCAAACGTATACGCCCGATTCGATGACGCTGGACGTCACGTCCGAAGGTTTCGTCATCACGGATCCGTCCAGCTTGTGGTACGGGCGCTCGCTCTACGATCTCTATGGCGAAGCGCAAACGCCGTGGGAGTGGCACGCCGCCGTTTTTGAACGCGCACGCGAACGCGGTATGGAGTGTTTGAGCACGCCGTTCGACAACGCGGCCGTCGATTTTCTTGAAGCGTTCGATCCACCCGCATACAAGATCGCATCGTTCGAACTGACGGATCTGCCCCTTATCGCTTACGTCGCGCGCACGGGACGCACGATGATCATGTCGACCGGGATGGCGAGCGAAGAAGAAATCGAGGCTGCAGTGCAAACCGCGCGTGCGCACGGTGCGAGCGAGATTGTGCTGCTCAAATGCACCAGCACCTACCCCGCCAGCCCGGACGAGAGCAACATCGCCACGATTGCCGACATGCGCGAACGTTTTGCAACCGAGACCGGCATTTCGGACCATACCGCGGGCGTCGGTGTTTCCGTTGCTGCCGTCGCGTTCGGCGCGACGGTCATTGAAAAACACTTTACATTACGGCGCGCCGACGGCGGCGTCGATTCCGCGTTTTCCATCGAGCCGGCTGAACTAGGTGCGCTGGTCACTGAATCTGAGCGGGCGTGGCGCGCTCGCGGACGCGTCCGGTACGGTCCGGCCGAAGCGGAGAAGGCGTCGCTGCGCTTTAGGCGATCGCTCTACGTTGCGAAGGACATGCGTGCGGGCGAAGTCTTTACAAAAGAAAACCTGCGGATCGTTCGTCCGGGCTTTGGGTTGCCGCCCGCCGAGTTCGAACATGTGCTGGGTTGCGCGGTGGTTGCCGATACCAAGAAAGGCACTCCAGTCACTTGGGACCTCGTAGAAGAACGGAACGCATGAACGGTAACGACCGGCAACTGATCGGATTCAAAACCTCCGCGTGGCAGAGCGCGGGTATGGTTGCGGGCTACGCCGAGCGCATGCACGAGAATCGCGGCACCAATCAGCTCAAGAACTTCGTTGAAGTTTCCCTGTGCCGCGAGCACGTTACCGGCAAACGCATCATCGACGTCGGCATTGGAACCGGGCGCGGTTCGCTCCCGCTCGCGCTCGATGGTTACGACGTCACGGGCATCGATATCTCGAACGAGATGTTGGCGCAGTGTAAGCGTGAAGCCGGTGATACGCCAATCGAGCTGCTTGCGGGCGATCTCACGAAGTTGCCCGTTGCGGATGAGTCGTTCGATTCGCTGATTTCGCTCAACGTCGTGGTGCATTTTCCAAACTGGCGCGAAGCGTTATCGGATTGGACACGCGTCGTTAAGCCCGGCGGACGTCTGGTGTTTGACGTGCATTCACTCGATCATTTACACGCGGTTGCGGCGGCGGCCGGGTGCGCGCCCATGGATCTCTTGACGCCGGCCCAGAGCAACGATCCCAGTCAGTATATGCTGCGCGTTACTGCACGCGAAATTGCCGAAGCGGCGCAAGCTTGCGGATTGACCGTTGAGCGCCTTGTCCCGTATGCGGCGATCCTGGGCGGCGGTAACGTGAACTATTGGTTGCGCGATTCGCTGCTGTGGGGAATGCTCGGGGATCGCGCGCTCTCGTGGATGGCGCAGGATCCGGCGCTGTTCGACTTCGGCGCGTTTATCGAGCAGACAGTCATGCACAACCTTTCGACGCACGCGACGGGACGCATGATGGTAGTGCTTTCGAAGCGCGAAGATTTCGCGCAAACAGAGCGCGTTCTCGTTCATAACGATAATCTCGCGGCCGCATTTGCCAGCGGCGGTGTCAAAGGGCTTCGTGAGAGTCTCGGCGATGCGGTCACGCAGTGGGACGAACAGCTGCGCGTGCATCTGGCAAACGCGCGTAACCGCGCGTTGCTCTCGATGGCGCTCGCCGGACCGCTCGCCAAACCTCTTCGCTCTTTCTTCGCCGAGCTTGCCGGCGAAGATCTAGCAGCCGAATTGTTCAACGCGGCCGCGCTGCGCGAGATCGACGAATCCGTGCACGACTTCGTGCGCACGTGGCATCGCGCGCTTCAAAATCCGTCGCTGCTGGAATATAAAGGCGTTGCGCTCGCTCCGTCGCTGGAATACGACCTCATGCGAGAGATTCTCATCGAGGAACACTTCAACGCCGCGGAGATGGCACGATGAGCGCAGTCGTTTCACTGCTCTGGCCGAAAAACGCTGCTGCGCTGAACGAGTATCTCGGACGCGTACCTTCGAGCGTGCACTCGGTGAACTCGCTGCATGCATCGCTCGATAGCGAAACGCGGCTACAAATTAGTGCAGAAGCTGCGCAGCGCGCGTCGGCTGTTCGCGCCGAACTCGACAATACGAGCTCTTCGCGAGCAAGGACGGTAACGCGCACGCTGCAAGAACGCCTGGCGCAATCCATGACGATCGTCGCTGCGCTCGACGTGGTGCACGAGCGCGAAGGCATCGAACTGGTCGTTCTCAACGAAGATGTTATGCTGCCGAGCAAAACTGTCGCCGCTTGGGCACGCGAGCGCGGTGTGCCGTCGGTTGTCGTCTCGCACAGCTGCATTTTAGGGCGGCTCTACACCGTGCATCGCGAACACAACGGAACGGATATTGCCGTGTTCGGAGAACGCGGCGCGCTGCCGTACGTAGACATGGGCGTTCCCAAAGAGCGCATTGCCGTTACGGGAAACCCGGCTTGGGACGCGTACGCGGCGCTTCGGACGCAGCGAGCCGAGATTCGCAGCGACCTCTGGCAACGCTTCGGTTTTACGCAGCGCGATCTGGTCGTTGTTTTTGCCACGACGTGGGCAGCGTACTTCACGGCGTTTACGCAAGCAGACGCTTACGAAACGTCGCTGCGTGATGTCGTGCGCGCCGTTCGCCAGCTGCGCGATCTCGGCGTGCCGCTGCAACTGGTCATTAAAGAGCGCGCGCCTAACCTCGAGAAAGCCGCCGAGCGCCAACGTATTTTGGCAGAAGAAGCCGTCGGCTTTACGCCGGTCGTCGTGGAACACGATCTCGAACGCTGGATCGTTGCGGCAGACTGCGTTGTCTCCGTAGACTCGAATGTTTCGATCGAAGCGTCCATTGCCGGTGTACCGGCGATTAACGTTTGGTATCCGATGAGCTGGGTGAACGGCCCGTTCTTCGACGCCGAAGACGGCGTCCTAGAGACGCAGCCGGAGGCGCTCGCCGAATCGCTCGCGCGCGCACTGGGCGACCCGCAAGTTCGAGCAGCTCTGCTCGCGCGAAGCGCGGACCGCTTAAAAACGTTCGCCGCGTTTGTTGGACAATCGCGGTCCAAAACGGCGGACCTCTTCGTTCAAGCGCGAAGGGCGACCGGCTCACCGCGCTACGTGTGGCATGAACTTTCGGATCCGCGAAGCGTCGCGGAGAAGGGCGCCGATTCGGTTTACTATCGCAATGCTCGCACCGATATGATCGTGCGTTTACGGCAAGCGCCGGTGCGGATGCTGGATATCGGTTGCGGCGCGGCCGCAACGGGCGCGGAGATCAAGCGCTTGCACCCGGCGGCGCACGTGACCGGCATCGAGATGAACAAAGAGGCGGCTGCGCTCGCAGAAGGCCGTATCGATCGCGTGATCGTCGCCAACGTTGAAACGCTTGATTTTGCGCAGGCCGGCATTGCGCCCGAGTCGATTGACCTGGTGTTCTTCCCGGACGTTCTCGAGCATCTCTACGATCCGTGGAAGCTGCTGGTGCGCATCAAGCCGTTGCTGACGAAAAATGCGCAAATTCTCGCGAGCATTCCAAACATTCGCAACTTGTGGCTGCTCATGACGCTTATCGGCGGCGACTGGCCGTATGCCGAAGAGGGTTTGCTCGACATCACGCACATCCGCTTCTTCACGAAGAAGACGGCGATCGATCTGTTCACTCAGACGGGCTATCGCGTTCAGGGTATCTATGCAAACGCGGACGGCCGCGTTCCCGCGCTGCAAGCACAGAACGCGCCGGTCAACGTCGACACGACGCCCGCGACGTTCAAAAACCTCTCGCAGGAAGACCTTATCGAGCTGCGGACGCTACAGTTTATTCTCGATTGCTCGCCGGCGTAAGTTGCCGTTCGCGCGCAACGAGTTCGTTCGCGCGGTAAAGACTCTCGAACTGACCGGCGTCGGTCCACCAGCCTTCGAGGATGTCGTAGTAGAGATCGCCTTCCTTGATGTAGGCGTTGTTGACGTCCGTGATCTCTAATTCGCCGCGTGCCGACGGCT
>CAZERJ010000087.1:0-12557 GCA_964514445.1 uncultured bacterium | reverse complement strand
TCGTCGGAACTGAAGCCTTTGAGTTTGTAGTACGCAACCTGCTCGGCAAACTCGTCTTGCGGGTTGTCCGACATCTCTTGCCGTTCCATCTCGATGGTGGCTTGCACGACCTCGCGCTCGGACTTTCCGCCCAGATACTCGCCCACGCCCATCGAAAGCGCGCCGGCCAGCAGCGCGAGCAGTCCGCTTAGGACCACGAGCCAGTTCTTGCCCTCCGCCGCGCCAACGCCCGTTGCGATTCCCAGTGTCGTCAGAATACCGTCTTGCACTCCGAACACGAGTTCGCGGATCGACCGCTGCTTGGCAAGCGTGCGCCGCTGCGGCGTGTCGGGGATACGCGGACGTACCTTGTGCCATCCGGGCGTATCTACAACGACTTTGAAGTCGGCGCGCACACCTGGTGCCGGGTGCTTTTCCATGCCGCTAGCTTGCCGCGCGCGGTCCGGGCAGGCCTTCCGAACGGTTTTATTAGGAAAACCAAAATCGACGGTACCGTTGCGTAGCAAAGCGTTAAGGCTTTTGCT
Organism: uncultured bacterium; assembly: GCA_964514445.1. GTDB lineage: Bacteria > Vulcanimicrobiota > Vulcanimicrobiia > Vulcanimicrobiales > Vulcanimicrobiaceae > DASSRQ01. Next base: position 12,033 of record CAZERJ010000087.1, on the reverse strand, counting down.
GCCGCACATTGCGCAAGATCAAGACAGCACTTGCCGGAGGGTTCTTTTATGTATTTTCCGCGCAAAGCGGCCTTCATGGCGGCTTTCTCGCTCGTGTTCGCATCGTGCAGCGGCGGTTCGTATACGGGTCCTCCTGCAAATCCGCCGGCTCAGCCGCAATCGCTTTCTCGCGCTGAAATGGGCAGCGACGGCAACGTTCGCGTCATGCTCTACACGAAAGACTTTGAACGCAGCGGCCGCATCGTCCGCGGGGTCGATCGGGCTCCGCGTCTCGGCGCGGCAACCAGTTCGAGCAATCTGCTCTACAACGGCGGCCCGATTCAACCCACACCGCGAGTGTACGTCACGTATTGGGGCAATTGGGGGTCGACAGGCGATCCGCGTGCGGTGCAGCCGTATTTGAATAACTTTTTGACGAACGTCGGCGGCAGCAGCTGGCTGAACACCGTAACGCAATACACGCAGACCGGTGGAGCAAGGGTCGGCAATGCGGGAAGCATCTATTACGGGCCGGCGCCTTCAGGGCAAGCTTCGCCGTACTGGAACGACACGTCCACGATTCCCAGTTTGAATAATGGTTCGACGTATCAGAACTTGATCGCGGCCGAAGCGCAAAAAGCGGCAGCGCACTTCAACGATTACAGCGTGAGCGCCAGCTACGTCATTGCGATCCCGCATGCCGTCAAAGTGTACCAATTCGCGGGCAGCGGCGGATGGATGTGTTATTTCTTCGGCTGCTATTGCGCGTGGCACAGCTCCACGACGGCAAACGGCTCGACGATCGCATACACGAATCTGCCGTATATTCCCGATGCGGGGACGAGCTGCGGTGCAAACGATCCATCAGGCGCGCCGTACGACTCCGGTGTGAGCATCGTCGAGGGACACGAGCAGGCGGAAACGGAGACCGATCCACAGCTCAACGCGTGGTATGACTCCAGTGGAAGCGAGATCGGCGATAAGTGCGCATGGGTGAACGTTCAGCAGACGGCATTCTCGTCGGGAACGTTTTCGACGCAGCCGCTTTGGAGCAACGCCTCGGCGAGTTGCGTACAGCACTATCCGTAGCGATCTTCTATCACGCAGGAAAGGCCGCTCACAAGAGCGGCCTTTTTTTAAAGGTGCCCTTTCCACCAATCCAGCATGTGAGAATAAATATGACGCCACGCATCGAGCGAACTGTAATGATGCAGCTGGCGCGGATAGAGCATCAGATCGACATCTGTGCGGCGCGAACCGATCGCTGACTGAAGAAACGCGATCGTGTTGCTCATATGCACGTTGTCGTCTGCCGTGCCGTGATTGATTAACACATCGCCGTGCAGCTGCGCGCCGGCGATGTCCGAGCTGCGGTCGTACGCAGCGCTCTCGCGCTGGGGTGTGCCCATGTAGCGCTCGGTGTAGATCGAATCGTAGAAGCGCCAATCCGTCACCGGCGATCCCGCGATGCCCGCTTTGAACGAGGAGGCGTGCGTCATCGCGTACAGCGTGAGATAGCCACCGTAGCTCCATCCCCAAATACCGATGCGCGATGCGTCGACGTATGGCAACGATTTCAAGTAACCGGCTCCGAGCTCTTGACCCGCTAGTGCAGCCGGACCGAAGTTGCGGTTGAGCTCCCGCGTTCCCGCATCGTTACCGAATTGTGAGGCGGGGCCGTCTATGCTAAATACGATGAATCCCTGCTGCGCGAGCAGCTGATGGTACAACCCGCGCATACCTCCGAAACGATTGCTTGTCGTTGGCGCCGCGGGACCACCGTACGCGTAAACCACAACCGGATACTTCTTGCCTGCATCAAACCCCGGCGGTTTAATCATATACGCATCGAGCGCACCTCGCGGCGAGTTCACCGAGAGCAATTCCACCGGTTGTAGTGAGCTTCGAAGAGCTTCGTTGCGTGCCGTCACAGGCAATAGGATTCGTCCCGACATGTCACTGATGAACGTAACCGGCGGATCGCTAAGCGTTGAGAGCGTGTTGAGAAATGCGGTGAACGATGGTGCAAGCGAAACGTTATTGTCTCCGGCCGCCGCTGTAAGATTCGTCTGATGACCGTCGTTCAAAGAGATTCCCAGCAGCGATCGGTCGCGCCGCGTAGGATGAGCGGCACTCACGTACGCCTCCCCGGTCTTTTCGTCGACGCCGAGCAAACTAAAAATGTGTGAAACGTTTCCGCGCTCATGAAATGCGCCTGAAGCGTCCCGAAGGTACAGTTTGCGCGAACCATCGCGGTCCAGAACCCACACGGAGGTGCCGTTCGCGAGCCACTGCGGTAGCGAAATCACGTCAACCCACGTCGGCGAGCGCTGTTCGTAGATCGCTTTTGTCGCGCTGGTATGCGGTGCGGCCTCAACAACGCGAAGGCGCCGCTGTGGGCGATCCAAAATTTCGGCTACAAGTGCATCTTCTTTCGTTTTCCATCCAAAAGCCGCGACGTACTCGTCTTGCGGTGCTGCGTCGTACGCAAGCGTATCCCGGCCGTCCGTCACGTCGGCAACACGCAGCGACGCCTTGGGATTGCGTCCGCCTGCAAGCGGATAGCGCTCAGAGCGCACGACATTTTCGGCCGGTAAAAAATCTATGATTGGAAAATTGCTGACCTCACGTTCGTCCAGTCGCAGGTACGCGATGTATCGTCCGCTCGGAGACCACGCGAAACCATGCTGGATGCCGAGTTCTTCGGGATACACCCAATCCAACTCGCCCTCGAGAATCGCGCCGTCGGAACCGCCCGTAGTGATCTGCACGACATGCAGAACCGGCGTGAGCCGCGCAACGTAGACGTTCGCTTTTGATGTGTACGCAACCGCATCACCCTTCGGCGACCAAAGTGCATCGCTCACGTCGCGCGCGATAAGCCGATCGAACGCGGTTTGCATGTCGCGCACGTACAGCGTGCCGCCTACGGTGAACGCGACACGCGTTCCATCGGGCGACCATGATACGTTTGCCGGCGTTCGAGGTTTGGTCGAATATCGCGCCGGGTCGATGAGCACGCGCGTTTGTCCGGAATGCACGTCGAACTGCCGAACCGGTAGTGGATTCGATTCTTCTTGCGTGGGCAGCACGTACAGGAAACTGTTGCCCGACGGCGCCCAGACGACGTGCTCGGGTTGCGCGCCCCACGGCGGTTCCGGCGCGAATACTTGCTCGAGTGTCAACGCGGCCGCAAGCAGTAGTCCGAAGAGCATGCGAGCGGATTTCCGCGAACGGGATGGTAATACTTGCGGACGATGCCCGACCCGTTCGACGAAAAATTCACCGCGCAAAATCCAATCGTTGCCGCAGCCTCGCGTATTCGGGCGAAGCGCGAAATCGACAAAGTGCTCGACGAAACCGGCGCGCCGGTCGACTTCGAGGACGCCGAAACATCGTTTTCCGCGTTCGGCGAACACCTCCAGGCCGGCGTCAAGCGGCTAAACGCGATCTTAGGCGAGCGAACGGGCGTCAAATTCATTCGCCTGTTGCGCCCTGAACGTTTACGCTTGCGTTTTGAAGATAAGCGCGTCAGTCTGGATCTCGACGACGTGCATCAACTGGTGCGCATCAGCGGACTTGGCCTCGACGGCGAATATCAGTTCGTTCCGCGCAGCGGCGTACCGTCGCTGATGAACCTCTCGAAGGTCTCGACGGAATCCGGCTACGGCGAAAAACTCACGCCTTCTTCTTTGCTTCGCCAGGTCGCGAAGGACGCTGAACTGGCGCCGCCCGATCATCTCCAAGGCTCCGGGCCTCTACAGTTCGGCGAATAATCGCCGGCGTTGGGCAGAGCGCGTTAACAGGACACTGGCCGCACTTGGGCACGGGAGCTTTGCAGATCGACCTACCGTGCAATATCAGCCAGTGATGCGCGTGGCGCCATTTCTCGCGTGGCACGAGCTTTTGAAGATCTGCCTCAACGTCCCCGGGCGTCTTTCCGAGCGTTAAACCTAAACGGTGCGATACGCGAAACACGTGCGTGTCGACGGCGATTGCAGGCTCTTCGTAGACAACCGACATGACGACACTTGCGGTTTTTCTACCAACCCCCGCAAGCGTTTCCAGGTCCTCGCGCTGTTCCGGTACTTTCCCGCCGTACTTTTCGACCAGGTCGCGCGCGGCGCTGATGATATTTTTCGCCTTCATGCGAAAGAAGCCGGTCGACTTGATGATCGCTTCGACGTCTTCTTGGCGCGCTTTCGCAAGCTTCTCCGGCGTAGGATACTTCTTGAAAAGCGCAGGCGTCGTCATATTGACGCGCGCATCCGTGGTCTGCGCCGACAAAATGACGGCGACGAGCAGCTCGAAGGGATTGCCGTATTGAAGCGCCGTTTGCGCGTGCGGATACGTATGTTCCAGAATTTCCAGCTCTTTACGCGCGACTTCACGCGTAACTTTGCGAGCCGGGAATGGGATATTCATTGCCATCACTTCAGATATTTTACAAGCCAGTCGATCCAGCGGCGATCGACGTCCATTGCGCGGACCGGGTCGCTCGGGAAGTGGCCGGGAACGGGATATGCGTAGAACTTTACCGTCGTGCCGCGAGAGCGCAATGTCCGGAACATTTCGTACGACTGCGTGATCGGCACGCGCGCGTCTTTGGTATCGCTCAAGATCAGCGTTGGCGTCGTGATGTTCCATGCATACGTGATCGGGGACTGCGCGACGTAGTCTTTCATATTGGTCCCCGTGTACGGCGAGCCTCCAAACGAAAAGCGCACGCTGACATTGTTGTCGGAGAGCGCGTATTCGTCGATCCAATTGTTCACCGCGGCGCCGGCGACTGCGGCGCGCCAGATGTGGTAATGACCTTCCATCCACGAAGTCATGTAGCCGCCGTACGACCATCCTGAAACCCCGATGCGTTTCGGATCGACGTGCACGCGCTGCTGCACCGCCGCAATCCCCGCCATCACGTCGCGGCCGGGCCCGGCGCCTGCATCATTCCAAATCCCGTGCCAGTATTGTTCGCCAAGGTTGTCGCTCCCGCGATAATTGGGATTGAACACTACGAATCCGTGCGCCGCAAGCAGCTGATTCAGCGTGGAGAAGCCGGTCAGTGATGCAGAGTTGGGGCCGCCGTGAATGATCAGCACGAGCGGATAGGTCTTCGCTGCGTCGTAGCCCGGCGGGTACGTGATCACGCCGTCTTCGCTGAAATTTTCCGACTGCCACGACACGGGCTCAACTTTGCCGAGATCGAGCGAGGCAACCGCGTCGTTGAAATGCGTCAGTTGCTCGGGAGCTGCGTCTGCGGAGCTCATATAGTACAGCTCCGTCGGGTGATTTGCCCGCGAAGCGGTCATCGCCATCGCGCCGGTTTTCGCAACGCTGGCGTCGAGCCAAAACGGTTGCGTCGGCTGCACGCCTCCAAGATTCACGCGGCGCGCTTTGCCCGCGAGCGGTTTGATCCACAAAGCCGCATCCGTATCTTTGTGGCCGGAGATCAGCAGCGATTTGGAATCAGGCATCCAGATCGCGCGCTGTACGTTGGTATCGATATCATCCGCGGTGACGTCTTCACCGTTGCCGCCGGACGCCGGCGCTACGTAGATGTCGTTTTGACCCGCCGGATCGCCGTGGAACGGATACCAATACGCAATTTTCGTTCCATCGGGCGAAAATGCACCGTATCCCTCAAAGCTGCCGTGCGCGGTTAGCGTTCGAATGGACTTGTTTGTCGTGTCGAGCACTGCGACAACGGTACGGTCCGCGTCGGAATAGTAGACACTCGACATCTTCGCGAACGCAATATAGCGTCCGTCGGGCGACCAGGAAATGGGAGATGATGGAGCGCTCGGCGGCGCTGCGGGAGGGACGCTCCAGTCGCCGCCGGTCAGCCGCTGCGATTTCCACTCTTTGCCTGCTGTTTGCGGCACGGCGAGCCACAGATGGCTCGGCGTCGGCGCTTCTTCTTCCAAGTACGATTGATCGCCCACGACAAACGCCTTGACGTGATGCTCGATCTCGCGCTTGTTCTTCGCTTCGTCGGCCATCACGTACGCAATGGCATTGCCGTCGGGGCGCCACGCAAATTGTTGAACGTCTCGCGGCGCGCCGGTGATGCGCATGGCATCGCCTCCGCGCATATCGAGAACGTGTACTTGCTCCACCGCTTCGTCGCCTTGGCCGTGGAGCGCAACGAACGCAAGGCGGCCGCCGTCCGGCGACCACGCGAGTTCGCCGATCCCTTTGCGATCGATGACGAGCGGACGCGTAGACTTCGATTGCAGATCGTAAAGATCGATCTCGCGATCGTAGCGATCGTGCTTATAATCGGGACGCGAAACGATGAACGCGATCTGCGTTCCGGCGGGATTGATGGTCGCTTCGGAGACGCCGACGAGCGATTTCAGATCGTTCAGTTCGAACGGTCGCGCAGACGCAATGGACGTTGCGGCGAGAACGAACGCGGCTGCCGCGAAAACAATGCGTTTCACTTCGTCACCTGCCCCAAGTATTTATCGATCCAGGCCAGCCATCGTTTATTCACGTCCTCCGCTTGAGCGGGATCGCTCGGAAAATGCCCGTGAACCGGATACGCGACAAACTGTGCCGTCACGCCGTTATCTTTGAGCGCATGGTACATTTTGAATGAATTGGTAATCGTCACGTTGTTGTCGCCGATGTCGCCCATAATCAGCGTCGGTGCTTTGATGCGCTGCGCATACGTAATCGGCGACTGTGCGATCCACATGGGACGGTACTTTGGATTTCCCGGCGGTCCCGGGAACCACGGCACGTCGGTATAAACGTAAAAAGAAACGTTGAAATCATCGAGCCAGTCATTCAGCGCGGCGCCCGCAACGGCAGCTTTCCAGATGTTGTAATGGCTTTCCATCCACGAGGTCATGTAGCCGCCGTACGACCATCCCGTAACCGCCATACGCGATCGATCGACCTTGTAGAAACGCTCGACCGCCGCGATCCCCGCCATCACGTCGCGTCCCGGACCGTCTCCGGCGTCGCGCGAGATTGCATGCTCGTACGCATCGCCCAGGTTCGTGCTGCCGCGATAATTCGGATTGAAAACCAGATAGCCATGCGATGCAGTGATCTGGTTTTGCGCGCTGTACGCGATCGTATTTGCACCTTGCGGCCCGCCGTGCACGATCAGCACCAGCGGGTAGGAGCGGTTGGGATCGTAGTGCGGCGGTAACGTTAGAATGCCGTTCTCATTGAAACCGTCATTGCGCCAGTGCACGGCAACAACGCGTCCGAGCTCGTAGCTGGAGATCCATCCATTCAAATTCGTTAGGCGGACGGGCTGCGCACCGGGCGAGGCAAGATAGTACAACTCTTGCGGATGGTTCGCCGTCACACCGACAAAGGCCAGCGCATTGGTGCGCGAAATGTTTCCGGTTTGCTGCAACGAAACGCCGCCGAGCGCAACCCGCCGGGCGCGCCCGCCGTCAGCCGAAACAAACCATGCAGATGACCAATCCCGGTCGGGACCGAACAGCCAGAGCGATTTCCCGTCGGGCGCCCACAGCTTCGCGTTGATTTGGCGTCCGATCTTGCGACGCACGTTAACCGCATTGCGGCCATCGCGCGTGACATACACCGACGTGCCGTTCGTTTCGTCGCCGTTCGTGCTGCGCGAAAACGAAAGCAGATTGCCTGCAGGCGCAAAGTCGGCAGCATTTTCCGCGCGCACGCCATTGATCGGTGCGCGTTTGCCGGTACGCACGTCGACGACATCCATGATCACACCAAGCCGGTCGCCGACGACCGCCGTCGGATAGTGATCGTACGCGATGCGGTTACCGTCGGGTGAGAAACTGATGTCGGATGTGCCGTACGGATCGACGATGCCAAGACTCCACGATCCCGATGTGAGCCGGCGCGGGCGTCCGCCGTTTACGCTGACGATCCACAGATGCGATGGAATCGCGGCGGATTGATGTAGATAGTCGTTATCGCCAACTTCGAATGCATCGAGATGCTCTTCGATCTGTTTTTTGTACGGATCGGGATCTTGCGTGATGTACGCGAACTGCGAGCCGCCCGGGTTCCAGGCGTAGTTGTCGACGCCGTTCGGCGTGTCCGTTACTTGACGCGCCTCGCCGCCGTCTAAGCGCAGGACGAAAATTTGTGGCTTGTTTTTGCTCGCTCCGGCGCGTTCGCCGGGCGCAACGAATGCAATGCGCGAACCGTCGGGCGACCAGCGCGGAGTCGAAATGCCTTTGCGTTCGAACGTCAGTGGCCTCATTTGGCGCGTGCGCACGTTGATGAGCATCAACTGCGAGATCCGCGTGTCTTTCTCAAAGTCGCTGCGTGCGCGCATGAAAACGACCCGTGTGCCGTCGGGCGAGATTTGGGGGTCGAAGATCGAGACGGTTTGGCGGACGGCGTTCCAGTCAAGCGGTTTTGCTGCGGCCGGCGCAACAGCCGCGAGCGTTATGACAAAGAACGCCGGGATGAAACGGTTCATGCATCACCGTTACATCAATGCGGTAATGCGACCTCCCGGCCGTCAAAGTGAACGATGCCGTCGCGCGCAAGTGCCGTCACGATGACATGGAACTCATCTGCGCTTCGCTGCACGACCGGTGCCAGTTCGGCATGCAAATCGAGCAACGAAATCCGCTTTCCGGCCGGTAAATCGCGCAGCACATCGACGATCCGCCCGCGCGCAAAACGCGCCGTCTCTTCAAACCGCTGCGCTTTCGGCGCGCCTGCCGTGTGACGCAACCTCGCCGCTTCCAGCGCCGATGAAACGAGCGGTGCTGCAACGCAGTGCGGGCGGACCGGACAGATCAAGCATTGCGGACTGCGAGCAGTGCAAATCAGCGATCCGAGATCCATCATCGCCGAATTCCAATCGTGACCGCCATTCGACGGAACAAGCGCGCGTGCAGCCAAGTCCAGCGCCGAAGCGCCGGCTGCCGGGGGAAATTCGATGCCGAACAGCGCGCGGTGCACGATGCGCCGGATATTCGTATCCATTGCCGCGTCGCTTTCGTTGAATGCAAAGGCGCGCACCGCCGCAACGGTGTAGGGTCCCACGCCGGGCAACTGTTGCAAAAGATGCGGATCGCGAGGGATCTGCCCGCCGAAAAGCTCGACGGCTTCGCGCGCTAACCGGTGTAACCGCACGGCACGTGAATTATAGCCAAGGCCCTTCCATTCGCGCAGCACGTCGGCGGTAGACGCACGCGCGAGATCGTGAATCGTAGGGAATCGTGCGATGAAGGCTTCGTATTTCGGCAGGACGCGATCGACTTGCGTTTGCTGGAGCATGAACTCGCTTACGATGATGCAATACGGATCGCGCGTCCGCCGCCACGGCAGATGACTGCGCCCATGTTTGCGATACCAGAGCAGCAGCGCCGCGGAAAAGTCGTTCACTCGTCGTCCGTGTCGGTTGCGCGTTCGAATGCGGAATGCGCGCGGTCGAACACGTATGCTCGCAGGGCCGCAATCTCGGGCTGCGAGAAGATCACGTCGTCAAGCGATTTCACGCCGCGATACACGAGCAGCGCATCGCGCACTGCCGGATGATATTGCTCCGGCGTTGCCTGCAGCGCCCAGACGCCGGCTTCATCTTTGTTCAGTACGCTCATGCCACGCTCGCTCACTCCATTCAAAATGCGGCAAGCATTGAGAATGGCGTACAACGGCATTTCGGCCGCGCGCTCGCCGGCCCACATGAAATCTTCGCGCAGTGAGTCGATGTACGCGTACCACGGCACCAAACCAAATACGCGTTCGGGCGGCGGTCCGAATAGCGCCACGCCGCGCTCACGCGCCTCGACCAATTGTACGGCGAGGTCGCGACTCTCGCGCTGCACTTGAAAATCGAAACGTTTACGGCGGAAGAGCTCGTGATACGCATCGCTGTAGTGCAGTTCGTACGGTAGCGGATGCGTGAAGTGTTGCGCGTGCTCTTGCGTAATTACCGTCAATTCGATGTCACGCACCGTCGGACGCTCGTCGGAAAGCCGCACGAGGACGCGCGCGAGCGCGGCACGCTCGTCTTGCGTAAGCGAGCGCGTCGTCACGGCGATGAAGTCGATGTCGCTGCGCTCGCGGTGAAAACTGCCGGTCGCGAGCGATCCGTGAAGATAGATTCCGGCGAGTGAATCCTGTAACACTTCGCCGAGCACGGCTGCTACACGAATGACGAACTGGCGCACCTCGCGGTCGGCTTCGGCGATACTTTGACCGCGGACGTACCTCATGCGCGAAGCGTTGCGATAGCCTTGCCGATCCGCCGCATCCCCTCACCGATCTGCTCGCGCGTCACCGGTGTCAGTGCAAGACGAAAATGATGATCGCCGCCTGAGTTTGCGAAGAACGGTTGGCCGAACATGAACGAGGCGCCTAAGCGCTCGGCTTGGTCATGCAGTGGGCGAGCGCGAATCTCGCGAGGCGTCGTCACCCACAAATAAAAACCACCGGTTGCTTTGCTTGCACGCATCGTTGAAGGCCAGTATTCGGCAGCGGCAGCGTCTGCCATTTCGCGGCGCAGCAGTAATTCTTCGCGCAGCTGCGCGACATGTGCGTCATAGCCGGTTTCCAGATAGTCTGCAATCGCCGCTTGCACGTACAAGCTCGTTGCCATATCGAGTGCTTGTTTGCGCAGCAGCAAACGCTCGACGATCGCGCGCGGTGCTGATATCCACCCGACGCGCAGTGAGGGTGCAATCGTTTTGCTGAATGTGCTCAGATGCACGACGTACTGCGGCGCGCGGCCGACGAGCGGCACGCCCGAATCCTTTGCGAGCTCGCCATATGGATCGTCTTCGATAATCGGCACGCCGGAACGCTGCGCGAGTTTGACCAAGCGATCGCGACGATCGTCATTCATCGTCACGTTCGTTGGATTGTGCAGCGAGGGCATCGTGTAAATGAAGCGCGGCCGGCGCGTACGCAGGATCGCTTCAACGTGATCCACCCGCATGCCGTCGTCGTCAACGGGAACCGGAATTGCGCGCAGACCCGCAATCTGGAAAATTTGCAGGGCGCCGGGATAGCTCGGCACTTCGACGATAATTTCATCGCCCGGTTCGGCAAGCGACTGCGCGACCATCGTTATGCCTTGCGTCGATCCCGTCAGGACGATGATGTCGCGCGGCGCCACCGCCGCACCGCGTGCGCGCATACGCATCGCGATCGCTTCGCGTAGAGGCTCGTAGCCCTCGGAGTCGCCGTAGGAAAGGATGAAGCGCGGATCGCGTGCGACGCGCGCGAACGACTTGGCGAGTTCCTCGAGCGGCGATGGCTGATCCGGCGCAACGCCTTGCACGAAGCTTATGAGGCCGGGCTCTTGTTTTGCGGCGAGCTCGCCGAGCACCGTCGGAAACTCGCCGACGCGCCACGGCGGCAGAGTTACCCACCACGGCACCGCGGCGGAACGCTCCGGTTGTCCCGGGCGCAGCTGCGGCACGACGCGCGATCCCGAACCGACGCGCTGCTCGATCAGGCCGTCGGCGGCGAGTTCGCGGTACGCGTGGACGATCGTGCTGCGATTGACCGCCAGGCGCTCGGCGAGTGCCCGCTCGGGCGGCAGCCGCGTCGACTCGGGCAGTGTGCCCGCTAAGATCGATTCCCGGAGCGCTTCATAAATCTGACGGTAGAGCGGAACGATGCTTTCGCGGTCGAGCCGCAACCGGCCCGGCCATCCAATTTTTGCCACTTTCCATCCAATTCGACGATTGGACGGCTAAAGGCCTACTTTGGGCGTTGCCGCTGACGCGGCTCAAAGCCCATAGTGAAAGATGATCTTTGGCGGCGCCCACGGGGAATGCTCAAGCGAGCAGAATCCTAAGGCGCCATGAGGAAATGGGGGCCCCACGAAGTGGGGGGCGCGCAGGCCAGGCCGTAGCGCCTTTTAAAAATGAGGGAGATAGTCTGTGGCTGATCAGCAAGTCGACGCAGTTGTCATCGGCGCGGGTCCCGGCGGGTACCACGCGGCGATCCGTTTGGGTCAACTCGGCAAAAAGGTCATTTGCGTCGATCGCGACGAGGTCGGCGGCGTTTGTTTGAATTGGGGCTGCATCCCGACCAAAGCGCTGCTGCACGTCGGCGAAGTGATCCGCCACA
>CAZERJ010000086.1:0-12641 GCA_964514445.1 uncultured bacterium | reverse complement strand
GGACGCGCTCGATCTTCTTGCTGAAGCGAGCCGGATACTTACGTCATCATCCGACCTGTCAGAGTCCTTACCACGGGTCGCTGATTTGTGCGTCCGCTCACTGGCCGATTATTGTGCAATTTACGCCACGTTAGGCGACGACTCCGGCATTACGATGGTGGAAGCATCGCCGCAATCGGGGCTACACATTCGCACCAAAGATCCCGAAGCGCTGCCTGACCTTCTGCGCGAACATGGTTTTGAAAGTGTAGCATTCTGGAAAATCCGCGGGCGCAGCGTCCGCGGCATTTTTGTTTTTGCGACGCAGCAAAAAGGCGCGTTCGCCGACGAGCATCACAAGATCGCGCACATCCTCGCGCTTCAGATCACCAACGTTCTGGATCAAGCAGAACTGTTCGAGCGCACGCATCGTGTTGCCGACCGTCTACAACGCGCGCTGCTGCCTGAAGATTTGCCGATAGTGCCCGGAACGCAGTTGCACGCCGCATACCGCCCGGCCAGCGACGAAGCCGAAGTCGGCGGCGATTGGTACGACGCGTTTTGGTTACCCGACGGGCGAGTTGCGCTCTCGATGGGCGACGTGGCGGGACATGGCTTGAGCGCCGCGACAATCATGGGCGAGATCCGGCAAGCAATGCGCACAACTGCCGTATTCGAACGATCGCCCGCAACGCTGCTCGAGCATATCAACAACGTCATCAACTTGCGCAGCGGCATCGGCATGGTGACCGCGATCTTCGGTTATTACGAACCGGTCAAACGCGAACTCACGTATGCGGTGGCCGGTCATCCGCCACCCGCACTCACCGTTGCCGGATCTTTCTCGGGCTTCTTGCCCGGAGGCGGCATGCCGCTGGGCGTTGACGCGAAAGTCAGCGCAAGCGATTGGACACTGACGTTGCCGCCGCGCAGTTGTTTGATTTTCTACACCGACGGCATGACGGAATACTCGCGCGATATCTTTGCCGGCGAAGAGCGACTGCTACAAGCCGGCATCCGCGCGTTTGAAGCGGATGCATCGAACCCCGCAATGGCGCTGCAAGAACGCGTCTTTGATGCACGCGTGAATCGCGACGATGCGGCAACCCTAACGCTCACGTGCGAAGACGGCAACGTGCCGGCAGCGATGCGCTATTCGGCCATTCCCGTGACGGCACCAATCGTGCGCGCGATGCTGCACCGCTTCTGCGAGCAGCACACGGTGCCCGAAACGCAAACATTTGCAATTATTACCGCTGTCGGTGAAGCTGTCGCGAACGCCGTCGAACATGCGTATCATGGTGAGCGCGATCCGGGCTATTTCTTCGTGCGGCCTTCGATGGAAAACGGCGTTATTACAATCGAAGTTGAAGACGGCGGCCGCTGGCGCCCATTCGCTCCCCGCGAAGAGCGCGGGCGCGGCATGCTGCTGATGAACGAATTGATGGACCGCGTGCGTATCACCTCAACGCAGGGCGGTACGAATATCATCCTTACTGCGCATCTTCAGACGCAAGAACCAGAGCAGCATTAATCCCCCCAAAGCCTGACGAGTTGGAGAGCACGCGCGTTGCATCGCACGCGCGCGTTTGAGCTTGTACGTCGATTGCACAGTGTTTGTCGCGTTCACTCAAGTTCACCGCGCCAGGAATGACCTTGTCACGCAAGCCAAGCAGCGCAATTGCGATTTCCCAAGCGCCTGTCGTTCCGAGCGCGTGGCCATGCTGGCCTTTCGTCGCGCATACCGGCATCTGCGCGAGACGCTCGCCGAAAACGCGCGCATAAGCGCGCGCTTCAGCGCGATCCCCAAGCGGCGTTGAGGAACCGTGCGCGTTGAGCACCTGAATGTCGTGCGGCTTCACGCCGGCATCTTCAATTGCGCGTAGTAGCGCGACCGCAGTTTGATCGCCACCCTCGAGCGGCGCGGCCATGTGGTACGCGTCGTTCGAAGTTCCATATCCGCAAATCTCGCCGTAAATTTTCGCGCCGCGCGATCGCGCGTCGTCCATGCGCTCCAGTACGACCATTCCCGCGCCTTCGGCCATGGCGAACCCGTCGCGACGGGCATCGAACGGGCGGCTCGCGTGCTGCGGATCGTCATTGTTTGTCGACATTGCGCGGGCGACGACGAACGCGCCGTAGGTCAGGGGCATCAGCGGCACTTCAACGCCGCCTGCAATTGCCGCGCGCAGGTAGCCGTGACGAATCGCCATAGCTGCATCGCCGATCGCCATTGCGCCCGACGCGCACGAATTGCCGTTTGCCGTCGAGTGGCCCGTGAATCCGAATTCAATGGCAACGTTGCTCGCAGCCGCGCCGCCGAAAACCGAGATGGTCAGCAGCGGCCGCACCGCTTTCAGACCCTCGCGTAAATACACGCCCATTTGATCTTCCGCAATCGCAACGCCGCCCAGTGCCGAGCCGGTATACACGCCGGTTTCGTTGCGAAAGAGCGGATCGAACTGCGCGTCGTCAATCGCCAAATGCGCTGCGCATACGGCCATTTGCGAAAAGCGATCGGTCCACTGCAGACGCCGTTTGGTCATGAACTGAGCCGGGTCGAAATCGTCGATTTGCGCCGCAATTTGCGATGCGAAGCCGCTCGCATCAAAGCGGTCGATGCGCTGCACCGCAACGCGACCGTCAATCAGGTTGCGCCACATCGTCTCTGCGCCGATACCAAGCGGGCTGATCATGCCCAGGCCCGTGACGGCAACGCGATGTGGCGTCATTTTAGTCGGCGGCCTCAGCCAGCGCTTTGACGCACCGTAGCGTACGCGCCGCGATCGGATGAATGAAAAAATAGGCAGCAATCGGTGCAATCGGCGACAGCAAATCGTGCTCGATGATCACGCGCGTACTCGCACCGGCACGCTCAAAGCGCCAGACCACGTGCATGCCGCGCGTCCATCCCCATGTATGTTTGAAACGAATCTCCGGCACATGTGGATTGTTCGTCTGCCGTGCGCGCCAGCGAACCGGGATCGGGCCGCGGCGCGCCGCCATCTCGACCTCTCTTGACTCATCATCGGCCCAGAGCAGACGAACGTAACGGTAGTGCGGCAAAAAATCCGGCCAACGCAGCGTTTGCGACGCAAAACTATAGATTCGCTGCGGATCGGCCTGCATGACGATCTCGCTGCGCATCTTCATGCGCTCACCGCGCGCACAAGCGGAGCAAACAAGTGCGCGACCGGCGCCAATTGCGGAAAGCGAACGGCCATGCCGGCAATCCATGCGTACCCGCTGCGCCGGCGTATCTCCGCGCGTAGCGCGCGCTCGTAGCGGTGAAGGCAACGCTCCATTGCCTCTCCATCGCGCATGCGGCGAACCGCATCGCGCGCAAGTTTTGCAGCGAACAGCGCGAGATATACGCCTTGGCCGGTAAACGGATCGACGAACTGCGCGGCATCGCCGGCCAGCAGCACGCGTCCGCGCGCAAAGCGGCGCGCGCGATACGCCAGCGGGCCGGCCGCGACGCGCTTTCCGTCGAGCTGCGCGTGGTCGAACTGCAACGAGCCACCGGTGAGCGAAGCGGAGCGTTCGCGCACGTAGTCATCCAAACGATTCCGGTGCGCCTGGAGATCTCGTTCGTTCACAATGAGCATCACGTTCGCGCGCCGCTCGCCGAGCGGATTCACCGCAAAATACGACCGCCCGTCAACGAACATGCGTACCGTATCGTCAAGACCGGCAACGTTAGAATAGTGACCGCCAAGTGCAAAACGCCGCTGCGCGCCCGGCGGCGCGTGTAGCTCGAGTTGCTTTGCGATCAGGGAATGCGCGCCGTCCGCGGCAATTGCGATATCTGCCGTTTGCTCGTGCATTTCACCCGAGGGCAAACGGATATGCGCGATGACGCGATCCGGCCGGCAGGTGACGTTCTCCACACGGCCATGAATCAGCTGCGCGCCCGCTTTGAGCGCTTCTTGCAATAACACATGATCCAACGTTGCGCGCGGCAACGACCATCCCGCTTGCGTGAAGAGAAACGATGCCTGCGCGCCGCCGGAATACACGCGCACGCCGCGCAGTACGGCGGCGTGTTCTTGCAATGAAGCAGCAACGGCGAACTCGCGCAGCAGCCGCACGGTGGCCGCGCTCAAATACTCGCCGCAAGGTTTTACTCGGGGAAACTGCGCGCGTTCGACGATCGTGACGCGTGCGCCATCGCGGGCTAACAGGAGCGCGGCAGCCGAACCCGCAGGCCCGCCTCCCGCAACGAGCACTGTTACTTCTTGAAATACTCCGCGTTCAGCTCGATGAAGTTTTGCCATTTTGCGGGCACATCGGAATCGGCGAAAATGGCTTCAACGGGACAAGCTGAGACGCATGCGCCGCAGTCGATGCAGACTTCGGGGTCGATATACAGCATCTGATCGTCATCCGCGCCGTGAATACAATCGACGGGACAGACGTCCACGCACGACTTATCTTTGGTTCCAATGCACGGTTCGGTAATAACGTAGGCCATGGTCTCGGGTTGTGTTCCTCTAAAAAGCGGACTTCCTTCCCCATTGCAGATACGTTTCTAGCCTGGAAGCCGTTTGTAGAGCAGGAGGGACAGCATGCACGTTTTTCTCTTAGCGATTCTTATTTCCGTTACGGGTCAAGGACATGTGAGCGCGGCACCGGACATGGCTACGGAATCGTTCACCATTGCGACAAATTCGGCATCTGCGGTACAGGCCGCGTCCGACAATAACGCGCGTTACCAAGAGCTGGTGAGCAAGCTTCGCGCCCTCGGCATTCCGCAGAGCGCCATCAAGACCGGCTCGTACAGCATGTATTACACTGCGCCTCAGCAGCCCGAACCGGCTTCCTCCGGTGCGCCCGTGACGCGCAATCCGTCCGGCTACTTCGTCAACCGCGACGTACAAGTGACGCTCCACGACCTGGCCTCGGTTGGGCGCGTTATCGACGCCGCGGTTGCGGCGGGGGTCACAGGCACCGGCGGCGTGGCGTTCGGCGTCTCCGACACGCGTGGACTGTTTGCCCGCGCCGTCGCCTCGGCGGTGACGGACGCGCGCACGCAGGCCTTGGCGATGGCGCAAGCCGCCGGCCTGCGGATTGTGCGGATCCACAGCATGCAGCAGGGGGGGTACGTACCGATGACCTTTCCTGGTCCCGTGCCCATGGCGCGCATCGCCGACGCCGCTGCGCCCCCGACGCAAATTGAGCCGCATGCCGTTGATGCCAACGCCAGCGTGACGGTTGTCTACGAAGCGCAATAGCGAAACCCGGTGCACCCTGCTGGGGTAAGCACGGCATATGACGACCACGTGTGAAGCATGCGGGCTGCGCCCTGGTACCATCACCGATCCGCAAAGCGGCGCGAAGCTCTGCGCGTCTTGCTCGGCGCGGCGCGAGGCAACGCGAACGGCGCTGCCGTTCGTAGGCGCTGCGCTTACCGCGGCTGCCCTGGTCGCCGGGGGCGCACTACTGTACGAGCGCATGGCCGAGCAGCAAAGCGGGAAGAGCAATCCGCTCGACGATTTTACGCGTAAATTGCGCGGCGGCACGCCGACGCTCGCGCAATTTTCGCGCGACCTCACCGCTTTGGCGAAAGACGGTAAACTCGATCCCGTTATCGGGCGCGACACGGAAGTGGAGCGTGTCATTTCGATTTTGGCGCGGCGCAGCAAAAACAACCCGGTTTTGGTCGGTGAGCCCGGTGTCGGTAAGACGGCAATTGTCGAAGGCCTCGCGCAGCGCATTGCTGCCGGAACGGTGCCCCAAACGCTCTTGAATAAGCGCGTGCTCGCGCTTTCACTCGGGCCTTTGGTCGCCGGAACGAAGTATCGCGGCGAGTTCGAAAGCCGCGTGAAAAAGATTTTGGACGAAGTGCGCCGCGCTTCGCGCGATATTGTTTTATTCATCGACGAGTTGCACACGCTTGTCGGTGCCGGTGCGGCGGAAGGCGCTCTGGATCTGAGCTCGATGATCAAGCCGGAACTTGCGCGCGGCGATCTGCAGTGCATCGGCGCGACGACGTTCGACGAATACCGCAAGTACATCGAATCGGACGCCGCGCTCGAACGCCGCTTCCAACCGGTGATGGTCGACGAGCCCGACATCGAAGAAACCACGCGCATTCTGATGGGCCTGCGTAACAGATACGGCGAGCATCACAACGTTACGATCACCGACGCTGCCGTGCACGCAGCCGCATCGCTTTCCGCGCGGTATATCGCCGATCGTTTTTTGCCCGACAAAGCGATCGATCTGATCGACGAAGCGGCGGCATCCGTTGCGCTCTCGAACCGCGGCGCAGTTGCACGCCCGCCGGTTACTGCAGAGCACGTTGCAGCCGTCGTCACGAAATGGACCGGCATTCCGCAAAGCACGCTCTCCGAATCGCAGGCGAACAACCTGCTGGCGCTGGAGAACACGCTTTCGAAGCGCGTCATCGGCCAGCAGCAAGCCATTGCCGCGGTCAGCGAAGCCATCCGGCGCGCGCGCGCCGGTCTGCACGATCCGCGCAAGCCGGTGGGCAGTTTCTTATTCGCCGGGCCGAGCGGCGTAGGGAAAACGGAACTTGCAAAAGCGCTCGCGGAAGCGCTCTTTGGGACCGAAGAAGCGCTGGTGCGCATCGATTTGTCCGAATTTACCGAAGCGCACACCACCTCGCGTCTGCTCGGCGCGCCTCCCGGATATCAAGGTCACGACGAACCCGGGCAACTGACCGAACCGGTGCGCCGGCGGCCATACTGCGTGGTGTTGTTTGACGAACTGGAAAAAGCGCACCCGGACGTAGCGGCAATCTTGCTTCAAATCTTGGACGACGGCCGCGTTACGGACAGCAAAGGACGCACGATCGATTTCCGCCACGCGCTCATCATCATGACGACGAACACCGATCGCGAAGATTTCGAGAGCCAATTTCGTCCGGAGCTGCTCAACCGCATCGACGACATCGTGCAGTTCAACGAGCTGCAGCTTGCCGATATCGAACACATCGTGGCGATACATGTGGACGCGCTCGCGGAACGGCTCGGTGCGCGCGACGTCAGGCTCGACTTAGACGAGGACGCACGGCAATTTCTCGCCCGTGAAGCGATGAGCGCCGGTTCCGGCGCGCGATTCGTGCACCGTATCGTCGCGCGGCATGTCAGCACGCCGCTTTCATCCGCAATTCTGCGCGGCGAATTCCGTAGCAAGGCGCAAGCTAAAGTGCGATTAGAAAACGGCGCGCTTGTGGTAGCGGCTGCTTGATCTAATCGGGTTTTCAATTCCGCTGCGCGCAGCGGCGCTACACTCGGTGCATGAAGCAGATTGTAGCGCGGTTCGCGCTCGACGAGAGTGGCGCTGCAACAGTTGAATACGCCATTCTTTTGGCGGTGATCGCCGCAGTGTGCATTGTGATGGTTGGCTCGATTGGCAACGCTATCAGCAAGGCACTGGAAAACGTTGAGTCCGGTTTCTAAACCTCACATTGCAGTCTCAGAAATCTTACGTATGCTGCGCCCATGAAGAAGCCCCTTTTCGCTATTATCCTAGCAGCAGCGAGCGTTCTTCCCTTAGCGGTGTCTGCACAAACGCCGCCTGAGGGACCGCCGCCAGAGGTGCGCGCACAGTTCGAACAACTGCATGCAACCGCCAAAACCAACGCCTTCAACGCTCTTTCGGCGGATCACCGCGCGAAGGTGCAAAACATCATCAATCAAGTGAATGCGGGGACGCTCGATCGCCGCAGTGCAGCGCAACAGATCGATGCTGTTCTCTCGCCGACCGAGTCGCAAGCCGTTCTGAACGAAGGCCAGAAAATGCGTACCGCAATGCGCACATACATCCAACAACACCCACCGCAAACCGACGGCCAAGCCGGTCCGCCGCGTGCCTTCGGTAACCGTGACGGTAACGCGCAGCACGCCCGCCGCACGCCGGATGCAGGTCGCGTCCTGCTCATGCTCGGCGCCAACCGGCCGCAACGCCCGCCTTCGCAACCGTAGTTTCTCTAGGGGAGGCAAATAAAAAGCCGCGCTTTATGCGCGGCTTTTTATCATCCGGTTTTACGCGTGCTGCGTTTTATGGGTGCAGCGCTTTATGGGGCGTTGCGTTTTATCAATCTCCGCTTTATGCGTGCGGGGTTTACCGTGTCATGGTGAGGTATCGAACCACGTGATTCGTAACGCTAAGCATTCACGGCTACAGCACCGAGCGAATCGCGCTTTCGATTTCCGCTCTTGACATTTCACCCG
This sequence comes from uncultured bacterium, assembly GCA_964514445.1. GTDB lineage: Bacteria > Vulcanimicrobiota > Vulcanimicrobiia > Vulcanimicrobiales > Vulcanimicrobiaceae > DASSRQ01. Next base: position 4,461 of record CAZERJ010000086.1, on the reverse strand, counting down.
CGCGGATCGCGCGGACCGTGCCGTCGCGTGCAATGAAGATGTGCACCGGCAGCCCATTCACGCTGTATTCGTCCTCAATCGTGCCGTCGTCGACTAGGGCCGGATAGACGAGGGAGTATTTATTGACGAAAGTCTGTGCTTGCTTTGCGCTTTCCAATTCGTCGATGCCAATGACGCGCAAACCCTGAGCTGCGTATTTTTTCTGCAACGCGTTGATGTCCGGTGCTTCGACGTTGCAAGGGCCGCACCAGGTCGCAAACAGGTTAAGATACACCGGCTGCCCCGCGAGCGATTGCATCGAAAGTTTTCCGCCGGTCGAGGTTGCCAGCGTCCATTGCGGCGCGGCGGATCCAACATGCGCCTTGCCGTTTCCGTGCGCGCACGATGCCAGCAGCGCCAGCGCGGCAATGCGTAGGACGCGATTAGCCATAACTCGGATACGCCACCGCCTGGAGATCGGATCGCATTCGGTCCAAAAGTTCGTCGACGCTGTCGAATCGCTGCTGCTCGCGGACAAAGCGTAGTTCGCGCAGCGTCAATTCATGCCCGTAGATCGTGCCATGAAAATCGCGAAGCCACGCTTCGACGGTGCGCCGTGTACCGTCGAAGGTTGGATTCGTTCCGATGGAAACCAGCGCCGCATAATCGCGCCCGTCATGCCGTGCGACGGCCGCATAGACGCCATCCTTCGGCAACAATTTGTCGGGAATTCGCACGTTCGCCGTCGGAAATCCAAGGCCGTGACCGCGGCCTTCGCCCATCTCCACGGTTCCGCGAATGGCGTAACTCTCAACCAAAAGCCTATCGGCGGCCGCGCAGTCGCCGGCAGCGATGTACGCACGAATGCGCGTGCTTGAAATCCGTTCGCCGGAATCGTCCACGGTATTCTTGACCGCTCCAAAGGCCACGCCGGCATCGCCGAAAACCTGCCGCATGAGCGCCGTATCACCCGCACGCTTGTGACCGAAACGAAAATTCTCTCCGACTACCACGCCGCGCACGCGCAGTTGCTCGATCAGCGTCTCACGCAAGAAATGATCGGCGCTCTGCGAGGCGACCGATTCGTCAAACGGCACGAAAAAGCACAGATCGAAGCCCGCATGCGCAATGCGCTCGATGCGCTCTTCGGGAGTACAAATGAGCGGCGGCTGCGTCCCCGGACGCAAAAAGGAGGCGGGGTGATTGGCAAAGGTCAGTAGACCGGCACGCCATCCGGGACGCCGCATGCGCAACGTCGCTCGCGCAATTTCGTAATGACCGCGATGCATGCCGTCGAAGAAGCCGATCGCAAGCACCAGCGGCCGATCGTCTTCGCGTTGCAACGCATAGTGCAGCCTCATCTACACGAAGACTTTCCGCGGGGCGAGCAGCGTTCCATGCGCTTCACCGACGCCCACCAGCACGCGAGATTCATCGCGAACGAACACGTGACGTGCGGTTGCACCTTCCGGCAACGGAACGAGACGGCCCGCACGGAAATCGGCGGAATGCCGCAAATTCAGCACGATTGTCGGGAACGGAATGATGTGCTCGGGTGTAATCAGCGCAGATTGCGGATCGTCCGCGATCTCGTCCATCGTGCGCGCTTCGGAGATCACGAATGGACCGGAGCCTTCGCGCACCAGAGCACCCATGTGCGTGTACACGTCAATGGCCTTACCCAGATCCTCGCACAGCGTGCGCACGTACGTACCTTCGCTGCACGCAACGCGCAGTCGCGCGACGCCTTCTTCAACGCCGAGCAGCCTTACGTCATGCACGGTAATGTTCCGCGCGCGCCGCTCGACGGTTTTCCCTTCGCGCGCCAGCTCGTACAATCGCTTTCCATGGTGATGGACGGCGCTGTACATCGGCGGAACCTGCTCGATGCGGCCGATAAACTGCGCTAGCACGCGTTCTAAACGCGCGATCCAATCCTGCGGCACAGCGCACGTCGCCACCGTTTCGCCCAGCGCATCGGCGCTTGTCGTGGACCGCCCAGGCACCATCGTAAAAACATACGATTTGCGCTGATCCACGAGTAACGAGATGAGGCGCGTCGCTTTTCCAATCGCGATGGGCAGCACGCCCGCCGCTTGCGGATCGAGCGTTCCCAGATGCCCGACGCCGAGGTCGCGGTCGCGCGCGTACAAGCCGTAAATGCGCCGCAGACGCGCGACGACGCGAGCCGAAGTCGGACCCGCCGGCTTGAAGACGTTGACGAAACCCAGCATGTGAAGCTGGAGTGTTACAGGCCTTCGGCTTTGAGCGCGTCGTGCACCGCGGCGATGGCCGCCGAAAGCGACCCCACGAACGTCAAGCCGGAAGCACGGAAATGTCCGCCGCCGCCAAGACGTGCCGCTGCGGCTTGCACGTTGACACGCCCGCTGCTGCGCAAGCTCACGCGAATGTCGCCGTCGTACGCTTTGAACAGCGCAGCAACTTCCACGCCTTCAACGGAGCGCAGATGATTGACGATCTCTTCGGTATCCTCGCCATCGGCATCGCATGCTGCGAGCATCGCTTCATCGACGTACGAATAGATGTACCGCCCGTCGTCGCAGATCTGCGCCGCATCGAGCGCTTTCCCGAGCAGTTTAATCGCCGCAAGACGCTTGTTGGCAAAAATCTCTTCGGTAATCTGTTCTTTATTCGCGCCGGCTTCCATGAGATCCGCAGAGATGCGCAGCACGTCCGGCGTCGTGTTGCTGTGCATAAAACCGCCGGTATCGGTCATGATCGTCGTAAGCAAACAGGTCGCAATATCCGTATCGATCGCAACGTTCATTGCCTGCAACAGCCGCAGCACGCACGTGCCGGTCGAACACTCCGTGGTGATCACGTAGTTGAATCTGCCGAAATGATCGTTGCCCAGATGATGATCGATATCCAGCACGTTTTCTCGCCGGACGACGGGCAAGAACTCACCGGCCCGCGACATATTGCTCATGTCGCCAAACACCCACAGCGTATCCGCCGGCAAATCATGGGGAAGCTCGCGCGAAACAAACTCCGCATTCGGTAAAAAGCGCAAATTGCGCGGCACCGGATCTTGCTGAAAATAATAAACCCGTTTGCCCAATCGCTTGAGCGCAATCCCGAGCGCTAAACCTGCGCCGAGCGTATCACCATCGGGTTTAACATGAGAAACCATCACAAACGCAGTCCGCCGGCGCAGCTCCGCGACGACCTCCGCGGTCGTCGAATTTTCCGGGTGCGCCGTAGCGCCGGTGTGCTGTTCGATCACGCATTCTCCCCCGCACTGCGAGCAGCAGCCGCAGCGCGTAGCGCTTTACTCACATCAATCGCACGCTCCGTCGTACGATCTTCCACAAACTGAAGCTCCGGCGTATGCCGCAGCTTAATCTGCCGCCCAAGCTCCCCGCGCAAAAACCGCGAAGCATGCCCGAGCGCCGTCATCGTCTGTGCCGCAACATGCCTATCGCCAATAATCGACACAAACACTTTCGCATGATGCAAATCCTGCGTCACTTCAACCCGCGTAACCGTCGTAAACCCAAGCCGCGGATCTTTCAGCTCCTGCGAAATCAGCGTCCCAAGCACCCGCTGAATCTCATGGTCAATACGCTGCATTCTTTGGAATTTCATGTCTATGTTCTCTCTTATACTTTTTCCAGCGAACGCGGGATGATTTGGTTGCCGTTGTCGAGTGGGTGTGACCCGCTGGGGCGCTCCGTTTTTTCGAGCCGGCCATGGATGGCCGTTTCAAAACTTGTTTTCGCGAAAAAACGGCGCGAACCAGAAATTCACACGATGTGAATTTCTGGTGGCCCCGGGTCACAGCCACTCGACAACGACAAGCAAATCATCACGCGTGAGCGAGCTCCGCGGCAACGGTTTCAACCGTGTAGGCCTCAATCACATCGCCAACTTTGACATCCGAGTACTTCGCAACCTGAATACCACACTCGTAGCCTTCAGCAACTTCGCGAACGTCGTCTTTGAAGCGACGCAGCGACTCCAGTTCGCCGTCGAAGATGACTGCCTGATCGCGCAGGACGCGCACTTTCGCGCCTCGCGTGATCTTGCCGTCTTTGACGTAGCAACCGGCGATCGTACCGACTTTGCTGACCTTGAAGATTTCGCGCACTTCCGCGTGGCCGAGCGTAACTTCACGCTGTACCGGCGCAAGCAGACCGCGCATGGCCTTCTTGAGATCGTCTTCCACGTCGTAGATGACCTGGTAGAACCGTAGGTCGACGCCTTCGTTCTCGGCGAGGCGTTTGACCGTCTCATCCGGACGAATGTTGAAGCCGATGAGCACGGCGTTCGATGCGCTGGCAAGGTTGACGTCGTTCGGTGTGATTGCGCCGACGCCGCCGTGAATCACGCGAATTTCAACGTCTTCCGTCGACAGCGATTCCATGCGTGCGCGCAGCGCTTCCACGGAACCTTGCCCGTCGGCCTTGACGATGATGTTGAGCGTCTTCTTGCCTTCGGTCGGCATTTGCATGAACGTCT
>CAZERJ010000085.1:0-12827 GCA_964514445.1 uncultured bacterium | reverse complement strand
AAGGAATACTCGATCTCCGATCTGGTCGTTGCGGTGATGGAGGAATCGGGCTACGTGCGCGAACTCAAGAACGAAGATACCGCCGATGCGCGCACGCGTCTTGAGAATTTGCAAGAACTCGTCGGCGTTGCGCGTGAGTTCGAAGAGCAAAACGAAGGCGAAGCGACGCTCGCGAATTTCCTCGCGAACATCGCGCTTATCACCGACCTCGATACGCTAGAGCCGGATTCGTCCTATGTGACGCTGATGACGCTGCACGGAGCGAAGGGCCTCGAGTTCAACAACGTCTTCCTGACGGGCTTGGAAGAAGGCGTCTTCCCGCATTCGCGTGCGCTCGTCGACATGACGGAGCTCGAAGAAGAGCGGCGTTTGGCATACGTGGGCGTAACGCGTGCGATGGATCGCTTGTATCTCTCGTATGCGGAACGGCGCACGCTGTTCGGCAACACGTTTGCGCATCCGAAGTCGCGCTTCTTGGAAGAGATGCCGCAGGTCGAGATGCTCGGCAATGTTGTGCTGCCTCGCCCGGCGGGCGGGCGTTGGCGCGAGGTTTCGATCCACGAAACCGCCGGCGCGGGCCTGAACATGAACCTGAAAAAAGGCGACCGCGTGCGTCATCCCAAGTGGGGTGAGGGCACGATCGGGGACGTGCTCGGCGCCGGCGGCGACGGTCTAGTGACCATTAACTTCCCCAACGTCGGGCAGAAGATGGTCATGCTCAAGTACGCGCCTTTAGAAAAGGTGTGACCGAGTACCACGTAGCCGTCTCAGGCGTCCGCGGGCGCATGGGACAGCTGGCGTGCGAAGTTCTCAGCGCAGCTCCCGGAGTTATTTACTCCGGGGGCTTTGCGCGTTCATCGGATGCCGAAGAGCGCGTGTACGACGACCCCGCGGCACTTATCGAACATTGCCGGCCGCAAATTTTGATCGACTTCACCACTCGTCCGGCGACGCAAGCGGTCGCGCGTGCCTGCGTCGAACGTGGCGTGATTCCCATTATCGGTTCGAGCGAGTGGAATGAGGACGAGCAGTCGGAATTGGATCGCCTGGCAAAACAGCACGGCATGCGAGCGCTGCTCGTGCCGAATTTTGCCATCGGTGCCGTGCTGATGATGCGCTTCTCGCAAGAAGCCGCGAAATATTTCAGCGGCGTTGACATTATCGAAATGCACCGCGCGGATAAACGCGACAAACCCAGCGGCACGGCGGCAGCAACCGCCAAACGCATTGCGCAAGGCGGCTTTACGGGCGAGGTGCCGATTCACAGCGTCCGTTTGCCGGGGCTTCTCGCGCATCAGGCGGTGATGTTCGGCAATACGGGCGAGGTGCTGACGATCCGTCACGATTCGCTCTCCCTCGGTTCATTTGCGTCCGGGATTTTGGCGGCGGTACGCGGCGCTGACAAATTGCCCCTCGGTCTGAGCGTCGGATTAGAATGCGTATTGCAGTAGTCGGTGCGACCGGTGTCGTTGGCGAGACGATTGTACGCGTGCTGCGCGAGCGCGGCATTGACGGTGAGGTCGGCTTATTTGCTTCGCGCTCGCGCGATGGCGTACTCGCCACGAGCGACGAATCGCTCGCGCCGTACGACGCCGTGTTTTTTGCGGGAACAGAAGATGCAAGCGAAACGTATGCGCCGGCGATTTTGCAGCGCGGCGGCGTCGTCATCGACAACAGTTCGACATTCCGCATGCGCGAAGATGTGCCGCTCATCGTGCCCGAGGTCAACGCACACGCGTTGCAACCGGAGCACCGGTTATTTCCCGTTGGCAACTGCACGGCGATTATTCTGTGCGTTGCGCTCGCACCCGTGCGCGACTGCGCAGGTTTGCGGAGCGTGCAAGTTTCGACGTATCAGGCGATCAGCGGCGCGGGACGTGCGGCGCTCGAAGAGTTCGACCGCGGTGAAGGCCGCGTGGTGCGAAACGTTGTGCCGCAAATCGGGTCGTTCGACGAAGAAGGCTGGACAGGCGAAGAACGCAAGGTGCGCGATGAAACGCGCAAAGTACTCGAGCTTCCCGATCTTCCACTTGACGTCATGGCCGTACGCGTCCCGGTACGCACGGCGCATTCCGAAGCCGTGTTTTTCGAAACGGAACGCGAGACGAGCGTGGAAGAACTCTCGTCCGCATTCGAGCGTGCGCCCGGCATCGTTTTCCGCCGCGAAGGGATCGTAACTCCGCGCGACGTCGAGGGTACGGACGATGTGCATGTTGCGCGCCTTCGGTCAACTCAAGCGGGTCACTCTAAGCGTGGCACACACTTCACCATGTGGATCGTCGGCGATCAACTGCGCAAAGGTGCCGCCACCAACGGCGTGCAGATCCTCGAACTGCTGCGCGATCGCGGAGCGATCGTGTGAGCGCCGTCCTCGTTCTAAAATTCGGCGGGACCTCCGTCGCAACGCGCGATCAGCGGGAGCTGGCGATGCGCCGGCTGCGAGAGGAAACTGCGAACGGGCACAGCGTCGTCGCCGTCGTTTCGGCGATGGGCCGCGCACCGGAACCGTACGCAACCGACTCGCTTCTTTCGCTCTCCGCAACACCGGGGCGCTCGCGTACGAACGATGTCATCGCTTCATGCGGTGAAACACTGGCCGCCGCCGTTTTTACATCGGAACTGCAAGCGGAAGGCATTGATGCGTTTATGCTCACGGGCGCGCAAGCCGGAATCATCACCGACGATACCTTCGGCGACGCACGGATTACGCGTGTCGAACCACATCGCGTACAAGAAGCACTCGACGCCGGCGTGCTTCCCGTTGTCGCGGGATTCCAAGGCATGACGGAGGGCGGCGACATCACGACGCTTGGCCGCGGCGGCACAGATCTCACGGCGATCGCCCTGGGTCATGCGCTCGACGCGCAGCGCGTCGATATTTATACCGACGTGAGCGGCGCGATGACGGCCGATCCACGCCGCGTGCAAGGCGCACACACGATCGAGCGCGCAACGCTGCAAGCGATGACCGAACTGGCGCAGCACGGCGCAAAGGTGATGCATCACAAAGCTGCCGACTTTGCGCGCCGCACGGCAACGCCGTACACGATCAAAGGTTTGAGCACCGGCAAAGGCACGTCCGTCGACGAGACGTTCGAGAGCGATGCTCCTGTCACCGGTGTTACCGCGTCCGGCCGCGTCACCTGGATCCGCGTGATTCGCGGCGACATCGAAGATCAGCAGCGCCGCATGCAGGTCGAACTCGAGATGTTCCGCCGCGTAGCCGAAGCTGCAATCTCCATCGACCAAGTGACGATAAACCAGGCCGGCGTCATGTTCGTCGTCGAAGGCGATCGCGGAACGGAGATCCGCCATTTGCTGGGCGATTTGAATTTGGCCGTGCGCGTGCGCGAAGGTTGCTCGAAGCTTTCGGTCGTCGGCGAAGGCATGCGGTATGCGCCCGGCGTGATTCACCGCATCGTTTCGGCACTCTCACGCGAGAACGTCGAGATCATTCACTGCACCGATAGCAACATTACCGTCTCCGTTCTCGTTCCATCGGCCGACGCGCAGCGCGCGGAACAAGCGGTTCACGACGAGTTCCATCTGGAAGACAAGGTGGCGATATGACTTCTCCAGGGACGATCATCACGGCAATGATCACGCCGTTCGATGAGCGCGGCGCAGTCAATGCGCGCGAGGCGCAGCGACTGGCGTCCTGGCTGGTCGATCAAGGTAATGATGGTCTGGTCGTCGCCGGATCTACCGGCGAAGGCCAAACGCTCGACCCGCAGGAGCGCGTTGAATTGTTCAGTGCCGTGAAAGAAGCCGTCGCGGGACGCGCTGCGGTTATTGCCAATGCCGGTACGAACGACACGCGCGAATCCGTAAAGCAAACGCAAGCCGCCGAAAAAGCGGGCGCGGATGCGATTCTCGCCGTGGTGCCGTACTACAACAAACCCACACAATCCGGAATGATCGCGCATTTCGGCGCGATCGCGCAGGCGACGAAGCTTCCCGTCATCATCTACAACATTCCGGGACGCACCGCCGCGAATATGACTCCTGATACATTACTCGAACTTGCGGACCGGCATTCAAACATTGCCGGCGTCAAAGAGTCGAGCGGCGATCTGATGCAGATCGGAACGATTCTGGCAAACCGCAAGCCGAATTTTTTGGTGTACTCGGGAGACGACCATTTGTTCTTGCCGTGTTTGTCGATGGGCGCGGACGGCGTTGTTGGTGTTGCCTCGCATCTATGCGCGCAGCAGTATCGCGAGATGATGCGCGCATACGAGTCCGGTGACGTCACGGCCACAGCCGACATTCACCTCTCGCTGTTGCCGCTGATTCGCGCACTATTTTTCACGACGAATCCCATCGGTGTGAAGTGGGCAATGCGGCAGCTCGGCTTTGCAACCGGCGAATGCCGCTTACCGCTGGACACGATTGCTCCGGCCGCAGCGGACGCCATCCGGCCGCTGCTCGACCCTTATCGCAGCCTTGTACATACTGGGGTGTAGACTCGATCCGCTCGATGCGGATCAGGCGGCCGAAGCGATCATTCGTTACGCGCAAACCGGCGCTGCGGCGCAAATCGTAACGCTTGGGACAGAAATGGTCGTGTACGCTCAGCACGATGCTCGCTATCGCGACGTCGTCAATGCATGCACGCTCTCGTTGTGCGACACGGTCGGGCTTTTGGGCGTCGCGCGCCTTCGCGGTTCGCGTTTGCGTGCCCGCGTGACGGGTGTTGAAATGATCGAACACCTCTGCGCGGCTGCCGCGCGGCAACGCCTTCCCATATTTCTGCTGGGCGGCGCGCCCGGTGTTGCGGAGCTTGCCGCGCAGAAGTTGCAAGCGCGGTTCGGGGGATTGCTGGTTGCAGGCACGCGCGACGGTTACTTTCCCGAGCCGGAATCATCCGGCGTGGCGCAGATGATCAAACAGAGCGGTGCGAAAATGCTTTTCGCCGGCCTGGGATTTCCAAAACAAGAGTTTTGGCTCTCACAATGGCTCAAAGCCACAGGCTGTGGCGCCGGCATGGGCGTCGGCGGTTCATTCGACGTCATTAGCGGAAAACTCGAGCGCGCACCGGAACAGTGGCAACGCCTGCACGCGGAGTGGCTCTATCGCCTGATCCGCGAGCCGAAGCGTTGGCGCCGTCAGCTGGCGCTGCCGTACTTCGTGTTACTCGCTGCCCAAGAGCAGGTTCGTCTCAGCGTTTCAAGGGGTAAGGCCTAAAGCATGCGTGCGATGATACTCGCGGGCGGTTTGAGCACTCGTCTCTATCCGCTCACCAAGCAAGTTCCCAAGCCGCTCGTGCCGGTATTGGGCGAACCGAATGCCGCGCATTTGCTGCGGTATTTGAAGTCGTACGGCTTCTCCGAGATCGCGATCAACGTGCATTACCTCCCGGGGCAAATCATCGACACACTTGGCGACGGTTCGCGCTTCGGCGTTCACATCGAGTATCTGCACGAAAAAGAACTGCTCGGCAGCGCGGGTGCCGTCGAACAGATGAAGGCGTTTTTCGCAGAGGAGGATGATTTCGTTGTTGTCGGGTGCGACGATCTCACCGATCTTCCGCTGAACCGCTTGCTGGAGTTTCACCGCAAGAAACATGCGATCGCGACGATCGGTTTGGTGGAGCGTGATGAAGTCGCTCAATACGGCGTTGTCGTGACCGATGCGGACGGCAAGATCACGGGGTTTCAGGAAAAGCCGGCAAAGGGCACCGAGCGCAGCAAACTCGTCAATACCGGCATCTATGCGTTCACGCCTGATATCTTCGATCACATTCCGCCGGGCGTGTTTTACGATTTCGGAAAGAACGTATTTCCGTCGCTGCAGGAAGCGGGCTTGGCTTTTTACGGTTTTGATGCGCGCGGTGCATACTGGTGCGACATCGGCACGCCGTCGGAATACCGGCGCGCTACCAACGACGTGCTCAGCGGCGCATTCACGATTCCCGGCGGCAGCGCGCAACATGGAAACGTCTGGGTCGGCAACGGCGCACGCGTCGATCCGTCAGCACGCATCATTGGCCCAAGCGTCATCGGCGACGACGTTACGGTTGAAGCAGGCGCGCGCATTGAACGATCGATTGTGTGGCAAGGCTCTCACATCGCAGCAAATGCGACTCTCCAAGATACCATCGTCGGCATGAATTACACCGTCGAACCGGGCGCCACGCTCGACGGAGCCATCGTAGCGAACGAACCCGTCTCAACGTAGTTGTCGCGCTGAGCTCTTGCCCTGCGGGCATGCTTCGCGCGATAAGCGTCGCCGCACTTCATGCGCGGCGTGCTTATGTTTTGAGGTGGTGAGGCGACCCTTCGACACGCTCAGGGTGACACAAGCAAACTCCGTCGTGAAAGACCCGCATGGTAAACATGCAAGCCGTCTTGGATTTTCTCTTTCCGCCGCAGTGCGCTATCTGCGAAGAAGTTGGAGCGGGAATTTGCGAACGCTGCGTTCCGGCGGCCGAACCGTTGTCCCGGCGATTGCCGACCCTGACCGTTCGCGCCGCAGGTCCGTACGCAGGCAATTTGCGCCGCGCCGTCCTCGCGCTGAAGAATGGGCGGCGTGACGTCGCGCGAAGTGCCGCGCAACGACTGCTCGCAATCGTCGACCAAACGTGCATCCTCGTCCCGGTGCCGACAACCGCGACGCGCCGCCGCGAGCGCGGATTCGATGGCTGCGTCCTGATCTCTCAGCTCATCGCAAAAGCCGGCGGTATAACGGCGATCCATGGCTTGCGCCAGACCAGCGGCGACCGTCAGCGTGGCCGCGGACGCGAACAGCGCCTGGCCGCACGCGGACGATTCGTCTGGCGCGGCGAACCGCTGTGCGGCATGCCTATCGTTCTGCTCGACGACGTGGTCACTACCGGCGCGACACTGGAAGATTGCGCGCACGCCGTACGCAGCGCCGGCGGTGCGGTCTCGCACGCCATCGCGCTTGCGCTTACACCGTAACGTGCTCTCACCGGCAGACGAACTCTATTTGGAGCGCGCCTACGAACTGGCAAAACGCGCACTCGGAAGTACCGCACCGAATCCCGTTGTCGGCGCGGCCCTCGTTCGCGACGATCGCATCGTAGGCGAGGGGTATCATCACCGCGCCGGCGAGCCGCACGCGGAAGTCAACGCGATCCGCGAAGCCGGCGAACGCGCGCGCGGTGCAACGCTGTACGTTTCGCTCGAGCCTTGCAATCATTTCGGACGCACACCACCGTGCTCGCATGCCGTCGTGGACGCGGGTATCGCGCGCGTCGTAATCGGCGCCGCCGATCCGAACCCGAAAACCAACGCCGGCGGCATTGCATATTTGCGCGAGCACGGCATTGACGTCGAGATCGCCGATGCGCAGCAAGCGCAAGAATTGATCGCGCCGTTTGCGCGCGCCATTCGTGGCAAGCGTCCCTTCGTTTCATTGAAGATGGCGATGTCGCTCGATGGCCGTATCGCATCCCAGCCGGGACAGCAAGAATGGCTGACAGGCGAAGAAGCGCGCGCGTTCGTTCGAGACTTACGCATTCAGCACGATACCGTTGCTGTAGGTGCCGGAACGATCCGCGTCGACGATCCGCAGCTCACCGTGCGCCCCGCTCACGATCGCGCGCGCCCATACGTGCGCGCAGTTTTTTGTGAAACCGATCCGGTCGATGCGCACAGCCGCGTGTTCCAACCGGAAGAAGGCTATGCAAAGACGCTCGTCCTAGCTCCCGCCGGCGCACGCGAAAAGTTCAAGACCCTAGAAAGCGTTGCCGAACTGGTTTTTGTGGGCGATGACGCGGAAATGCAGCTTGACTTGAATGCTGCTCTAAGCAAGCTGTTCGAACGCGGCGTGACGAGTGTGCTGTGCGAAGGCGGCCCAACGATGGCCGGTAATTTGCTTCGCGGCAAACTCGTCGACCGCGTGCACTGGCTCATCGCGCCACGGTTCTTGCATACGCCGCAGGCGGTCCCTGTTATCGTTGGTGAGCCGCTCGGGCAAACGGGCGCGTTGCACTTCACGTCAATTGAAAGATTAGGGACCGATGTGCTCGTAACGGGCACCTTTGACGATGTTTAGCGGACTCATTGCATATCGCGGAACGGTTCTTGTAGCGACGCCTGTCGACGGCGGCATGCGCCTGCGGCTGCGCTGCGACGGCGCCTCGGAAGAAGATACGGAAGTCAAAGACTCCATCGCGATCAACGGCGTGTGTTTAACTGCGGCGTCGGTCGATCACAACGTGGTTGAATTCGACGTCGTCCCTGAAACGCTCGCACGATCGACGCTAGGCGAATTGCACGAAGGCGACCGTGTCAACGTGGAATACTCGCTGCGGGTAGGCGATCGCATGGGCGGCCATTTTGTCTACGGACACGTCGATACGGCGGCCCGCGTCATCAGTGTCACGCCCGAAGGGCAAGGCGTGCGCATGCGACTCGAGCGTCCGCAGGGTATTGCGCGCTTCATCTGCGAGAAAGGTTTTATCAGCGTCGACGGGGTGAGCGTTACGATTGCGGTTGTGGGAAACGATTGGTTTGAAATCGCGCTGATTCCGGAGACGCTTGCGCGAACGACGCTCGGCGATCGCGAAGCCGGCGATCGCGTCAATCTGGAAGTCGATCCGCTCGCGCGTTATGCCGCAGTTTAGAGACACCACGCCGCCGGGCGCGCGCATCTTTGAAACGTGCGTGATGGTGCAGTGGGCGGATATCGATATTGCGGGGATCATGTATTTCGCGGCGTATCAACGCGCGGTGGAGCGAGCCGAAATGGATTTTTTCGGCGAACTGGGCTTTCCATACAACTCCGTTTTCGAAGAGTACGATATTTGGCTGCCGCGCGTTCACGTTGAAGCCGATTATCATAAGCCGGCGCTGATGGGTGATTGGCTCACGCTTCGCACGCATATCGTGCACGTCGGCGCATCGTCGATCAAGTGGCAAACGCTCGTGCGCAACGAGCGTACACATGAAATCGGCGCGGTATTTCATCTGGTTGTTGCGTGCATCAACCGCCGCACGCTCAAAAGCCGCCCGTTGCCCGCGCAAATGCGAAGTGCGTTGCTTGAGTGTCTGCCGTGATGCAATCAGCGATTCTGGTTGAACCCGGGCGTGTCGAACTGCGGGATGTTGCCGTGCCCAAACCTGCGCCGGGTGGCGTTCTGGTGCGTGTGCGCGCCGCCCTCACTGATGGTACCGATCTGAAGGCGTATCGCCGCGGCCATCCGCAAATGCCGATGCCCACGCCGTTCGGTCACGAATTTTCCGGCGACGTTGCTGCCGTCGGCGAGCCAATCGATGCCAACGCGCCGCCGAAGTTTGCAATCGGCGATGCCGTCATGAGCGTACATTCTGCGCCGTGCCTGAGGTGCTTTTGGTGCACGGCTGGTGAAGAAGAGCTGTGCGAGTCGGTGATGAGCACCAAAATTTTGGGAGCCTACGCGCAGTTCATTGAAATCCCGGCGCATATCGTGCGCACAAACGCATTCCGCAAGCCCGGCGATATCTCGTACGTCGCGGCAGCGTTTCTGGAACCGCTGAGCTGCGTGGTGCACTCGATCGATGTCTTACAGCCGCGCAGCGGGCAAACCGTCGCCATTTTGGGCGACGGCGGCTTTGGATTTCTGCATGCGCTGCTGTTGCAAAAGCGCGGCGTACGCGCATTGCTGGCAGGCCGCCGCGATGAACGCCGCGATCTCGCGCAGCGTTTCGGACTGACGTATTTGGACACGCGCGCCCAGCCGCTAAGCGAATCGGTGCACGCGAACACGGAAGGACGTGGAGCGGACGCGTTGATCGAATGCACCGGACAAATTCCGATGTGGGAAGCCGCGCCCGCAATGGTGCGCCGCGGCGGCACGGTGGCGTTCTTCGGTGGCCTGCCTGGTGGAACGCGCGTAGCGTTTGATGCGGCGCGCTTGCACTACGATGAAGTGCGGCTCATCAGCCCGTTCCATTTTCGCCCGTCGTCAGTCAAGCGCGCGTATGAGGTGCTCGCGCAGCGCGAGATCGATCCGCTGCCGCTCGTAACCGATACTGTGCCGCTCTCGCGCATCGGCGAAGTATTTCGCCGTCTGGATGACGGCGTAGGCATGAAGTACGCGATCGAACCATGAGAGAGACGATGCGCGCTGCGGTGTTGTACGACGTTGACGATATTCGCATTGAAGAACGCCCCGTGCCGCAGATCGCGCCGGGCGAGCTGCTGGTCGAAACGCGCGCGAGCGGCATCTGTAGCGGTGACGTCATGGGATGGTACGTCCGGCGCAAAGCACCGCTGGTGCTCGGTCATGAACCGGCCGGCATCGTTGTGGCCGCCGGAGACGGCGAAACACCGTTTGCCGTGGGGGACCGCGTGTTCGTGCATCATCACGCGCCGTGTTTTGCGTGCCGCGCGTGCGAACGGGGCGATTATGTACAGTGCGCAACGTGGCGGCGTACGAAAATCGAACCGGGCGGGCTCGCCGAGTACTTTCGCGTGCCAAAAGAAAATGTCGCGGATACCCTTCGTTTGCCGGCCGGCGTGCCGTTTGTCGATGCCTCGCTCGTCGAACCGCTGGCGTGTGTGGTCAAGTCGCTGTGGCGCAGCGGCGTGCGCGCCGGCGATCGTCTTCACGTCATCGGCCTGGGCGTTATGGGCATTATGCACGCGCTTGCCGCGATGGATCTCGGCGCGCGCGTCAGCGGTGCCGATCTGCTGGAAAGCCGGCGCGGCTTTGCCGCTTCACTTGGTGTCGAGGTCATCGAGCAAACCGCAACGTCGATCGCCGATGTCGTTGTTTGCGGACCCGGATCGCCGCAAGCACTACGCGACGCCGCCGCAGCCGCGGATGCCGGAGGAACGGTCGTCATGTTCACGCCGCTGGAACCGGGCGTGGCGCTCACGCTTGACGCCAACGATGTTTACTTCCGCGATTTGCGCCTGGTCGCCAGTTATTCGTGCGGGCCGAATGACACGCGTGAAGCGCTTGCGCTGATCGAACGCGGCGTCGTAACGGCGCAGCGTCTCGGTGCGACGTTGTATCCGTTGCACGAAGCCGCGCAGGCCTATTCGGCGCTGCGCGGCTCGCAAGTGCTCAAACCGATCGTGACGTTTGATCCGTCGTTGTTCCCGTAGCGATTTCACCCGTACTCGACTGAACGCTGCGTTCCGCAGCAGCCGCGTTACGCCACGTTTGTTCTATTTGGGCTTTGCTGTCCGGGACCATCGATGGGTTCGTCGGCATTCCGGTTTGCATGAGATCGGCAACCACAACGTCCGGTATAACTAGACCGATCTCCATGATCACTTGAGCGTAGTCGCGCAGATGCATCTGCGCTAACTGCGCCACCTGCGGTTCGCCGTAGGCATTGGCAGTCGTGAGCAGCATGCTATACGAAACTGCCGCAAGCGAGAGCGCCGTGTAATCGTCCCGCAGCGCCTTCGCAACTTTCGTTCTGCGCACCATATCGATCGCGCTTGCAACAAAGCCGGCCGCGGCGCTTACGGCGCCTTTGACCGGATGTATTTCGTGACCGCCTTGCTGCGCAAGCAACGCTTGTAAGGCGTCAATGTGCGAGTTCGAGAGATCGGAAAGCCTGCGCAGTACGACCTGTGCGGACGCGTAGTTCACAATGTCGGAATCTTTGAGCTGCGCCTCAAACGGCTCGCGGATGTGCTGTTCCAGCGCGAGCATATCACTGATATAGGTCTGCAAACTGTGCTGTGTATCTGCCATGCGAAGCTCGTACCCGTATGCCCTAGCGATGCACCGCTGCGAGCGCCTGCTCGGGATAACGCTGACCCGAGGCAGCGCCAACCGGAAAGGCTTCGTCGATGCGACGCATGTCCGCCTCGGAAAGCGTAACGTTCAGCGCGCCGACGTTTTCTTCCAAATACTTGCGATGTTTTGTACCGGGAATCGGAACGACATCCGGTTGTTTGAGTAGCCATGCCAGCGCGACTTGGCTGGGCGTTGCATTTTTCTCGCGCGCAATGTCCTGAACGACGTCGACCAGACGCAAATTCTTTTGGAAATTCTCGCCCTGGAAACGCGGATGGTTGCGCCGTATGTCGTCCTGCGGCAGGTCGTCGATCGTCTTGAAGCGCCCGCTTAAAAATCCACGCCCGAGCGGACTATAAGCAACGAACCCAATGCCGAGCTCGCGCACGGTGTCCAGTACGCCGTCGGTCTCGGGATCACGCGTCCATAGAGAGTATTCGGTTTGCAGCGCAGCAATCGGATGTACTTTTGCAGCACGGCGAATTGTGTCCGGCGCAGCTTCCGACAGTCCGAGATAACGAACTTTGCCGGCTTTGACGAGCTCCGCCATGGCGCCGACGGTTTCTTCAATCGGCGTATTCGGATCCACGCGATGCTGATAATAGAGATCGATTGTTTCGACGTTCAATCGTTTCAGACTCGCATCGCAAGCGCTGCGTACGTAGTCGGGGCTGCCGTTGACGCCGGCGTAACTTCCGTCCGGACGGCGCACGTTGCCGAATTTTGTGGCAAGCGTCACTTTGTCGCGCCGATCCGCAATTGCGCGGCCAACGAGTTCCTCGTTCTTGCCCACGCCATACATGTCGGCAGTATCCAGGAAGGTCACGCCAAGCTCGATGGCGCGGTGAATTGTTGCTATCGATTCATTGTCGTCGTAGCCCGAATAAAAATCGGACATGCCCATGCATCCGAGCCCGATGACGGAAACGCGAAGGCCACTGCGGCCTAACTCCGTGGTGTTCATGAGGCCAGTGTTCCCTCAAAGTCTGCATCGGCCGCCGGCAGCGGGTAACCGCCGCAGTGCTACGGTGAGGTGTCGTAACTAGACTTGACATTTGTTAAGTCCCAGGCCTACGCTGGCTATATGAGCACTTTTGCGAACAGCCTGAACGCCGCCATG